>DATMMZ010000077.1:0-27319 GCA_035569455.1 Mycobacterium sp. | reverse complement strand
GCGGAAGGAGACACCATGACCGTCAACGTTGTCGATGCGGGATCTCAGCGGGTTTGCCGGTCGGTTGAAGTCGCCGCGCCGGCAGCCGAGCTGTTCGCTTTCGCCGCCGACCCCCGCCGCCACCGCGAACTGGATGGATCGGGAACCGTGCGCGACAACATCAAGATGCCAGCGGAAATGGCTGTGGGGTCGAAGTTTTCGACGAATATGAAGATGTTCGGCGTGCCATACCGGATCACCAGCACGGTGACCGCCTTCAAACCGAACGAATTGTTCGAATGGCGCCATCCGGTCGGCCACCGCTGGCGGTGGCAGTTCGAGTCGCTCTCCCCGACACTGACCCGGGTCACCGAGACGTTCGATTATCACGACGCCGGTGCGCTCAAGAACCGATTGAAGTACTACGAACGGATGGGTTTCCGCAAGGCCAACTCTGCGGGCATCGAGGCGACGCTGGCCAAGTTGCGGGATCGGTACGCCGCGCAGTAGGACCGCGCCTACAACGATGCGTTCGCCACGGGGTCGACGGCGTCCCACGGGACCACGCCCGACACCCAGTGGGTCAGTTCTTTGGCTTGGTCATTGCGGTACAGGTGGCGTGGGGGTTGTGCGTAGCTGGCGTAGGGTCGACAGCGGATGACGATGCGGTTTTCTCGCTCCGACATCTCGGTTACGTAGGGGCGCGCCTCCTCCCCGAGTGGTTGGCCGGACATACGACCGGCAACGGCCATCATCACGTCGACCACCAGATCGCGATCTCGTTCGATGGTCGCGTCGGCATAGACCTGCAGGTAGGCAAACGGCCACCGCTCGTCGAGGACACACAGACTGACCTTGCCGTCGCGTTCGACGATGCGGGCTTTGCCGCGGTCGGCCATTGTGGACACCAGCAGCTCGTCGGTGTCGGTGGGGATGTAGTAGACGATCGACATGGCCGGGCCGTCGTTGCGGCGGCGGTAGCCGAACACACAGGTGCGGTGGGTTCGCACGAATTCACGTCGCTCGGACGGAAGCATGTCGCGGTCGGTGGGAGCCGTGTACGGCTCTGATGCCAGGGGGAGGAGCATGGCGAACTGTCCTTGCTATCAGTCGGGTATCCGTCGAGGCCATTAATGGATACACCGTATCCGTTAAAATGGAGACGGTCAACGCCTGCCTGGTCACACCCGATTTGGAGGCCGACATTGAGCAGCGCCGGTCAGTCGTCATCAAACCGCTCCCGCGGCCGCCCAGCCCTGCCCTTGGACCGCATCCTCGCCGCCGCGCTCGAACTCCTCGACGAGCAGGGCGCCGACGCACTGTCGATGCGATCGCTGGCGCAGCGCCTGGGATCGGGCACCGCCACGCTCTACCGGCACTTCGCCAACCGGTCGGAATTGGTGGCGATGGTGGTCGACCACATACTGGGCGAAGTCGACGTCGACGCCCGAGCGGCTACCGAGCTGCCCTGGCAACAAGCCTGTATATCGTTTGCGCAGAACATGTTTGACGCACTCAGCCGGCACGGCAACGTCGCATCTCTGCTGATCGACTACACCCCGATGGGGCCCAACGCGCTGGCCAATCGCGAGCTATGTCTGTCGGTCCTGCTCGACAACGGCTTCGCGCCGGCGGCCTCCGCTCACGCCTACGCCACACTGGCCCGTTATGTGCTCGGCTTCGCGATCCAACTCTCCGGCTCGACGGCGGCCAGCGGCCAACAAGACGCCGAAGTATCGGCTGCGTTCCATCAACTCGATCCCTCCCGCTATCCCGCTACGGTCGCGGTTGCCGACGAGCTCCCCGTTCCATTGAAGGAGGAGTTCACGTTTGGATTGCGGCTCATCGTGGCCGGGCTGGAGCGCTTTACCGCATCCCGAGGCGGCTGAGGTGTTCGATCATGGTATCCACCGCGGCCTCGAGCGGGGCGGTTTCGCGGCGGACCTGGCTGAGCAGCAGTCCACCCTGGATGCCGGCAAGGAACGCTAGCGCGATGCGGTTGATGTCCGTTCCTTCGGGTAGCTCGCCACGCGCGACGATCGCGACCAATCCGTCGTGAATCATGCTCTCCCACTGGGCAAATGACTGCGCGAGCCGCGCCCGCGCAACGGGATCGCATTCGGACAGCTCACTGGCCATCGATCCGAGCGGGCAGCCGCCAGCGCCGCTTTGATCGCGCACGATGTTCACCATCATGTCGCGCCAGCGGTATAAGTCCTCGATACTTTCGATGCGGTCGAGGCCGAGGTGCTGACCGCCGAGTACTTGGTCGGTCTGAAAGTCGATCACCGCGGTGACAAGATCGTTCTTGTCGGCAAAGTAGTGGTACATCTGCGACGTGCTGATGTCCGCGGCCTCCTGAATGTCCTCGATGGTGGTCCGCGCGACGCCGCGCTCCAACATCAATTCCGAGGCCGCGGCCACGATGCGGTCGCGGGTCGCGCGGCCCTTCGTGGTCAGTTTGTCGTAGCCGGCTGGCGCCATGTCGCCCCTTTTCCTGAGTGAAGCAGTCACTCCAAAAGTAGCATTGATTTTGGAGTTGACACTCCATTTTTGAACCCGGAGGCTGGAAGCGTTCATCTATTACTCGGTGCCGGAAGCTGCGGAAGTCCCCGGAGAGCTGTGGTGCGCCACGCCGGCACCTGCGCGGAGGGCAACGACTCATGGTCAGTACTACCGACACCAACCACGCGACCATCGCCGAGCGGGTCGCTCAACTACAGCAGGGGATGGCCGGCCAGCTCCCCGACGGCGTGGCCAACGCCTTCGCCGCCGAGCGGGCTGGCCTGCAAGCCAATGGAATGCCGGCGGGCGTCGCCGTGCCGGGCGAACCCATGCCCGACGCGCAGCTACTCGACGTGCACGGCGCGCCCACCACCCTGGCTAAGGCCACGGGCGGACGCAGTTCCGTGGTCGTTCTCTACCGCGGGGCATGGTGCCCGTACTGCAACCTGACGCTGCGTGCCTATCAGGAGGACCTCGTCCCGCAGCTGGCCCAGCGCGATATCCCGCTGCTGGCGATCAGTCCGCAAAAGCCCGATGGCTCACTGTCAATGCAGGAGAAGAACGAGCTGACCTTCACCGTCTTGTCTGACCCGGGCAATCAAATAGCAGCTGCGTTGGGTGTGCTCACCGCCCCAACCGACGATGCCCGCGACGCTCAGCGCACCATCGGCCTCGATCTGGCTGAGTCGAACGCCGACGGCACGCAAGGGGTGCCGATGCCAACTGTGGCCATCGTCGACAGCAAGGGAATTATCCGCTGGATCGACGTACACCCCGACTACACGACCCGCACCGAAGTCGCCGACATCATCGACGCAGTGAGCGCCTGGGTGTGACTGTCCAGATACCCGACGAAAGGAGTTCGCTTGATGACCGATTCAACCATCGGTGGGGGACCAAACGAGTTGGCGCAGAACCTGACCCGATGCGGGCAGTTAGTCAGCCGTTACGGTCTGGTCGTCGTCTTGGCCTGGATCGGGCTCGGCAAGTACGTGAAGATGGAATCCCGCGTGCTTATCGAACACAGCCCGCTGATGAGTTGGATCCCATGTATTCAGCGTCACTACGGTTGCACGTGGGCTGGGGACAATGGAAATCGTTGCCGCGCTTCTCATTGCGCTACGCCCGGTATGGCCACGAGCGTCGGCGGTTGGCGGCGCGTTGGCCGTGGTGCTTTTCCTGGGGACATTGAGCTTTTTGTTCACCACCCCCGGTGTAATCGCGACTCACGCCGACGGCGTGCCCGTCTTGTCAGCGCTGCCGGGCCAGTTCCTGCTCAAGGACCTGGTGCTGATCGGGGTGGCGTTGTGGACACTGGGCGACTCACTGACGGCCCGGTCACCAACTGCTGACTTAACCAGCCTTCGTCGGTTGACAATCCGCCCACGAGCGGATTCATGATAATTTCCCGGCTGCCACAACGGATCTGACTTGTTGATCGGGCAGACCGGGACCTTCATCAGCCGTGGGGTGCCTCAGAGATCTTGCTATCTGGTTTGCCCAGTGTCTGGCAATAGACCAACGCCGATGCGCGGGTTGCCGAGATTTCCAGGTTCGTCGGATCGGTGCCGCTCTTGTCCTTGAGCATCTTGCTGATCTCGTCGGTCTGCTTCTTCTCGTCCTGCGTGGTGAAGTCCTTGCACTTGGTGTCCCCACCGGTGTTGATTATCTGTGATGCCGAACATCCGCTGAACAGCAGCGCGGCTATCGCCATAGTGGCGGCTGCACGTGGCCTCATCGTCGACCCTCCTGAGTCGGGCTTATTAGATATCTGTACACCGAAGCGCAAAATCTCAAACACCCAAGGAGGATTGGCGCTGGTTTACGGCTCAACCCCACTGGTGTCCGTATTGCGTTGGCGTGCCTTCACCGAACGTAACGGCATTGCGAAATTTCGCCAATATTCTCGCCGTAGCGGTAGGCTCGCCGAAAGCATCTAGCTGATGATTTCCGACTTGCCATAACGGATCTGACCGATTAACTCCTCGGGTGAGGATCTCGACGTTGTTCAGGCGCTTGAGCAACCCATCGTCGCTTCATGGGAGTGTGCTTGCGTCGCGCGAACAGCGTTCCCCTGATGAGTTGCTTAGCCGAGTCCAGCGTGGTGTCGTAGGCCTCCGCCGGCAAACTGGCAGCCCGTTCCGACAGACCACGCGTCAGCGCACAAATCGCCTCTACCGCGGCCCCTTCGTCACTGTCGGGGGACAGCGCCCCTTGAGCCCGGGCGTCCAAGATGATTTCGTTGACGACGACCCGCAGCGCCTTGGACCCGGGGTAGTTAGGGCTGCCGTGCCGCAGCCGGGCAGTGCTTTGGGCGCGTATCGCCCGCAAGAACGCGGCCAGGTAGGGATAGTCACGTATCAGCCGTTTCGACTCGTCCAGCACCGCATCGAGTCGGACGACGACGTTATCCGACTTCGCGGCGGCAGCACGCAGTCGCGGCAAGACGATCTCTTCGATCTCCTCGCCGGTGGCTTTGAGCAGCTCGGACTTGTTCGGGAAATAGTGGTACAGGCTGCCGCTGGTCATGCCGGCGGCCCGGGCGATCTCACGGATCGTCGCCTTTGAGTAGCCGACCTCGACCACACAACGCATTGCCGCGGTGATGATGCGTCGGCGGGTCTGCTCGCCACTCGCGCCGACTGGCCGGCCTAATTGAGACCCCGACTCGGGTGACGTGACGGTCATGCCGCGCGGCGCCCGCCGTCGGTCTGTCGGTCACTCACCGCGCACCTCCGCGACGCCGGAACTAATTGATCAGTCGAATATATTCGAGCACGTGACACGGACACAGCTGGGCCGCCCGGTCGGCGCAAGCGGAGACGAAACCCGCCAGCGCATCATCGTCGCAACTATGAGGTGTGTGGCCGAGGTCGGCTACTCAAAGGCGACGATCCGTGAGATCGCCCGGATGGCGAACGTGACCAGCGCCAGTCTGTACAACTACTTTCCCAACAAGTCGCAACTGATCAAGGCGACGATCGTGGCGAGAGCCGAGGCCGCCATGCCGCGGCTGCGAAAGGCGGCAGAAGGCGCCGGCGACATCATCGACCGAATTGAGGCGGTCCTCGACGAATGCGGCCATTTGATGCGCGAGTACCCGGACTTGGCCGCATTCGAGTGGGCGATCCGAGCGGAACTCGGAGCGGAAAACGCCGTCGCGCCTGACGGGCCGGACGTAGGAGCCGGGTTTGAGACGTTCCGGGAAATCATCGAGGGTGTCGTCGCGGACGCATACCGGCGCGGCGAGCTCGGGGATCACCGAGATCCGCAGGGCGCAGTAGAGGCGATCTATGCGCTCATCTATGGCTTGACCGAGGTGGCGGCCACCTTGCCGCAGGAGGACTATCAAGCCGCGCTGAGCTCGGCCAAGGTCATGGTCAGGGGCACGCTGTTAGCACCATCTGCCTGATACGATCAAGCGATTAATTATAGAGTCGGGCTCACGGAGAGTGGGGTCGAGGCCTTGACCGAGACTGTTGGGTGTGCGTTCGACGTCGACGCGCTGCGGCAGAGGTACGCCGAAGAGCGGGCACGGCGATTGCGCTCCGACGGGACCGCGCAGTACGTGGAGATCGCGGGTGAGTTCGCCCGGTTCGCCGAAGACCCCTGGGTGGATGGGAAATTCACGCGCGAGCCCCTCACCGACGAAATCGACGTGGCCATCGTCGGCGCGGGCTTCGGTGGATTGTTGACGGGAGCGCGGCTCCGTCAGCTCGGTGTCGAAAGTGTGCGATTGATCGACAGAGCCGCCGACGTGGGCGGCACCTGGTACTGGAATCGGTATCCGGGGATCGCCTGCGACGTCGAGTCCTACGTGTACATCCCGTTGTTGGAGGAGCTCGGGTATATCCCCGCCGAAAAATACGCCAAGGGAGCGGAGATCTTCGCGCACTGCCAACGCATCGCCGAGCACTACGACCTGTATCGCGACGCGTGCCTGCGGACCGACGTCCATGAGATCCGTTGGGACGCTGCGAGTTCCCGCTGGATTATCCGGACCAACCGGGGCGACGAGATGCGGGCCAGGTTCGTCTCCATGGCCAACGGGTATCAAGCGAAACCGAAGCTGCCCGGCATTCCCGGGATCGGCTCCTTTCGCGGGAAGACATTCCACACCAGCCGGTGGGACTATGGCTACACCGGCGAGAAGCTGGAGAACCTGGCCGGTAAGCGCGTCGGGGTCATTGGCACCGGCGCGACCGCGGTGCAGTGTGTGCCGCAACTGGGCGCGGCCGCACAACATCTCTACGTGTTCCAGCGCACGCCATCGTCGGTGGACGTGCGGGCTAACCAACCCACAGATCCGCAGTGGACCAATACATTACATCCTGGCTGGCAACGCAAGCGCATACAGAACTTCCAGATCCTCACGGCCGGTGGGCAGGCGGAGGAAGATCTGGTCGCCGATGCCTGGACGAGCATCACCCGCAAGCTCCCGGTCATGCGCCATGACACCGAGGGGTCAGTCAGCCCCGAGCAACGGACCCGCGACATCGAACTCGCGGACTTCGCCAAGATGGAGGAAATACGCGCCCGCGTCGACGAGATCGTGGCCGATCCCGCCACCGCGGAAGCGCTCAAGCCTTGGTACGGCTACTTCTGCAAGCGGCCCTGCTTTCACGACGAATACCTGCAGACGTTCAACCGAGACAACGTCACATTGGTTGATACCCGTGGTCGCGGAGTGGAGCGCATCACCGAGTCCGGCGTCGTCGTCGAGGGAGTGACCTACGAGCTCGACTGCCTCATCTTCGCAACGGGTTTCGAGGTGGGCACCGACTACTGCCGCCGGACCGGATTCCAGCTGATCGGCCGCGACGGCGTGACGCTGACAGAACAATGGCGTGACGGTGTTCGCACGTTCCAGGGATTGTGCGCCAACGGATTCCCGAATTGCTTCATCGAGAGCATCGCCCAGGCGGGGCTGACGGTGAATTTTCCGTATTTGCTTGACGTGCAGGCAAGCCATGTCGCGTGGATCATCGCGTGGGCTCTCGAACACGGTGCCACCGAAATCGAGGCTTCACGCAGTGCCGAGGCCGCCTGGGTCGACACGGTTGTACAGCGCTCGGCACTAACCGCTGAGCGCGCCAAGACCTGCACTCCCGGCTACTACAACCGGGAGGGTATGGCGGACGCCAAGACTCGGCAGGGCAGCTTCTTCTTCGGTGCGCCGACCGAATACGCCGACATCTTGGAGACCTGGCGGGTGAAACGGGACATGGAGGGGCTCGAGATTCGTGCAGGCGGGGCCGGCCCATGAGGTACGCCGTCGGCCGGGTACGGACGGCGATGCGGCGTCGACCCTCACCGAAGGTAGCGATCATCGGAGCCGGGTTCGGTGGTCTTGGAACGGCGGTGGCGCTGCGCCGCGCCGGCATCGACGACCTGACGATCATCGAGGCTGACCACGGTGTGGGAGGTACCTGGCGACGCAACACCTACCCCGGCGCCGCCTGCGATATCCAGAGCCACCTGTATTCGTTTTCGTTCGCGCCCAACAAATTGTGGAGCCGCACCTACGCTCGGCAGCCGGAGATTCTGGCCTACCTTGAGTCGGTGGTCGATGACTTCGATCTGCGTCGCCATATCATGTTCGGCACCCGGGTCCACGCAATACGCTGGAACGCCGACACGTGGCAGTGGGACTGTCAGGTCGAGCGCGCCGCGCACACCGTCAACCTGTCCGCCGACGTCGTCGTCTGCGCGGTCGGTTTGTTCGGGTCGCTGAAGCTCCCAGATATCCCCGGCCTGAAGGACTTCAGTGGCACCGTCATGCACACCGCGCGGTGGGATCACAGCATCGACTTGGCGGGCAAGAAGGTGGCAGTGGTCGGCACGGGGGCCAGCGGAGTGCAGGTTGTTCCCGAGCTGGCCAAAATCGCGGAACGCGTGACCGTGCTTCAGCGCACACCGCCGTGGATGGTCCCCAAGGACGACCGCCCTTACAGCGCAACCGAATTGGCGCGATTCCGGCGCAACCCGCTGGCCATCCGCCGCACACGCTGGCAGATCTGGAAGTTCCAGCACGACAACACCGCGACTTTCGCCGACGACCCGGTTGTCACGGCCCGCACGCAGATCGCGAGCTCTTTCCTGCAGCGAACCGTGGCCGACGAACGGCTTCGAGGCGCGCTGACACCGGATTATCCGTTCCGGTGTAAGCGCGTGCTGCTGGGCGACGAGTACTACCGGGCCTTGCAGCAGGGCCACGTCGAACTTGTTACCGACCCGATCGACCGAATCACTGAAACATCGGTTCTCATGGAGACCGGTGAGGTCGTCGACGTCGATGCGATTGTGCTGGCCACCGGATTTGAGACGTCGCGCTACCTGTCGAGCGTCGACGTCATCGGAGCCGGGGGACGGCGCCTGCACCAGCGATGGGGACCCGACCCCAGCGCCTACTTGGGGGTCGCCGTCAGCGGATTCCCGAACTTCTTCATGCTCTACGGTCCCAACACCAACCAAGGCGGCAATTCGATCGTCTACATCCTCGAGGCCGGCGCGCGACTAGTGGCCAGCGCGGTGAGCCGAGTGGCGCGTCGGGGCGGGTACCTCGACGTGCGTCCGGAGGCCGAAAAGCGGTACAACGAACAGCTTTCCGCGGACCTCGAGCGCACCATCTGGACCCAGTGCGACAGTTACTTTCGTTCACCCACCGGCCGCATCGTCACCCAATGGCCCTACACCGAACTGGAATACGCTCGCCGTACCTGGAGGCTGCGGTCGCGGGATTGGATACACCGTACCGGTGCAGCCCCGGCGTCAGCGTGCGCCGATGCGGCGCACCGTATTGTTGAAAAGGGTGTCGAAGACTTGTTCGCGGCCGGTGCCGGCGGAACCACTCAGGATTGACCGGGCTATGCCGTTATCGTGGCAGCTCAGCGGCCACTATCGCGGCAACGACATGCGGGGCAAATCAGGAGCCAGTCACGCCGAAGTCGATGACGCCGCGGATCAGTTCGCCGGCGCCCTTGTCCGCATACGCCAGGTTTATTTCGTCCAGCCGGTAGCGCTTGGTGATCATCTCATCGAGGAGCAGTTGCCCCGACTCGTAGAGTCCGGCGAGCAGCGGAATGTCGCTCTTGGGATTGCAGGATCCAAACACGGTGCCGCACAAGGTTTTATTCATCAGTATGAAGTCTTGCAGCGTGACGGCGATCGAGTTCAGCCCCGGCGACGGCAGGCCCGTCAGCACACAGGTGCCGCCCTTGCGGGTGAGCTCCAGCGCTGTCTCGACATCGGCCTCGCCGATCATCGCGGGGGAGACGACGACCGCGTCGGCCATCACGCCGCAGGTCAGCTCGCGCACCATCTCGATCGCCCCGGCTGCCGTCGCCGCGGTGTGGGTGGCACCGAACTTCAGCGCGGACTCGCGCTTGAACTTCACCGGGTCGACCGCGACGATGCGCGCGGCGCCGCTGATGCGCGACCCTTGAATGGCCGCGGTGCCGATGCCGCCCGCGCCGATCACCACCACCGTGTCGCCGCCACGCACATTGGCACGCCGCGCTGCCGAGCCGTATCCCGTTGGAACCGCGCACGCCAGCAGCGCGGCGGGGACGAGGGGGAAACCCCTATCGATTTTCACCAGCGAGTCGGCCGAGACGACGGTGTGTTCGGCGAACGCGCCAATCTTAGAGATATGCCCCAGGTTTCGCCCGTCGAGGGTGTGATGGCGAAAGGTGCCGTCGGTCGGCATGCCGGGAGCGAGTGTCCCAGAACCGGTGTCGCACAGGTACTCCATCCCCGAGGCGCACCACCGGCATTTCCCACACACCGCGACGAAAGACGTCACCACATGGTCGCCAGGCGCGAACCGGGTCACCCCTTCGCCCACCTCGACTACCACGCCGGAGCCTTCGTGCCTGCCGATCGTCGGTGACATGGCCGGCAAACCGAGCGAGCGCAGGGTTTGAGGAGGCGGGGCCAGCTTCCCCTGCCGGATGTGTTCGTCGGAGTGGCACAGGCCGGTGGCTGCCAGTTGCAGCAGCACCTCTCCGGCTCGCGGCGGATCCAACTCGAACTCTTCGACCGACCATGGGCGGCCGTACTCGTGGAGGATCGCCGCGCGGCTTCTCATCGCCTTTTGCCCTCTCTGTCCTGGACACGATAACGGTGTCGACGGAAACGGGGCTCGAAAACGGTCGTGGCACGTGAACCGTTGCTACCGAGCGGGATCCGCGGCGACTTCGATGTCGCCGGCCGCGGCCGCCGTGCGCAACTGGTGAAAGTCGTCGAGCGACTTGTCGGCGTATGCGTAGCACCACTCGGCGACGGCGCAGTGCACGGTGTCGGCGGTGCCAACGTATCCCCGCAATATTGACGCATTCGCGCTCTGTGAGTGCGCCCGCGCTAACAGCATCGCGCAAGCAGCGACGTACTCGCCGAACGTGGACGCCGACATGCCTTCGGTGTCGATGGTGCCCTTCATGTCGTGGAACTGACGGATGTAGTAGTCGTGGCCGTCCTTGCGGGTCGTTCCGAGGAACACGTCCGACATTGCCTGCAGAATCTGCTGGCCATCAATCACGCGAACACCCTGGCCCTTGGCGTCGATGGCTGCGGTCAGCGTGCGCGGCTGGCGCCAACCCCCGTACTCTTGGAGCACTGATCGCGTGGCTTCTTTGATCTGCAGGATCAACGGTGTGTCGTTGGGGCCGACCAAGATGACTAAGTAGCAGCGGGTGCCGACGCTGCCGACGCCAACTACCCGCAGCGCAACATCGGTGATGCGGAAGTGCGATAGCAGCAGCGCAACGTCGGCCGGGACCGCGGCCAGATACTCCTGCACCGCCTCCACCAGCGGGGCTTCGATCTCCTCGTCGACGTGCTGTAGGACCGGGGGCTGTTCGCGCAGGCGCGGGGTTCCGTCCGCTCCGATCTCCGTGATCTGCTTGAAGACCCGCGCCGAGGTCTGCTTGCGCGCCCGAGATATTGTTCGCTGAACCACTCCTTGCAGGCCCTTGGATACCTCTCCCGTGTAGCGCTCCGGCTCCAGCCGCAGGTAATAGCGGTCCAAAACGTCCATCTCGAGCGTCGCTTCCAGCCCGGTTTGGTAGGCCACCAACGCCTGTTCGACAGAGCGGCGGATGGCCTTGGCGGGATAGCCCGCGTGACGACCTCCGATGATCGCGCTGGTGATCAGGCGTTTGACGTCCCACTCCGCCGGCGCCACAGCAGCCTCGTCAAAGTCGTTCAGGTCGAACACTATTGCGCGGTCCGGGGCGGCGTACATGCCGAAATTCGACACGTGAGCGTCACCGCAGCACATGATTTCGATCCCGGTCGAAGGGCCTCCGGCGAGGTCGGCGGCCATGACCGCGGCGGAGCCCCGGTAGAACGAGAATGGGTCGGTCAGCATCCGGGCAAAACGCAGCGGTACGAGTTCGCCCAACCGGTCGGCGTTTTGCTCGACGAGGATTTCCGTGGCCGTTCGCGGGGAGGGGATCAGCTGTGCGAGGGCGCGCCGCGGCGCGGTCTTTCGCAGTGCCCGACCGCGCGCCACATCCTCGCTCGGGACTTCGAGATCGATCAGGCGGTCACGCAACACCCGCTGCGGCATCTGGTCAGCATACGGAGAAAGCACTGGTCGCGGTGGGTTTTCAGTAGGCCGACACGGTCGGCCTAGTTAATCTCAGGATGATTCTCACCGCTGTGGCGAAGTAGCGTGATCGTTAACATAGTCAAAAATGTTGGGGGTCAGACGAAATCGTCTGGGAATTTGCCTTGAGAGGATGCGTCGATGGTAGAAGCGCATCCGTCGGCCAGGCGTTCCCGTCCGCGGTTGCGCATTTCGTTGCTCAATGTCGTCGGTGTTGTCGCGATCGTCGTCGCAGCAACTGCGATTGTGGTGAAGAACCTGCCCGACGAGCGGTCCAATCAGCTTCTCAACGTCTCCTATGACCCGACGCGGGAGTTGTATGTAGCGCTGGACAGGGCGTTCATCACGCAATACCGCAGCCAAACCGGAGTCAACCTGGACATCAAACAGTCGCACGGCGGCTCAGGTCGACAGACGAGCAGCGTCGTCGACGGCTCCCAGAAAGCCGACGTGGTATCGCTGGCGCTGATCAGCGACATCGACACGCTGCGTAAGCGCGGACTCGTCGCGGCCAATTGGCAAACCCGTCTGCCGAACAATTCGGTGCCTTATACGTCGACCATCGTCTTTGTCGTCCGCAAGGGCAATCCCAAAGCCATCCACGACTGGCCCGACCTCATCAATGGTGATGTCGGCGTCGTGACACCCAATCCTCATAGCTCCGGCAATGGCCAATTGAGCGTTCTCGCCGCGTGGGGTTCGGTCACCACCCGTGGCGGCAGCCAGGACCAGGCTGCTGCCTATGTGAGGGCGCTATTGCAGCACGTCGCCGTGTCCGACGCGGGTGCGCGCGGTGCATCCACCAGTTTCACGGTGCAGAAGATCGGCGACGTGCAGCTGACGTGGGAGAACGAGGCGCAGCGTGAGGTCGCCGCCGGCAAGAACGAGCTCGAGATCGTCTACCCCCCGGTCAGCATCCGTGCGGAGCCTGCGGTGGCCTGGGTTGACGCAAACGTCACCGATCAAAAGACGGCGTCCTACGCCAAGGCCTACCTCAACTACCTGTTCACCGACGCCGCACAAGAGCTGATAGCGCAATACGGTTATCGGCCGATCAAGCCGGCAATTCTGGCGAAATACGGCGACCGGCTGCCCACCCTTGCGCTTTTCCCGATCACCGCCATTGCCAACGATTGGAGCGACGCGCGGCAGAAGTTCTTCGGCGACAACGGAATCCTCGACACACTGACAGCGCCGCCACACGCCGCCGTGTCGGTGACATAACGGAAAGACTGGATACAGCGTGGGCGCGGATCGGCGACGTCTGAACTACGACGGGGCGAAAGGGCGGGCTGATGTCATCGCCGGCCTCACCGTCGCCGCCGTCTCGTTCCCCCAGGCGATGGCGTATGCGCTGATCGCCGGCGTGGATCCCAAGTTCGGTGTCTACTCGGCGATCGTGGTGACGGCGGTTGCGTCGATCTTCGGATCGTCCTCGCATTTGATCAACGGTCCGACGAGTGCCATTTCGCTGCTGGTCTTCACCAGCCTGGCGTTCATCGATTCGGAAAACACCACCGAGCTCTTCCAGGCGTTGTTCCTGCTGGGCGCACTCATTGGCGGCATTCAGATCCTGATCGGCCTGTTCAAGCTGGGCAACCTGACCCGCTACATTTCCGAAGCGGTCATCATCGGCTTCATGGCGGCCGCGGCATTTTTGCTTGCCGCGGGGCAGCTGGGCAAGGCGCTGGGCGTCCGCGATAAGGGCGATGGACACATGCAGGTGCTGCACCGGGTATGGCTCACCTTGTTCCACGGCGATCGGATCAACTACCGCGCGGTGACCCTCAGTATCGCGGCGGTGCTGCTGGCCGTCGTGCTGCGCAAGCTCGTGCAACGCTTCCGATGGCCGCAGGTCGACATGCTGGCGGTGTTGGTCATCACGACGCTGATCGCTTATCTTGCGGGCTGGTCGATTCCGGGTCCGGGCGGCCGCACGGCGGTGTCGGTGGCCGGCAACGTTCCCCGCAGCCTGCCCGGTCCGCAGATCCCCGAGGTGCACGCCGACTGGTTGCCGCACCTGTCGACGGGTGCGCTGGCAATCGCCTTCGTCGGCATTATCGAGGCCCTGTCGATCGCCAAAGCCATCGCGCACGAGACCCGACAAAAGATTGACTACAACCGGCAGATCGTCGCCGAAGGCCTGGCCAACCTCGCCGGCGGATTCTTCCAGAGCCTGCCGGGCTCGGGCTCGCTGTCGCGCTCGGCGATCAATTACCAGTCCGGTGCGGCGACAAGGTTTTCCGGGATCGTCTCGGCCGCCACGGTAGCCGTGGCGCTGCTGCTGTTCGCGCCGTTGCTGCGATACGTGCCGCAGCCGGCACTGGCCGGGCTGCTGCTCGTCACCGCCGCGCGGCTCGTCGATTTCAAGCGCCTGTTCTACACGCTCAAAGCGTCGCGCTATGACGCGGGTTTGGTGATCATCACGGCGTTTACCGGGGTGGCGATCGATCTGGACAAATCGGTCCTGCTCGGCGTAATTCTGTCGATTCTGTTGTTTGTGCCGCGGGCGGCGAAGCTGAAAGCCAAAGAACTCATCGTCACGCCCGAACGGGTGGTCCGAGAGCGTGTGCCGGGAGATGTCGCGGATCCGGCGATCGTCATTTACGACTTAGAAGGCGAGCTATTCTTCGGGGCGGCACCCGAATTGGACCGCTACCTGACGGCGCTCAGCGGCAGGATCGAGGCCGAAGACGTCAAGTTTGTGATCTTGCGGCTCAAACGCGTGCGTCACCCAGACGTCGTCTGCATCGAGCGTCTCGAGCATTTCCTGCGCGAAGAGACCGCGCACGGCGTAACCGTCTTGTTGGCCGGGGTGCGCCCCGACACGCTCGCGGTCCTGAAAAACGTTGGATTGCAGAGCTGGTTCGCCGCGGAGCACATCTTCCCCGAAGAAGATGAGGAATACTCGGCGACGCTCAAAGCCGTGCGGTACGCGCATACCAAGCTCGCTGCACTGGAATCCAGTGCCCAGCTAGCGCCCCAACAGGCAGACGATCCGGACCTCTACTACCTCGTCTGAGGCTTAGCTCTTCTGGTACGTGGGACTTCCAGCTTTGGCGGCCCCTACGACGCCTCCGTCGACAAGCAGGTCAGTACCGGTGATGAACGTGGCGTCGGGGCCGAGTAGGAATGCGGTGGCCGAGGCGATGTCTTCGGGCGTTCCGATGCGACCGGTCCCGGACATGGCGATCATCGCTCGCATGCCGTCACCGACCGGGGAGGCAAGTTCCTGTTGGCTCATCGGCGTGGAGATGATGCCCGGACTGATCGAGTTGATGCGTGCGCCCCGCCGGCCCCACTGCATGCTGGCAGCGCGGACTCGAATATGGTTGGCCTGCTTGGCGATTGCGTATGCGAAACCCGGATGGCTGAGTTTTTTGACGAAATCAAGCTCTAGTAATTCGCGCGCCGGGGTGTGCGCCAATGCTTGTTCTTGCTCGGCGGGCAGCGTGGGAACCATGTTCCCGGACATACTGGCGATCACGACGCCCGCGCCGCCCGGTGCGATGACTTCGCCGAATTCGTCCAGCATCAGCGCGACGCCGAGCAGGTCGACGGCCAGGATTGCCTCGGCCGAGGCCTGCGACGGAGACAGACCGGCGGTGTGTGCCAGCTGAGTGACGGCGCCCAGTGAGGCCGCGTACTCCGCAAGCCCGTGAACCGATTCCGGTGACGAGACATCGACGTTACGACTTTCGACGTGATGACCGTCCGCCGACATCGATTCGGCCACCGACGCGAGCGTCTGTTCGTTGTAGTCGGCCAACAGCACCGTCTTGCCGGCGCCCAGTCGCCGGGCGATCGCGTGGCCCATCCCGCCCACGCCGATGACCGTCAGCACTTCCGTCACGTCATTTCCTCCGCCCACGCGATATGCCCTTCGAAACCAAGCGAATTCGCCATTTCGCGATAGCGGTCGCGGTGGTTTTGATAGCTAGCGTCATCGTCGCGTGCCTGTGCCTCCCATGCCCGCATCCGCAGTAGCCAGATGTCGTTCATGACGAATCCGGGGTCGGTCGGCACCGCCGCCAGCCGCTCGATGGTGGCCTGCGCCTCCTGCAGGTCGGTCTGCCTCCCTCTGTGCAGCAGTAGCTGGACCAGTGCGGCGTTGGCCCACGCCAGGAAAACCATGTCGCCGCAAGCGTATTCGGCTTCGATGGCCGGGCGCGCCAGTTCGATGGCTCCGTCCAGATCGTCGGTACGGCCTTTCTCGATAGCAAAAAGTACGTCGACCCAACTGGCCGCCAAAAGTGTGAAGCGCTCTTGCAAAGCGGCTTTCCGGGTTGCGGCCAACATCGGGATCGCATCGTTTCGTCGGGCACCGTCATGGGCCAGGAGCACGATGCCGCGCGCGCATCGGGTGCAGGCCAGCGTGGGGATGTCGCCGGATCGCTCCGCAAGCTCGAGCACCTCGGCCGTGTCTTGCAAGGCTGCCGAATCCGGCACCGATATCCCGTTGAGGATCAGCTGGCATTCGAAGAACATCACGATCGCGCGCAAGGTCGGGTTGAACGCGCGGACCATCGTTGTGGCTTGCTCGACATCCTTCGTCCAGCCCCGGTCCCCGAGGTACGACCTTGCGACGCCTTTCAGCATGGTGGCGCCCACCGATGGAGCAGCGAGGATGAAGTTGCCCATTGTGACGTCGCCGTCGGCGAGGTCGATCACTCGGTCTGCCAGTCGCACGGTTTCGGCGAGCTCGCCGCCTGTGAACTTAGCGAGGATCGCGCTGTAGAGCAGCCCAACGGTGAGTTCCGGGTCGCCGATCGACTCGAGCAGGTCGGCGAGTTCGGAAGCCACTTCGGACGCTTCGCGGGTTCGGGCGTGAAGGACCAATGCCGGCAGATACCCGGCCGTCCCCATGACGAGCGACACCTTGTCACCGGCCGCGCTGGCGAGCTCACGCAGTTCGTCGAATCCGGTGTCGGCAATTGTTCCGCCGACCAGCCAGGCGCTGGCGCACAGCAGCGTCCGAGGCGCGATCCGCATCGCCGAGCGGTCGGTGTCGGTATCAGGCAATCGATCCGCGACGTCGCGAGCGTGCCGCCAACTGGCCCTGGCCGCGGCGAGGTCGCGGAGCGTAAGCCACCCGCCTGCGCGCATGTACCAGTTGAACGCTGTGTGCAGGTCTCCCGCGGCTTTGAGGTGTTCGGCGACCAGCGCGGCATTTTCGTCGACCGAGTCCGGCTCGCGCTGTTCGATCGCGGTGGCCAGTCGTCCGTGCAGCTCGGCGCGGTCCGACCTCAGCTGCGATTCATAGGCCACGGCACGAATCAGCGGATGCCGGAACACATATTCGATCTTCGGGGTGAACCCGACCTGGTCGATCAACTCACCAGCGACCAGCTCGTCGAGGACCGGGTCGATACCCAACGCGGTCAGCAGCTCGGGGCTGAACCGGGATCCGATGACCGCGGCGGCGTTCAGTGTGCGCTTGGCCGCCGCGCTGAGCCGGTCGACGCGGGCCGCGATGACGGCTTGCAACGTTGCCGGCACCGCGGTGTCGGCGACATTTCCGTGCAGCAGGTAGGAGCCGCGCGTGCCGCGGACCGCGCCGCGCTCGGCGAGGTCGCGCACGATCTCCTCGGCGAAAAACGGGTTGCCGTCGGCGCGTTCGGCGATGACTGCGGCCAGCCCCTGCACCGAGTCATCGGTGCCGACGAGCTCATCGATCAACGCCGTGGTCTGCGTGGGGCTCAGCGGCCGCAGGGCGATCGTCTGCGCGCCGGGGATCGTGGTCAGCGCGCCGCGGTACTCGGGGCGATAGGTGATCAGCACCATCGAGGGGGTCTGTCTGATCACGGCCAGAAAGTCGGCCAGCATCGACTCACTGACCTCGTCGATCCAATGCGCGTCCTCGATCACGTACAGCGCCGGATCGGTTCGCGCCAGCGATGCGGCGTTGACCAGGGCGGTGAGCCGGCGCCGCCGTGCGTCGCCCTCGATGTCGGGCTCCTCGGCGTCGGGATCGGCGATGCCGAGCAGGTCGTCGAGCAGGCGGACATCTTCGGGATCGTCATCGGCAAAGCGGATGCGGAGTTGCGCGCGTGCGGCTTCGGCGTCGAGGCCGTCGACCCCCAGGCTGGCGCGCAACAGGCCCGTCACCGCGTGGAAGGGGACGTCGCTGGCATGGGATTCGCAGTAGGTGGTGAAAACCTGGACACCGCGGTCGTCGGCGATCGCTGCGGCTTCGCGCACGATGCGGCTCTTGCCGATCCCGGGCGGACCCAACACACCGATGACGCAGCCCGCCCCACCGACTGCCTCGTCGAGGATTGCAGCGATGGTGTTGAGTTCCCAGGTGCGCCCCACCAGCGTTGGGTCGCTGCGCGTGTGCTGATCGGCGGTGGTCGCGATCAACCGGTAAGCGGGCACCGGGTCGCTTGCCCCCTTGATGTGCACCATTTCCGGTTCGCTCAGTGCGGCGGCGCCCTCGACCAGCCGCGCGGTGGGCTCGCTGAGCATCACCCCACCCGGCGGCGCGGCCGACTCCATCCGCTGAGCCATCCCGACCTGCTCGCCGATCGCGGTGTAACCGAAAGCGCCAGAGCCGATTTCGCCGGCGATCACCTGGCCCGAATTGAGGCCAACCCGCAGCCGCAGGTCGATCCCGTCGCGTTGCGCGACGCCACCGGCCATGCGCTTCGCCTCATCCTGGATGCCCAGCGCCGCCAGACACGCGCGAAAAGCGTGATCCTCCAAAGCGACTGGCGCACCGAACACCGCCATGATCCCGTCGCCGGTGAATTTGTCCACCGTGCCGCCGTATCGCTGCACCACCGCCGCCGCGCGCTCGACGAGCTCACCCATGATCTCGCGCAACCGCTCCGCACCCACCGCGGCCGCGATGTCCATCGAATGCACCGCATCGGCGAACAGCACCGTCACCTGCTTGTACTCCGCCGACGCCGCCGAAGCCTTAGTCGGCGACCCGCACTCGTCGCAGAACTTCGCGGTGGCGCGCAACTCCGCGCCGCACGTCGCGCAAGCCAATCCTGCCGCCGTCACGCCATCGCCTCTGCCCAGGCGATATGCCCTTCGAAACCAAGCGAATTCGCCATCGCGCGATAGCGGTCGCGGTAGTCGCGATAAGCCAGTTCGTCACCACGCGCCCGCGCCTCCAGCGCCCGCATGCGCAGCAGCCATATCTCATTCACGACGAATCCGGGTTCGGTTGGCACCGCCGCGAGTCGATCGATGGCCGCTTGGGCTTCCTGAAGGTCGGTGTGGTCGCCTCTGCGCAGCAGGGCTTCGACCAGAGCAGCGACGGCCGCCGCGCGAACAACCATCTCGCCGGAGGCGTATTCCGCTTCGATGGCAGCTCGAGAGAGTTCGATTGCGCCGTCGAGATCGCCGACGCGGACCTTCTCGTTGGCGAGATGGATGTCGATGAACGCGAAGACCCCCATCGTGAAGCGCTCCTGCAGAGCGGCTTCCCGAGCCGTCGCAAGCAAGGCGATGCCATCGTCGCGTTGGGGACCGCCGTGCATCAGGAGCGTCTTGCCACGCACGTATCGCGCACAACTAAGCGTGAAATCGTGGCCGGATCGTTCTGCGATCTCAAGCACTTCAGCTGTCTCGTCCGAGTCCGCGGCGTCGGGAAGCCACGCTCCATTAGCAGCGATGGAGTACTTGAAGACCAGCAGCACCGCACGCAACGTCACGTCGATCGCCCGCGCCATCGTCGCGGACTGCTCCACGTCGTCTCGCCATCTTGGGTCGCCGAGGCAGCATCGAGCGCAGCCGCGCAACATGATCGCGCCAACGAGCGGGGATTCGAGTATCAGATTGCCCATAGTGGCGTCGCCGTCGGCCAAGTCGATCGCCCGTTGCGACAAGCGGATGGACTCGACCGTTTCGCCGCACTGGAGTTTGGCGGTGAATGCAGCGTAAAGGAGCCCAACCGTTAATTGTGGGTCTCCGATTGACTCGAGCAGGTCGACGAGTTCGGAAGCCCAGCGCGACGCTTCCTGGAATTGGGCGTGAACGGTCAGTGTCGATACCCACCCAGTCATCCCCATGGCCAGCGACACCTTGTCACCGGCGACGCTCGCGAGATCACGTAGCTCGTCGAAGCCGGTGTCGGCAAGGCTGCCGCCAGCCATCCAGGCGGTGCCGCACAGCAATGTTCGCGGGGCGATGCGCATCGCGGCGCGTTGCGGATCCGCGCCAGGCAATCGGTCGGCAACGTCTCGCGCGTGCTGCCAACTGGCACGCGCCGCAGCGAGATCGCGATGGGTCAGCCAGGTACCCGCGCGCATGTGCCAGGCAAACGCAGCGTGCAGATCACCGGCCGCTTCGAGGTGTTCGGCTATCAGCGCGGCGTCTTCATCGGCCGATTCGCGTTGCTCAATCGCGACCGCCAGCCGCCGGTGCAGCTCGGCACGGTCGGACTTCAGCTGTGATTCGTAGGCCACCGTGCGAATCAGCGGATGCCGAAACGCATATTCGACCCGCGGGGTGAACCCGACCTGATCAATCAGCTCACCCTTGACCAGCTCGTCAACGACCGGGTCGATCCCCAGCGCGGTGACCAAGTCGGGGCCGAACCGCGACCCAATCACCGCCGCGGCACTCAGCGTGCGCTTGGCCGCCACGCTCAGCCGATCCACACGCGCCGCGATCGCCGCCTGCAAAGTGGCCGGCACACTAACGTCCGCGACCTCACCGTCGAGCAGATACGAGCCCTGCGTGCCGCGGATCGCCCCGCGTTCAGACAGGTCGCGCACGATCTCCTCAGCGAAAAACGGGTTCCCGGCCGCGCGTTCGGCGATGACGTCGGTCAGCCCCTGCACCGAGGCGTCCGTGCCGAGTAGCTCACCGATCAGTACCGTGGATTGCGCAGCGTTGAGCGGCCGCAACGCGATCGTCTGCGCACCGGGGATCATGGCCAGCGCGCCATGGTATTCGGGTCGGTAGGTGATCAACACCATCGAGGGAGTTTGCGGGATCACCGCCAGGAAATCAGCCAGCAGCGACTCGCTGACCTCGTCGATCCAATGCGCATCCTCGATCACAAACAATGCCGGCTCACTGCGCGCCAACGAGTCGGCATTGACCAACGCCGTCAGTCGCCGCCGCCGGGCATCAGCCTCGATATTGGGCAGCTCGACGCCCGGATCGCCGATACCGAGCAGATCATCCAGTAGCAGCAGATCTTCCGGGTCGGCACCATCGAGGCGGCCGTGAATCTGGGCCCGAGCCGCCTCGGCGTCGAGGCAGTCCACTCCCAGACCGGCACGCAACAGTCCCGTCACCGCGTGGAACGGGATATCGCTGGTGTGGGATTCGCAGTAGGTGGTGAACACCTTTACGCCACGACTTGCGGCCAGAGCGGCGGCTTCGCGGACGATGCGGCTCTTACCGATACCCGGCGGCCCCAAGACACCGATCACATACCCAGCCCCACCTATGGCCTCGTCGAGGATTCCGGTGATGGTGCTCAGTTCCCAGGTGCGGCCGACCAGCTGCGGGTCGCTGCGCCGGCGATGATCACTGGTCGTCGCGATCAAGCGGTGCGCGGGCACTGGTTCGCGTGCACCCTTGATCTGCACAATTTCCGGTTCGGCCAGCACGACGGCACCCTCGACCAGGCGCGCGGTAGACTCGCTGAGCATCACCCCATCCGGCGGTGCCACCGACTCCATCCGCTGAGCCATCCCCACCTGTTCACCGATCGCGGTGTAACCCAAAGCGCCAGAGCCGATTTCGCCGGCGATCACCTGACCCGAATTCAGTCCCACCCGCAACCTCAGGTCCACTCCGTCGCGTCCCGCGACGCCACCCGCCATGCGCTGCGCCTCGTCTTGAATTCCCAGCGCCGCCAGGCACGCACGAAAAGCATGATCCTCCAAGGCAACCGGCGCGCCGAACACCGCCATGATTCCGTCTCCGGTGAACTTGTCCACCGTGCCGCCGTATCGCTGCACCACCGCCGCCGCGCGCTCGACGAGCTCGCCCATGATTTCGCGCAGCCGCTCCGGACCGACCGCAGCGGCGATGTCCATCGAATGCACCGCATCGGCGAACAGCACCGTCACCTGCTTGTACTCGGCCGACGATGGAGAAGCCGTAGTTGGCGAACCGCACTCGTCGCAGAACTTCGCGGCGGGGCGCAATTCCGTGCCGCACGTCGCGCAGGCGAACCCCGCCGTCGTCACGCCAGCACCACCGATCCGGGGTCGCACAACCCCAGTCGCTAAGAATAGGGGGCTTGCGTGTTAGCTACGCGGCGTATCCAGCAGTCTCTAACGGCTGGTGGGGGTGACCGCCATGACGAATGGCGGTCCCGACGAACGGCGCCCGCATGGTGGCAGCCAGGTGCCGGCGGTTGATGATCAAGGCGGCGACGGCCAGTGCGGCGTAGATGCCGCAGAGCAGCAACCGCCCGTGGGTCGAGTCGATCGGGAACTGGACGAGGAACAATCCCAGCAGCGCCCAGGCCGCGGGTCGGCGGAAGCGCAGCGCCAGGACCAGCGCGACACCCATCAGTGTCTGGGTGGCCGTGAGCAGTACTTCCTCCACCTGACGGGAGTCGAGCGCCAAGGAGAAGCCGCCACCGCCGAGCAGGTGGGCCACCGGCAACGATCCGATGAGCAGCGTCCACTGGTTGACCTTGGAGGAGATCAGCGTGGCGATGGCCGCCGTGCCCTTGCCGCGGGTGGCGAAGATGGTCGCGATGATGAACTCGGGGGCTTCCGAGGCCAGCGGCGCCAACCACTGCACCAGCAGGAACCGATCGATGCCCAGCTCGGTACCGGCGGAAACGAGATTGTTGGCGAACGGCTCGGCGCAGAGCAGGATCACCACGCAAGACGTCGCGAACAGACCAATGACGGCGATGCGCCGGACGCGGTCGGGTAGTTCCCCGAGGGCGGCGGCGGTACCGATCAGCTCGGGTTCCTCCACGTCACCGCGGCTGAGTTTGTAGAGGTAGAAGCCGAACCAGCCCAGTAGCGCCAACCCCAGCACCAGGTGGATGTGGCCAGTCGCGGGTATGAGGAAAGCGACCACACCGGCGATCAGCAAGAAACCGAGTTCCACCCGGTTGGCCGGTTCCAGCGCCAACCCGGTGGCCTTACCCCCACCCATCTTGCGCGTCACGACAATGCTGACCAGCACCACGACCGGCCAGCCCAGCCCCATCAAGAGCCGGTTGGATCCGGTCATGTTGGCCGCCGCGTATTGCGTGTACTCCGGTGCGTGGCCAGATACATACGCGTAGTAGAGGTCGACGGCGTATTCGGGTAGGACCGCGACCACCGCGAGTATCGCGATCGCGAGGCCTCCGGAAACGTCGATCTGCGCGGCCTCGGCGGCCCACGCCAGCAGGAAGCTGGCAGCCACCACCGCGGCCCCGTAGATCAGCAGGGCGGCAATCGCGTCTGGATGCAGGCCGGCGACCCGGACCACCAGTGCCGGGACGATGAATGCGCCGGTGAGCAGCGCCGAGCGGGTCAGTCTGCGCCACGGCGCGCGAGCCGCCGTCGGGACCGGGGTCACGGGGCTGTCTATGGCAAGCATCATCATTTCGTCTAAAAGGTACCTGCTCAATCCGCATCCAGCAACGTTGGGGGCCGACAAAGTGGCGGGATCCAACGCCCCGTCTTTGCTGGTCAGACTATGCAATTCTGAAAGTTAGGGCTGACCAACTTCAAACTTTGGCAAACCTTCTGCGGTTAGCCAACCAGATCAGTCGGGCGCCTTCATCGCCGCGGCGGCGGCTTGTGCGAAGAGTTCGACGGTTTGCTTGCGGGTCAGGGAACTTGTCAGTTGCTCGGCGGCGCGCATGACGTCGCCCACGAACCAGGTCGGGCCATTGGTCAGATTTTCGAAAGCCTCGGCGATCACGTCGTCCACGGCGCCGGCGCCCTCCGGCACCTCGTCGGGTGAGCTGATCTGGCCACGGCTGTGTTCGAGCTCCCGCAGAGCTCGCGTATCGGTCTTGCCCAGGATGAGGCCCAGCACGTCGACACCCTTGTCGTGCAGTTCGGACCAGAGCGCTTCGGCGAACACCATGTCAAACGCCTTGGAGGCGCCGTAGGCGACCATGTTGGGTCCGCCGGCCAGCCCGGCGCCGGAGGAGAAGATGACGATTCCACCGCTGCCTCGCTGGACCATTGCAGAAGCGAAGTGGTGGCACAGCTGCATCGGCACCATGCAGTTGCGTCGCACTATCGCTTCGGCGGCTGTGATCGAGTTGGCCAGGAACGGCCGGTAATCCGGGTCGGCGCCGGCGCAATACACCAGGAATCCGATCTCCAGGTCGCCGGTGGCCTCGGCGATTGCCGCCGCTGCGTCCGGCAGCGCGAGATCGATAGCGAGAGTGCGGGTTTGGGCGGATGTCCTGGATTCGATCTCGGCCGCAACCTGATCGAGCGCCTGTTGCCGGCGCGCCAGCAGCACAACGTTGACGCCGCGCTCGGCAAGCCCCTCGGCGAAGGCGGCACCCAGGCCGTCTGAGGCGCCGGCGACGAGTGCCCACGGACCATACTTGCCTGCGAATGTCACGGGCACTCCTTATGTTTCGCCGACGGTCGTCAGGCGCACCTGGGTGTACCGGCGCCGCGCGATGCGCCACCCACCGTCGGTGCGGACGATCTCGTCGTCGTAGAAACCGAGGGCGTTGACGCCGGATTTGTTATCGCCGGCCATGATCAGGCCGTCGATGTAGGTGCGCGCCTCGGCCTTGTCGCCGTCGACCGTGATGGCCTGATTGCTGAGCCGATGCATTGTGTGCCCCGCCAGTGCGTGGACCTGCTCCATGAATTCCGCGACGGCGTCGACCCCTTTCCATGATCCGATCACGCCGTAATCGAGCTCGCAGTCATCGGTGAATACGGTGCGGAAGAGCGACCAGTCGCGTCGGTCGATTCCGGTGGCGTAGCGCACCAGCATCTCGGTGATGTCTTGGCGGTCTTCCCGTTCGGTCATGCCACGTCTCCGTTGGGATGGACGACGATCCGCGGCGGGCCGTCGGACCTGCGCGCGAGGTCGAGCGCGTCGGGCACTTCGTCGAGGGTGATGATCTTGCCGACGATGGGTAGCGGATCCAGCCGTCCCGCCGCGATGGCCGCGAGCGTTCCGTACCAATCCTGTAGATGTGGCCCGCCGCCGAATTGGATTGTGACGCCTTGACGAGTGGCGGTGGTGATATCCAGCGTGTCGCCCGTGTACCAGCCCCCCGCACAGTAAATCCGGGTGGCCATCTCGGCGGACTCGACGATGTTCTGGATGAGGCCGGGGGCGCCAACGCACTCGAACACCACAGCCGGTCCCGGCAACCCGCGTTCGGCGCGAACCTCCCGGAACGCGTCGAAGGCGGACTTCTCGGCGGGGTTGACCACGACGTGGGCGCCGAAGCTGTCGCGGGCCAGCGCGCGGCGCTCGGACTTGAAGTCCGCCACGATGATCGGCTCGACGCGGCGGCTGGCCAGGGCCGCAACGGCCGAGAGTCCGATCGCTCCCGCGCCGATGACGATGGCGATCTCGCCCGGTTGGATCTGTGCCGAGCGGACGTAGAACTCGCCGACGGCGAACGCGTCGGTCAGCGCGGCGGCATCGCTGGAGACGTCACCCGAGACCGGCTGGGTCGCCGCTTCCGAAACCACCAGCAGCTCACCGAAACTGCCTTGCGCTTCCGGGTGCTGACCGATGATCCGCGTGCCGCCGGCACCGCCGTCCACCAGGCGCACCGGCATCGCCGTCACCCGTGAGCCGACCGGGAACTGATCGGTGCAGCCGGGTCCATGCCCGATGACTTCGCCGACGAACTCGTGGCCGAGCACGATGTCGCGGCCCGTGTCGTAGAGCGAGCGACCGGTCGGATCGTCGATGGCGAGCTCCGGGTGGTCCATGAAGTGCACGTCCGACGCGCAGATCGCGGTGCTCAATGTCTTCAGCAACAGCTCACCCGTCCCGGGCGCTGGGTCCGGTGTCTCGCGGACCTGCAGTTGGCCATCCCTTAATACCACAGCACGCAATTCGTCAACCTCATTTATTTTCTCGAATAATCGATATAAAATCTCGAGTGTTCGCTGTAACTCTAGGAATCTCGTTGTGAAGGAGTCAAGCCATTCGCGGATCGCCCTCGGCGCCGACCGCCCGAGTACTCGACGTTGTCGAACTCCTGGCACGGTCCGGAAATGTGCGGTTGCGATTCTCCGACGTCGTGCGCGAACTCGATCTCACTCAAGCGACGGCGCACGCGATCCTGAAGACGCTGTGTGACCGTGGATGGGCCAGCCGCGATCCGGTCGCCAAGACTTTTGCTCTTGGCCCCGCGCTCGCCGTGGTGGCCGCGCGGATGGACATGGCTCGTCCACTTGCGCATGCCGCCCGTTCCGCGGCGCTCAGACTCTTCCGCGAGGTCGGCTACGCCGGCTCTGTGGTCGAGCGATTCGGTGATTCGTTGGTGGTCACAGCATTCGAGGGTGACCCCGCCAGCCAGCCGGCGGGAATACCGGGTGATCGCATTCCGTATGCCCCACCGTTCGGCGTCGCACTCGCCGCCTGGGACACCGACGAGGAACAACGGGCATGGATCCGCCGCGGTGCGGGCAGCGACGCTGATCGCGCACAGCGCCTCGAACGCGTATTGGCGCACACGCGCGAGCGCGGATACGACGTCGACTGGACAACGCCTGCGCTGGCGCAGGCCGTCCAGGTGGTCGGCACGTTGGATAGCGACCAGATGCCCACTCCGGTGCGTCAGATCTTGGAGCAGTTACTCGCCGAGTTCACCACCATCGGCTTTCTCTCCGATGACAACCCCGGTCGCCGGAAACAGCCCGTGGTGACCATCGCCGCACCGGTTTTCGACCATCGTCATCAAGTTGCCCTGATGCTGGCCGTGCATCCGCTGTGCCCCCTGAGCGCGCGGCAGATCCAGGTCATCGGGAAGCACCTCACCGATGAAACGACGGCAATCAGCGCATCTCAGCAGCATCCCGACGCGGCGAATCGCGCTGCGATTTAGGCTCGGTGCATGGAACTGCGGCAACTGCGCTACTTCGTAGCCGTCGCCGAGGAGCTGCATTTCGGCCGCGCCGCGCAACGGGTACACATCTCCGGACCGGCTTTGTCGCAACAGATCATCGCGCTGGAGCGCGAACTGGGGACCGACTTGTTCGCGCGGGATCGGCGCAGCGTCCGGCTGAGCGAAGCCGGACGCTCTTTGCTGCCAGACGCGCGCAGGATCCTGTCCCTGGCCGACGACGCCAA
>DATMMZ010000076.1:0-3217 GCA_035569455.1 Mycobacterium sp. | reverse complement strand
TGCCGCGCGCAGGATCTGGCCGCATGGGCCGTCGGTGGGCACCGGGTAGTAGCGAGGCGTGATGGACCGGTACCAGAATCGGCCGTCGTCGTCGGTGGTCAACAGCGCCCGCATGGCGAACTGGCCGTGCAGCTTCTCGAGCTGCTGAACGTCGTAGAACCCTTCACCGTCGCTGTGCCAGGTGTCGACGTGCGCGCCGACGACTGGCCTGCCCTGTTCGTCGACGACCCGACCGGTGACGAACATCGGCGTGCCTACGATGCCATCGGAGATGTCGTCCCCGTTACCGGCCGTCGGGCGGCCCTCGACGAAGAACGGGCCGATCACCGTCGAGTCGGTGACAGACGGACCGTGGTGAGTGTTGATCTTGTCCACCAAGACGCTCAACCCCAAAATGTCCGACAAGAGGACATACTCCTGGCGGGTGGGACTACTGATCTTGCCGACCCGCTCGAGGAAGTCGATCGCGGCGAACCACTCATCGCCGGTCAGCCGCCATTCTCTGGCGAAATCATGCAGGTGCTGCACCAGGCTGACGAACAGTTGCCGGAAACGCTCATCAGTGGAGGTGTCAAAGGTCCGCTGCACTTCCTCGGTAATTGTTTCTTCGGTCAGATTGCCCGACATGTCCTTGCCTCTTTGATCGTTTGGAAATGATCGGCTGACGGGTTGATCACAACGCGGCCGGCGATGTGGCCGGCAACGGCCTGATAAGCCGTAACCGCTTCGTCGAGGGGATAGCGGGCGGCGATGGGGCGCGGGCGAAACTCGCCGGATTCGAAGTAGGAGCTGATCCGTTTTAGGCGCCGCGCAGACTCGACGACGCTCAGTTTTCGGCTGTCTGTGCCCAAGATCCGGGATTCGTTGTGATAAAGGTCCCTAAGATCGATTTCCACCGCGCGGGGACCGACGGCGCTGATCACCACCAGCCTGCCTCGGTGAGCCAGCGAAGCCAACGCGGCTGGCGTGGTCACCCCGCCGACGGCGTCATAGACGACGTCGACACCTGTGCCGCCGGTCAGCTTTTTGATCTCAGCGCCAACGTCGGCGGTCGGGTCGAAGGTGATGAAGTGGTCGATGACGGCCGCGGCGGGGGCATCCGGAACGGGCGGGTGGCGGTCCAACCCGATCACGGTGGCGCCGAGGGCGCGGGCAATCTGTGCGACCGCGCCGCCCACGCCGCCCGAAACGCCAAAGACAGCAATGGTTTCCCCGGCACCCAGCTGCGCAGTCTCCACCGCCCCGTACCAAGCCACCACAAAGTTCACCCCGACAGCGGAGGCCTCGTCGAAGCTAAGCCGCTCGGGTTTACGCACCAGCGCCTCCACCGGCACCGCCATCAGCTCGGCGTGTGACCCGTCGCGCGTGAACCCGACATCTCCGCCGGTGCCCCACACCGCAGCCCCTTCCCATTCGGGTGGACCGCTGAGGACCACGCCGGCGAAATCGCGCCCGGGGATGCGCGGCAGCACCGTACCTTCCATCACCCCGGCAACGTTTCTCACATCGGAAGGGTTGACCGACGCCGAATCGACCCGGATCACCGCTTCCTGCGCTGTCGCAGGCGGATCCGGCATATCAGTGACGTGCAGTACAGCGGGATCACCAAACTCGTTGAACCGCAAGGCCCGCATGATTATGTCCTTCGGTGGGCTGATGGTTGTCGCCTAGACGCTGTCAAGGCAACACCCCATGATCGACGATGTCCAATGAAGAAAAACGATCACAACAATCGCGATCGGCGATAGATTCGGCGAATGGAGCTGCGACAGTTGGAGTACTTCATCGCTGTGGCCGCCGAGCTGAACTTCTCCCGGGCGGCCGAGCGGATTCACGTCGTGCAGTCGGCACTGTCGGCGGCGGTGGGCAGGCTGGAAAAGGAACTGGACGTCGAGTTGTTCGACCGTACCAAGCGCCAGATCGCGCTAACTCCCGCGGGAGAGGTCTTTCTCGATCACGCCCGCGAAGTCAAGCTCGCAGCTCGTCGCGCCCAATCGTCGACAGAGGAATACCGCGGCCAGCTGATGAGGACAGTCGCGCTGGGCGCCTTGATGACGTGGGGAAGGGTGAATCTGCCTGCAGCGCTGGACGAGTTCCGCCAGTCCCATCCGAAGGTCACCGTCCGCCTGCGGCAAAACACGACCGGGTCAGCCGGACATCTGGCCGCAATTGCCGACGGCCAAATGGACTTGGCCCTCGTCTCGATTACCTCGCCACGGTCTCCGCTTGTCACCGTGCGCGAGCTGACACGTGAGCCCATGGTGTTCGTCTGCGAAGCAACCCACCCCCTGGCACGTCGCAAACGGATGCCACTAGTGGACCTCGCCGGACAAGACCTGATCCACTTCCCGCTCGGATGGGGAATTCGGCAGCGCGTCGATGCCGGTTTCGCCGCCGTTGGGGTCAGCCCGGTCAATGCCTTCGAGGTCGCCGATTACGCGATCGCTGCCGAGCTGATCCGATACCGACTAGCGACGACGATCCTGCCCGTCAGCGTGGCCGACCGGTTTCCCGACCTCCGCAAAATCGATGTGGACCCACCGCTGGTATGGACGCTGTCCATCGCCTCCGCAGGCCCCCAGTTCACCGACCGTGCAATTGACGCGCTCATCGACACCCTCACCCGTCACGTCGAACACTGATGGCAAAGCAGTGAGCACCAATCCGTCGCCGGGCCGAACATCGTTGCCGCTCAGAATCTGTCGAAGATGCTGTTGACAATGTCGTCACCAATGCCGATGCCCGCGCCGACCCGCCGACGGCGCACTAACCCACCTAAACAACTAATAGATCTAAGTGCGAACCAGGGCGGGTTCTTGTAGCACCCCTGTAGCAGCGCTCTGTGGCTTCGATCAGGTCGGCGGCGGCGGCGAGAACGTGCTCGCAGTTTCGATCACCAACAGGCGGACTCGGCCCTCCAACGCGGCGGCCACCGACTCACTGACGGTGGCCGAGGGCGCGATCGAGCGGTTAGCGGCACCCGCCGATGACGGTTTGGCTGTGCGCGACATCTGGCTGCTGCGGCTGCGGGCTCTACTGGCGCGGGCTCACGGCGACGCCGCGGCTTACGCGCACTTCAGGGATAGCTACCGCGACATGGCGAAAACGCTTGGCTTCGAGGGGCATATCGCGTGGGCCGAGGCGATGCGATGACGGCCGTCGGTCTGTACCTGCTGGGAGGCTGACTGAGCGGTTAAGGTGCGAGCGTGACAATGCC
>DATMMZ010000075.1:0-4064 GCA_035569455.1 Mycobacterium sp. | reverse complement strand
CGGCGTCGAAGTCGATCTTGGTCAGTCGGAAGTTGAAGCCGAGGTGTAGCTCGTCTGGGCGCAGGTACTCCGCCCAGAGGGCGTTGTCCATGACCCACACCTCGCCGATAGTCACCGCATTGGGGTGGTCGTCGACGATGTTGCGGATCCCGCGGTGAATCTCGTGCACGCTCGGGTTGTTGAAGCGCGGATCGTCGTCGCTGTGGGACAACACCTTGACGCCTTCCTTCGCGTCTGGCAGGCCGGGGGGCTTAGCCATGCCGTGTGCCACATCGATGCGGAAGCCGTCCACGCCGCGTTCCAGCCAGAACCGCAGGGTTTTCTCGAAATCGTCGAAGACTTCCGGGTTGTCCCAGTTCAGGTCCGGCTGTTCGGCATCGAAAAGGTGCAGGTACCACTGGCCGGGGTTGCCGTCGGGTTCGTTGATCCGGGTCCACGCCGGCCCGCCGAACACCGACACCCAGTTGTTCGGCGGCTTCGACCCGCCCGGCCCGAGACCGTCCCGGAAGATGTAGCGTTCCCGCGCGGCGCTGCCCGGGCCGGCAGCCAGCGCGGCCTGAAACCAGGGGTGCTGGGAACTGGTGTGATTGGGCACCAGGTCCATCGTCAGCTTGATGTTGCGCTGGTGTGCCGCGGTGATCAGGCGTTCGAGCGCGGCCAGCCCGCCGAACAGTGGGTCGACGTCACGGGGATCGGCGACGTCGTAGCCATGGTCGGCCATCGGCGAGACGGCGACGGGGTTGAGCCAGATCGCGTCGACACCGAGCTGAACCAGGTAGTCCAGCCGGGCCGTCAACCCGTCCAGGTCGCCGACGCCGTCGCCGTTGCTATCGGCGAACGACCGCGGATACACCTGGTAGAACACCGCACCCGACCACCACGGCTCGGGGCGACGAGCGCTTGCGCGAGGAGAGACGGAGCCCATCTGGCTCTGCTCGGGGCGACGAGCGCTTGCGCGAGGAGAGACCGAGGCCATCGCACCATGTTTGGAGCCGGTGCCCGGCTCGGTTTTTTGGTTTGACATCAGAATCCAGAGTTGACGAGGGAGTGGGCGGCCATCTCAAGGTAGTCGAGCAACTCACGGCGACGTTCGTCGTCAAGAGTTTGCGAGTCGATGGAGGCGACAGCGGTGTGCATGCACCGCAGCCAGGCGTCGCGCTCGATGGGAGTGATCCGGAAGGGGGCGTGGCGCATCCGCAGCCTGGGATGGCCGCGCCGGTCGGAGTACGTTCGCGGGCCACCCCAGTACTGCTCGAGGAACATGCGCAATCGTTCCTCGGCGCCCGCGAGGTCGTCCAGGGGATACACCTCACGCAGTATCTCGTCCTCGGGGACCTGCGCATAAAAGCGGGACACGATCGCATTGAAGGTCTCGGCACCGCCGACAGCGTCGTAGAAGGACTGTTGCACCTGATCCATCGCCTCCATTGTGGTGCATCGCCGGGCCGGCAAGCCGAGGCGGGCCGGACCGGCTCCTGCCGTTCACCGGTTTGACACGACGGTTTGACACGACCCACACCTGCAATAGGCGTGCAGTTGGCGGCGAATCATGGTGGACTGGTCGCGGAGGATCTATGGCGCATGGCAAGAGACGCCGCGGCCACCGCAGTCCCGGTGGCGCGGCAGGGTTACCCGCTTCCGGGCCCGCGTCATGTCTGCACAGCGTTGATACCCATCCGCCCACCCGCCACGAAAGCGCATCGATCTGGAGCCGGCGGCGGGTGCTGCTGCTGAACTCCACGTACGAGCCGCTCACAGCGCTGCCGATGCGGCGGGCGATCGTCATGGTGATCTGCGGTAAGGCCGATGTCGTGCACCACGATCCGGCTGGCCCGGTCATCCACTCGGCCACCAGATCGATCGTCGTGCCGTCGGTGATCCAGCTGCGGTCCTATGTCCGGGTTCCTTACCGGGCCCGCGTCCCGATGACCCGCGCCGCCCTCATGCACCGCGACCGTTTCTGCTGTGCCTATTGCGGGGGGAGGGCCGACACCGTCGACCACGTGGTGCCGCGCAGCCGCGGTGGTGACCACTCCTGGGAGAACTGCGTTGCCTGCTGCTCGACATGTAACCACCGCAAGGGAGACAAGCTGCTGACCGAACTTGGCTGGGCACTGCGCCGCGCGCCGGTGCCGCCGACGGGACAGCATTGGCGACTGTTGTCCACGGTCAAGGACATGGACCCGTCGTGGGCTCGATACCTCGGTGAAGGCGCTGCCTGACAAATTCTTCTGTCCAAGCGCGCCGGTGCATCGCGCAGTGGGATACGGTTTGCGTCGTGAGCGATGTGACGATTCACCTGTTGACTCTCGGAATCCCGCTGTTGCTGGTGGTCGTGCTGGCGGTGCTGATCTGGTCGCAGCCAGGACCCCACCCCAAGACCTACAAGCTGTCGGAGCCATGGACGCGTCCGCCGATCCTGTGGGCTGCCACCGACGAAGTTATCGGCAACGCCCACGGCGGACACGGCGGGCATGACGGGTCGGAGTTCACAGTCGGAGGTGGCGCAAGTGGCACGTGGTGATGTCGCGACGATCGAGCCCGCCGAGCTCCCCAAGGGCTGGGTGGTCACTACCAGTGGACGCATCTCTGGGGTCACCGAGCCCGGAGAAGCTTCCGTGCACTACCCGTTCCCGATCAAAGATCTCGTCATCCTCGACGACGCGTTAACCTACGGCTCGCGGGCATCCGAGGCACGGTTCGCCATCTACATCGGCGACTTGGGTAGCGACACCGCCGCGCGGGCACGGGAGATTCTGGGCAAGGTGCCGACGCCGGATAACGCGGTGTTGATCGCCGTCTCGCCAGACCAGTGCGCCATCGAGGTGGTCTACGGCTCCCAGGTCCGGGGTCGCGGCGCTGAGTCGGCCGCACCGCTTGGGGTCGCGGCGGCGGCGTCTGCGTTCGAGCAGGGCGAGCTGATCGACGGGCTGGTCAGCGCTATCCGCGTGCTCAGCTCGGGGATCTCCCCGGCTTAGTCGCGGGTTTGCTCAGCGCCATTAGCCCGTCCGGCCACCGGAAGTGGTTGGAAAATGCCGCACGTCAGGGGGTGCCTCCAGACGTCATCGTCGGGATCACCCGAGAGCACGGCATTACCGCGGGGAGTTTCAACATCCTCGAAAAGATGCAGGAGTTCAAAGACCCAGACGGCAAGTCGTTTTTCCTCATCCCACGGCGCCCGAGCCGGAACGACGCGCGCAAGGCGGCGCTGTTGACCTACATCCTCAACGCCGGCACCGGCTACGGGAAGGCGGGCGAGCAGCCCGGCGTCACCAACGACTTCCCCCAGACGCCGTATTCGGCGGTCGAGGTTGGGCGGATCATCGACCGGCAGCGTGCGAACAGCTGGAGCTACGACCGCGACGTCAGGTTCGTCCACCGCAACGGTGGGCGCCTCGTGACGACCCCGAACGGCATCTTGATGGGCCTTGGCGGTAACTGGATCCAGGGTCTGTTCAGCCTGCAGGGCGGCACCGCCTGGGGCGACATCTTCATGGTGAACATCGATCGGTGCACCGATCCCTGCCATCAGCTCCGTCAAATCGTTCAGTCCGGGCACGCGTGGTACACCGACCACCGTGGCAAGCCCGTGGAGAGCAACCTCAACCTGGACCGCGTGCTCCACCATGAGGAGCGGCATTCCGCGCAATGGGCCGCCAAGGGCTACCTGCGCATGCTCAGGGACTACAGCTGGGAACTGATCCGCGCACAGGTCTCTGGCCAGCCGAACAGGCTCGAAGTGGACGCCGGACTGTCGGATGGAGGCTACGGATGACCCTTTGTCAGGGTGGCCGCGGTTTTCGCCGCGGTCAGTTCGCGCCGCCGGCATCGAAACGACGCGCCCGCAGCGACCGCTTGATGCCCGCCTGGCCTTCCAGGACCAGCCGACGTAAGGCTGGCGGTACCTCCGACTCCGGGGCGGTCAGGAACTCATCGGCAGCGCCGATCGCCTCGTCGCTGATGTCCCAGTAGGGATACAGGCCGACCACTACGGTTTGCGCGACTTCGCTGGATCGCCGCGCCCAAACTCCGGGTATCGCCTCGAAGTAGCGCGCGGTGAACGG
>DATMMZ010000074.1:0-6773 GCA_035569455.1 Mycobacterium sp. | reverse complement strand
AACCGCAGCACGGGCTGGATCACCGCGTCGTGGTGCAGGCGCAGGTCGTAGATGCCGGCCTTGGCGATGGTGATGGCGTTCTTGGCGTAGTCCGTCATACCCTGGCCAGGCATCTGGAAGCCGACCACCTCGTCGCGGATCGTCTGCATCGCCTCGTCGGGTGCGAGGTCGAGCGCGGCGCTCATCAGGTTGCGGTAGAAGACCATGTGCAGGTTCTCGTCCGCGGATATGCGAGCGAGCAACTGCTCGGCAAGGGGGCAGCCAGTCGCACGCCCGGTGTTGCGGTGCGCGACCCGGGTGGCCAGCTCCTGGAACGAGACGTAGGCCAGCGCCTGCAGCATGGTCTTGTCGCCGCTGTCGTAGCCCGCCGTCATGTGTTCCATGCGCAGCGCCTCCAACCGGACCGGGTCCACGCCACGCGTGACGACGAGGTAGTCGCGTATCGCGATCGCGTGCCGGCCCTCCTCGGCCGTCCAGCGACCGACCCACTGGCCCCAGGCGCCGTCGCGGCCGAAGCGGGTGGCGATCTCGCGGTGATATGAGGGCAGGTTGTCCTCGGTGAGCAGGTTGACGATCATCGCCGTCTGCGCGACCGGGTCGAGCGGCGAGTCCTCAGGCTGCCAGTCGGTGCCGCCGAGGAAGGCGAAGTCACGCCCGCGTGACCAGGGCACATAGTCTTGCGGCTGCCAGTCCTTCGCCAGGCTGAGGTGGCGGTCGAGGTTGGCTGCCACGACGGGCTCGAGTTCGGTCAGCAGGGTGGTTTGCAAAGCTGTCATGTTGCCTACGGTACCGTAACTTACGGTACCGTAGGTAGAGGTCTGACGAATATGCAGGCGAACTGGTCTAGCTGCGCACTCGGCTAGTGTTGGTGGCGTTCTCGCCCAGGCGGCTACGGGGGTCGCCCCCGCCGGACGGGTTGCCCGGGATGGGCAGCCTGTTGATGCCGCCGTAGTCGATGACGAACTTCGACCCCGACGATGTCGAAATGCGCGGCCAGCTCGGCCGCCACTGCCTGTGCGGCACTTTGCTTCCCGAGCAGCCGTAGTCGCGACATTAAATGTCGTTGACCTAGCCGCGGCACGCCTGCGGCCGTGACCTCGACATCGCCCCGCCGTGCGGAGTAGCGTCAACGCCAGCGGTGACGCACACCTGATCGAATAGCGGCCACACTCTTTGCGGCCTGCAGCGAGACGCCCAATCTGCCCGATGGCGACGTGGTGCTGTCTCTCACCGTGACCAGCGGGATCGTCGCCGACCTTGAGATGCGAGGCGAAGGCACCCTCGGCGGGATCTGGGTATGGATCGACACGATTCGCCCAGCCGGACAGGCGTTCTCGCACAACCCGCTCTTGCGCCCCCGGTTCTTGCGCCGTCGTCGGCGCCCTGTTGTGCTTGGAGTTTTGTGACCTGATGTTGATTCCCATGTCCCCGACCGATTCGGTGTTCCTGCTGGCGGAGTCCGAGAATTGTCAGATGCAGGTGGGGGGCCTGGCGTTGTTCTCCCCACCTGAGGGCGCCCGCGCTTCGGATGTGCGTGACATGTTCGCCGCAGCCGTCGCCCGCGACAAGGTCGCCGGCGTGTGGCGCAAGCGAGCCCGCCGGTCGGTGACGTCGCTGGGGCAGTGGGGCTGGGACACCGGCGGCGAGGTCGACCTCGACTACCACGTGCAGTATTCGGCGCTGCCCCGGCCCGCCGGGATGGCGGAGTTGTGGGCGCTGGTTTCCTGGCTCCACGCCGCCCCGTTGAACCGGGAGCGGCCGCTGTGGGAGATGCACCTGATCGAGGGTCTCGCCGATGGCCGGTACGCCGTGTACATCAAGATGCACCATGCGCTCGTCGACGGGGTCTCCGCGATGGGGATGCTGCGCGCAGCGTTAAGCGCGGACTCCGGCCGGCGCGGGGGGCCCGCGCTGTGGGAACCGGTCGAGCCCGCACCGAAACCCGCACCGGACTCGGGGCGCGGCGGTCTGGACATGTTTGGGCTGCCGGGTCGGGCGGTGGCGACGGCCTGGGGAGCGGCCCGGGAGGCCGCCGGGCTGGTGCCCGCACTCGCCGGCACGCTCGAGCAAGCGCTGTGGCGCCGCGGCGGCCCGCTGTCGCTGGTCGCGCCCCACACGATGCTCAACGTGCCGATCGACGGGACTCGGTCGTTCACCGGGTGCTCCTGGCCGTTGGAGCGGCTGCGGCTGGTCGCCAAGAATAGTGACGCCACCGTCAACGACGTGGTGCTCGCGATGTGCGCCGGGGCGCTGCGCAGCTATCTGACCAGTAAGGGGGCGCTGCCGTGGGCGCCGCTGGTGGCGATGGTGCCGGTCTCGCTGCGCGGTACCCGGCCTGAGCGCGGCTGGGGCGGCACCGCGGATGCGGGGAACAAGATCGGGTCGTTGACGTGCGGCCTGGCCACCAACCTGGCCGACGCGGGCGAGCGGCTCGCGGCCGTGCGGGCCGGCATGCGCGAGGGCAAGGCCGCGCTGGCCTCGCGCAGTCGACTGCAGGTCCTGGCGATGAGCGCGCTGGGGGCCGCACCGCTGGCGCTGGGCATGCTGGTCGGTCACCTCGGGCTGCTGCGCCCGCCGAACGTGATGATCTCCAACGTATCCGGGTCCCCGGCGCCGCTTTACTGGAACGGCGCCCGCCTCGATGCCCTCTACCCGTTGTCGATCCCCGTGCACGGGCAGGCGCTGAACATCACCTGCACCAGCACCGACGATACGATCGCTTTCGGGCTCACCGGCTGCCGCCACGCCGTCCCCGGCCTGGGCGCGATGACCGGGCACCTCGACCACGAACTCCGCCTACTCGAGCGCGCCGCCGGACTCTGACGACTCACACGCCCGCCATCAGCCGAGGGTGAGCGTTGCCTCTTACAGGTCCAGACCTTGCAGCCCGCCCGCAGCACCTCGTCGTCGATGCGCCCGTTGCGTTGCGGCGCGGAGACGCGAGGCGAGTGCGCTTCTGCCGGCCCGATTGGGAACGAATTTGGGAACGAAGCAGGGGGCCGACCACATCCTGGCCCGTAACGCGCTGTCATGGAACTGGTGTCCAGTTGTCCCAGCTCTTGCCGAAATCGAGGGCCACTTGCGGGACCTGGGCGACGCTGATGATCTCGCGGAAGTGATCTTGCCAGCCCCACCAATCGCTGATGTGAAAGACGCGTTGGTACCAGCTGATCTGATAGCTGTGGGGTATGACTTGGCCTTTGCTCTCCGGGGCAAACACGGCGATCGCCAACATCCCGATCACCGTCGCCGCTGGAAGCTGGATCTTCCCGTCCCGCCAGATGTGCACTCCTGAGCCGCTAGGCCCGGGGGGAGTCAGTTCGAATCCGTTGGGCATTTCGTCGGTGTGGCCGTGGCCTCGTCGGTGGATGCCGTATAAGACGTCGGCAATGTCGGGACGTCCATCGGGCAGATCCGACTTCACCGCTATGGGGAAGCGGCTCTGATCAAAGTCGACATCCTGTGCTGCCATCACCCCGAAGATGTCAGTCGAGTCTCGGATTGTGCGTCTGAATTGATTTGCGACTCCTAGCTGCGGATACCGAGCATTCCCGGTTCCATCGACGGCGTTGCAGGCTTGAAGCATGGCTTCATCCCACTCCCGCCGTTCCCAGTGGTGCAGTGAGCGCCTAACCGCATTCCCAACTTTCACGCATCAGAGGCTATAGGTGCGATGCGGGCCGGGGGGTCGACATGGCCGAACCACTTCGCGATTGACGGCCATTCACCGGCCGCCCAGCTGGTGATCCTGCTCGCGCGCGGCGATCAGACCTGCGTCTCGATCAGCCCCAGCGCTCGCTGGAACAGGTGCACTGTGGCCGCGTGAAGCTGGTCGCCGACCTCCTTCTCGGCCTTGCCGGCGCAGGCGCGGGCCAGCGTGCCCTCGATGACGATGCCGAGCTTGAAGCAGGCCAACACGGTGTACCAGGTGATGTGTGACAAGTCGCGGACGGTGTTGGCGGCATACCGCTGCAGAAGGTCGTCGGTCCTTGCCAATCCGTCCTGACCGCCGAGGGCGTGGCTGAACACACTGGATCCGTCCTGCTGGCGCCACGTCGCCAGCAGCCAGCCGAGGTCCAGCAGCGGGTCCCCGATGGTGCACATCTCCCAGTCGACGATGGCGACCACCTCTGGCCCGGTGCGGGAGAACATCACGTTGGCGGCGTGATAGTCGCCGTGCATGATGCCCGGCATCCAGCTCGACGGCCGGTGTTGCTTCAGCCAGGCCGCCACCTGCTCGACCCCGGGGATCTGCGGCCCCGGGTAGTTGTCGAACTGCTGATAGGACTCGAGCTCCGAAAGCCAGCGCGGAACTTGGCGTTCCAGGAAGCCTTCCGGTTTGCCAAAATCGGCGAGACCAACGGCGACATGGTCTACAGCGCCAAGCTTTGCCAGCGCGTCGGCCATCGATAGCCCCATCTGGAACCGCACACCGGGATCGCCGGCGTGCAGTGGCGGAAGCCCTTCGCCTGCGTTGAACCCGTCGATCGGCTCCATCAGGTAGAAGACAGCGTCGCCGAGCACGCCAATGTCGTCGCAGGTGGCGATCAGGTGGGGATGCGGCACGTCGGAGCCGGCCAGCGCCGCAAGCACTCTTGTTTCGCGCAGGATCACGCTGTTGCTGCGCGGACGCAGGTGACGTGGTCCGCGTCGCAGCACATATTCCCGGCCCGACCTGTTGAACCGAAGCATGACGTTCTGTGTTCCACCGGTGACCGCGGAAATCTCGTCCAGCGGGCCGTCGCCGAGTCCCCGCTCGGACATCCAATCCGCTACCGCCTTCAGGTCCACTGCGTCCACGGACGTCAGCCCTTGGACTGCAGCGTGTACCGGACGGTCTGTGCCCAGATCATGCCGTCCCGGAAGACGAAGGTGTCGACGCCGTCTTCAACGCGGTTGGCGGCCGAATCGGCGGCCCACTCGAGGTACAACACGTCGCCGTCGAGAATCTGGTTCTTCAAGTCCCAGACCGCGTCGGGTAGCTCGTCGAGCAGCTTGACAAACATCTTCCGGATGCCGTCCTTGCCGCGCGCGGCGCCGGCGGACGTGATCACCACGGAGTCTTCGCTGTAGTCGACGAGGATCTCGTCGAGGTTGCCCGCGGCCAGGGCCTGCCCGTGGTGGGCGAATACTTCGTTCGGCGTACGTGACATGGCACTCCTCTGCAACCTGTCGACTGTCTGGGAAAAAGCGTAGGCCACGCTTGCGGAGCGGCCAGGACTGTCCGCGGCTGGAACAATAGTGTGCGGAACTAACTTTTCGGCTGAGAAGGGAAATGACGATGCCGCGTACCGACAACGATTCCTGGGAAATCACCCAGAGCGTGGGAGCCACCGCACTGGGTGTTGCCGCGGCTCGTGCCGCGGAGACCGAGAGCGAAAACCCGCTCATCAGCGACCCGTTCGCTCGCGTGTTCGTGGAGGCGGCGGGCGAGGGGATGTGGAGCATCTACGCCAATCCCGCGCTGCTCGCCAAGGCGGTCGAAATCCAACCGGATGTGCAAGCGCGGATACAACTGATGATCGACTTCATGGCCACCCGGACGGCGTTTATCGACGAGTTCTTTCTCGGCGCGGCCGACGCTGGTGTCCGGCAGGTGGTTATCCTGGCGGCCGGCCTGGACGCGCGCGCCTGGCGCCTGCCGTGGCCGGACGGAACGGTCGTCTACGAACTGGACCAGCCCAAGGTGCTGGACTTCAAATCCAACACATTGCGCGAGCACGGCGCGCAGCCGACGGCGCGGCTGGTGAATGTGCCGATAGACCTGCGCCAGGATTGGCCGAAGGCACTGCGGGAGCACGGATTTGATGCGTCTCGGCCCACCGCCTGGTCAGCCGAGGGGCTGGTGCGCTACCTACCCTCGCAGGCCCAGGACCTGTTGTTCGAGCGTATACATTCCCTCAGCGCGGCGGGCAGCTGGCTGGCGTCCAACGTGCCTGGCGCCGGCTTCACCGACCCGAAGCTCGTGCAGCGCCAGCGCGAGGACATGCAGCGCATGCGGGCGACGGCTGCCAAGCTGGTCAACGCCGACATAACGGACTATGACGACCTCTGGTACCCCGAGGAGCGCACACCCGTCGACGGCTGGCTGCGCGAACATGGCTGGGACGTATCGGCGGCAACCTTCACGGAGCTGATGGCTCGGTACAGCCGAAGCATTCCGGAAGATGCCCAGGACTCCATGCCGCCAACCCTTTTCGTATCTGCGCAGCGGCGAGCGGGCTAGCCAACGGGGGGCGTCGGCGGTGCCGTCGCCGGGATTAACTAGCGGCCCGGCCTGCCGGGTGAGGTAGGACCCGGTACGACGGCAGCACTGCCACCGCAATAGGCTGCGGCCGGCAACGGCACCTCCAGACTCACTGCGCGCCGGGCAACCGCCGGACCCGCTGGCTCACCACATAAAGTTGCCTGCAACGCTTGGCATGGCAGCTAAGGCTTTGTGACGATGTATCGCGTTGCGGGCAAAATGACGTGTGAGTTGATGTCGAAAGCGCCTGTGGTGATTTCGCCGGGAAAAACTTCGACATCCGTCGGCGAAGTTCGCCTGCTGAACTGTGCAATCGCGAATCAGGATGCGCGGGTGAATAATAGGGTTCGAAACCCGCGCTCCGCCCGGCCGCGCTGTATTGCCCTGACGGCTACCGTTGCCCAAGCCGGGGCCAGAGCTCGGCCGCAAAGTGTAATTGCCGGGTGCCCGGCCGAGCGACCAAGGTCGATACTTTCCGTACAGCAAACGGTCTCGATAACCGGTGTGGCACAATAAAAGCGAAGAC
>DATMMZ010000073.1:0-2568 GCA_035569455.1 Mycobacterium sp. | reverse complement strand
TCGTCGGGCAGCGAGTAGCCGAAGTAGCCCTCGAACATGGACAGGATCAGCAGCAGCGAACCGATGAGCCAGTTGGCCTCACGGGGCCGCCGGAACGCCCCGGTGAAGAAGATGCGCGCCAGGTGCACCATGATCGACGCGGAGAACATCAACGCGGCCCAGTGGTGGATCTGGCGGACGAACAGGCCGCCGCGGACTTCGAAGGAGATGTCTAGTGCTGTTTGGTAGGCGCGCGACATCTGGACTCCGCGCAGCGGCTGGTAGACACCGTTGTAGGTGACGTCGGTCATGGACGGATCGAAGAACAGCGTCAGGTACACGCCGGTGAGCAGCAGCACGATGAAGCTGTAGAGCGCGATCTCGCCGAGCAAGAACGACCAGTGTGTCGGGAAGACCTTGTTCAGCTGTCGACGCACCGCTGCCGAGGGGTGATACCGCGTGTCGATGTCCTCGCCTTGTTTGGCCAGGACATCACCGATCTTCGGGGGACTCAGTTTCGGACTCATGTCGTCGTCCTCTCCCAGAATGCCGGTCCGACGGGCTCGGCAAAGTCACCGTTGGCGACCAGATACCCGTTGGTGTCGATGGTGATGGGCAGTTGCGCCAACGCGCGGGCCGCCGGACCGAATATCGGCATGGCGAAATGCAACGCGTCGAACTGCGACTGGTGACAAGGGCACAGGATTCGGTAGGACTGTTGCTCGTACAGTGATGACGGGCAGCCCAAGTGTGAGCAGACCTTGGTGAAGGCGAAAAACTCGCCGAAGTTGAAGCTCTCCTGGCCTTGGCGTTTGACCACGCGTGGCAAGTCGCTGGGCTTGATACGGATGAGCATCACCGGGTTGCGGATACCGAGCATGATCGCCGTCAGCTTTTCGTGTGATTCCACGGTGGTGCCGTCGCCGTCGGACTCCCGCCACGGGAAGACGGTCTCCATCGCGCCGGCATCCATGTCTTCCGGGCGCATTTTGATAAATGGCGCTCCTTCGCTGGCGCCGGTGGCCCGAGCCAGGTAGATGGTTTCGCCGTGGTAGCGCGGGGTCCAGCCGGACGTCCACAGGACGGCCTTCATACCGTCGGCCGTGGGCACCACCGGCTTCCACGGATTCTTGATCAGGCCACCAACAAACGCCACTAAGGTCCCGAGGCCGAAAGCGCCCAAACCCAAGCCCAGCGACAGCCCGACCATCTTGCGGCGTCCGATCGTCGAGCCCTCGAAAGCGTCGGTCAGGTTCGCCACGACCGTCTTGCGGTCGATCTCACGAGAGGCGCCGTCATGGCGCTCCTGGATCGAAATCTCTTCCGGGATAAACCGTTTCTGGAACAGCACCGCGCCGATGGCGATGCAAAGGATGGACAGCCCGAAGGTCAGGCCGTACAACGGGGTGGCCACGGTGTACAGGAAGCTGCCGTGGGCCTCCTTCGGCTTGTACTCCCACGGCCAGAACAGGAAGATCACCAGCAGCGCCAGCCCGAACACGCCACCCAGCACAAGCCACAGGGCGACTCCCCGCTCGGCGCGCTTCTCGGCCCTGGTGCCCTCGACCGGCCAGCGAGGCTCCTTGAAGGCGATCTCGACACCATCGAGCTTGCCGCCCAGCGTCAGCAACTCCTGTTGCGACATCGCCGCCAGCGCCGCCTCGTCGGGCTGGCGGGCTGCCCCGGCGCCCTTGTCGGTGTCCGAGTCGCTCATGATCGCGCCCCAATCCACAGCGCCAGCCCGATGGCGGCGACCATCCCGATGATCCACATGGCCATGCCTTCTGGTGCGGGTCCGAATCCACCGAGGCCCTGGCCACCGGGCTGGCGCTCTTCGGCGACGGTCCTGACGTAGCCGATGATGTCCTTCTTTGCTTCGAAGGAAAGCTGGCGATCGGAGAACTTCGGCATGTTCTGCGGGCCGGTCAGCATCGCGGTGAGGATTTGCTGTTCGTTGGCAGGCCCCAGGTCGGGCGCGAACTTACCTGATGACAACGCCCCGCCCTTTCCGGTGAAGTTGTGGCACGAGGCGCAGTTGAGCCGGAACAAGTCGCCGCCGCGGCCCAGGTCGTCACCGCGCAGCGACCGCATCGCGATGCTGCCGTCGGGGTTGCGCACCACGGTGGGGCCACCGCCGTTGGCTTGCACATAGGCGCCGATCGCGTCGACCTGCGACTCGTCGAAGATCGGATCTTTACGGACCGCCTGGGCCTCACCGCGCATGGCAGGCATCCGGCCGGTGGACACCTGGAAGTAGACGGCCGCGTCGCCGACGCCGATCAGGCTCGGCCCGTGGTCGGGCACACCTTGAAGGTTGGCCCCGTGGCAGGACACGCACGAGGTGTCGAACAGCTGCCTGCCGGTACGCAGCAGCGCCGAGTTGTTCTCGTCGGCGACGGCCACCTGCGGTGTGGGGGTCAGGACGGCCGCCAGTCCCCCTGAAACGGTTAGGGCTATCAGCAGCAGCAGGCCCCCCGACAGTCGGCGACGCAAACGCCGTCGCGCGCGGTCACTAGTGTCACCGGATCGAGTGAACCTCAGTTTCTTCAACCGATCACTCCTGTTAGTCGGGCGCTGGTTCATCGGATG
>DATMMZ010000072.1:0-2408 GCA_035569455.1 Mycobacterium sp. | reverse complement strand
TCCCGATGTCTGACATCTGGGCAACCGTCGCGACCGAGCGCGGGGCGCTCGCCAACGACCTTGCCGACCTGAAGTCATCGCAATGGGATACGCCGTCACTGTGCACGGGCTGGACGGTCCGCGACATCGTCGCGCATCTGTCGGCGACCGCCTCGCTGAACCCCGGCACATTCTTTCTCGCAATGCTCAAGTCCGGGTTCAACTTCGACAAGTTCGCCAATGGTCAGATCGCCAAGCACCGCGGCACCGACCCGGCCGCCACGTTGAGCGAGTTCCGCGGCCTGCAGAATTCCACCTCCGCACCGCCGGGCCCGAAAACCTCCTGGCTTGGTGAGGTAGTGATCCACGGCGCCGACGTCCGTCGTCCGCTGGGCATCCCGCACACGTACCCGCCGGACGCGATTCGCCAAGTGATCGACTTCTACAAGGGCTCCAACCTGCTCATCGGCTCCAAGGACCGCATCGCCGGGCTCGCGCTGTTTGCCACCGATCACGACTGGCACCATCGGCAGGGCGACCCAAATAACCGAGTCGAGGGTCCACTGCTCTCCTTGCTGCTCGCCATGACCGGCCGAGGCGCCGCCTGCGACGACCTCACCGGCCCCGGCGTACAAACCTTGCGAAGCCGGTGTACGGCGCAGTGAACCGGGCGTGATAGACACAAGGCCATGGAGATCCTGGCCAGCCGGATGCTTCTCCGACCGGCGGACTATCAACGGTCGTTGAGCTTCTACCGTGACGAGATCGGACTGGCGATCGCCCGGGAATATGGCGCGGGCACAGTGTTTTTCGCCGGCCAGTCGCTGCTCGAGCTGGCCGGTTACGGCTCGCCGGACCATTCCCGGGGCCCCTTCCCCGGCGCGCTGTGGCTACAGGTCCGCGACCTGGCCGCGACCCAGGCCGAGCTGCAAGGCCGCGGGGTGTCGATCGCCCGCGAGGCGCGCCGCGAATCATGGGGTCTGCACGAGATGCAGGTGACCGATCCGGATGGGATAACGTTAATCTTCGTCGAGGTTCCGGGCGACCATCCGCTGCGCCGAGACACCCGAGGTGAATCTCGGGGAACGGCCGGTTAACTGGAAGGTAACATCTAGCGACGACTCGCGGTCTAGCTGCGATTTGCCCACTTCTCTATTCGACAAGCGAATACCCCGACTACAAGAATCAGGGCCTGTGAACATCAATTTGTTCCTCATGATCATTGTCGTCATCACCGCATTGGCATTCGACTTCACCAACGGATTCCACGACACCGGCAACGCCATGGCAACCTCCATCGCCAGTGGCGCGCTGAAGCCCAAAGTCGCCGTTGCAATGTCGGCCGTGCTCAACCTGGTGGGCGCGTTCTTGTCCACGGCCGTCGCGGCCACTATCGCCAAGGGTCTGATCGATTCGAGCATCGTGTCGCTGGAACTGGTGTTCGCCGGCCTGGTCGGCGGCATCGTCTGGAACCTGCTCACCTGGCTCCTCGGTATCCCCTCGAGTTCCTCGCACGCGCTGATCGGCGGCATCGTCGGTGCCACGATCGCTGCCGTCGGCGCACACGGAGTGCTCTGGCGGGGCATCGTCTCCCATGTGATTATCCCGGCCGTCGTGGCCGCGATATTGGCCGTCATCGTCGGGGCGGTAGCCACCTGGCTGGTTTACCGGGTCACCCGCGGTGTCCCGGAAAAGCGCAGCGAGGCCGGGTTCCGGTACGGCCAGTGGGGCTCGGCCGGGCTGGTCTCGCTGGCGCACGGCACCGGCGACGCCCAGAAGACGATGGGCATCATCTTCCTGGCGCTGATGTCCTACGGGGCGGTCAGCAAGACCGCCGCCATGCCGCCGTTTTGGGTCATCCTGTGCTGCGCCATAGCGATGGCCATGGGTACCTACCTGGGCGGCTGGCGGATCATCCGCACCCTGGGCAAGGGGCTGGTGGAGATCAGGTCGCCGCAAGGCATGGCCGCTGAATCGTCTTCTGCCGCGGTCATTCTGCTGTCCGCTCACTTCGGCTACGCGCTGTCGACCACGCAGGTCTGCACCGGTTCGGTGCTCGGCAGCGGGCTGGGCAAGCCCGGCGGCGAGGTGCGCTGGGGCGTGGCCGGCCGGATGGTGGTCGCGTGGCTGGTCACCCTTCCGCTGGCCGGGCTGGTCGGTGCGATCACCTACTGGATCGTGCACCTGATCGGCGGATACCCCGGCGCGATCATCGGCTTCTCCTTGTTGATTGCGGTCTCTGCCACCATCTACATCAGGTCGCGCAAGACCAAGGTCGACCACAACAACGTCAACGCCGAGTGGGAAGGCGACCTGACCGCCGGACTCGAGGATGACGCGGCCACATCCACCACGGGCGCCAAGGTTGGCGCCGGTGACCAGAACATCTAGCCCGAGGAACCCCTGATGCACGAGTTCAGCGAATGGTT
>DATMMZ010000071.1:0-19315 GCA_035569455.1 Mycobacterium sp. | reverse complement strand
CCCTTCGCGCGGTGCAGCAGCACCAGCAGCACGACCAGCACGCTGGTGACCACCAGGGTGATCTGTAGGGCCAATTGCATGACCGGCAGCCTACCGAACGCGGTTAATCTCGCCAAAAGGCGCCAAATGAGCGGGTCGCAGATACTGGGACCCATGGTTGAGGTATCCGACACCGCGCTGGAACCGATCGGCGCCGTCCAGCGGACCCGGGTCGGCCGCGAGGCGACCGAGCCGATGCGCGCGGACATCAGGCTGCTGGGCACCATCCTGGGCGACACCGTGCGCGAGCAGAACGGTGCAGAGGTGTTCGACCTCGTCGAACGCGCCCGGGTGGAATCCTTCCGGGTGCGGCGCTCGGAGATCGACCGGGCCGAGATGTCGCGCATGTTCGACGGCATCGATATCCACCTGGCGATCCCGATCATCCGGGCGTTCAGCCATTTCGCCTTGCTGGCCAACGTTGCCGAAGACATCCACCGGGAGCGCCGCCGCGGCATTCACGTCGACGCGGGCGAGCCGCCGCAGGACAGCAGCCTAGCCGCCACATGCGCGAAACTCGATCTGGCACGGCTAGATTCAGCTACCGTCGCCGAGGCCCTGCAGGGCGCGCTGGTGTCCCCGGTGATCACCGCCCACCCCACCGAGACCCGGCGGCGCACCGTCTTCGTCACCCAGCACCGGATCACCGAGCTGATGCGAGTGCGCGCGGAGGGGCACACCGAGACCGACGATGGACGCAGCATCGAATTGGAGTTGCGCCGTCAGGTGCTCACGCTGTGGCAGACCGCGCTGATCCGGTTGTCCCGGCTCAAGATCTCCGACGAGATCGCCGTCGGGCTGCGCTATTACACGGCCGCGTTGTTCGAGGTGATCCCGCAGGTCAATGCCGAGGTTCGGGAAGCGTTGCGTGCCCGCTGGCCCGACACCGAACTGCTAGCAGAGCCCATTCTGCGGCCCGGCTCTTGGATCGGCGGCGACCGCGACGGAAATCCGAACGTGACCGCCGACGTGGTCCGGCTGGCCACCGGCAGCGCAGCATTCACCGCGCTCGCGCGCTACCTCGCCGAACTCACGGACCTCGAGCAGGAGCTGTCGATGTCGGCGCGGCTGATCACCGTCACCCCCGAGGTGGCCGCGCTGGCCGACGCCTGCCCCGATGCTGTCCACCTCGACGAGCCGTACCGGCGGGCGTTGCGCACCATCCGCGGCCGGCTTACCGCAACCGCGACCGAGATCCTGGTTAGTCAGCCATTGGACGAACTTGACCTGGGGTTGCCGCCATATGGTGCGCCGGCCGAACTGCGGGCCGATCTCGACGCCATCGACGTTTCGCTACGTACGCACGGCGCCGCGCTGTTGGCCGATCATCGGCTGGCACTCTTGCGAGAAGGCGTCGGAGTCTTCGGGTTCCATCTGTGCGGCCTGGATATGCGGCAGAACTCCGACGTGCACGAAGAGGTGGTCGGCGAGCTGCTGGCGTGGGCAGGGGTGCACCCGGACTACAGGTCGCTGCCCGAAGACGAGCGGGTCGAGCTATTGACGGACGAACTGAGCACCCGTCGGCCGCTGGTCGGCGACCGCGGGGGAGTGTCGGACCTGGCCCGCGGCGAGCTGGACGTCATCGCCGCCGCGGCCCACGCTGTCGAGATCTACGGTCCGGCCGCCGTGCCCAACTACATCATCTCGATGTGCCAGTCCGTGTCGGACGTCCTGGAGGCCGCGATCCTGCTGAAAGAAGTTGGCCTGCTGGACGCCTCCGGGCCGGAACCGTACTGCCCGGTGGGCATCTCACCGCTGTTCGAGACGATCGACGACCTGCACAATGGGGCGGAGATTCTGCAGGCGATGCTGGAACTTCCGCTCTACCGGGCGCTGGTGGCCGCCCGGGGCGAATCACAGGAAGTCATGCTGGGCTACTCCGACTCCAACAAGGACGGCGGGTATCTGACCGCTAACTGGGCGGTCTACCGCGCCGAGCTGGCGCTGGTCGAGGTGGCCCGCAAAACCGGAATCCGGTTGCGACTCTTCCACGGTCGCGGTGGCACCGTCGGCCGCGGCGGGGGCCCCAGCTATCAGGCCATCCTGGCGCAACCACCGGGGGCGGTGAACGGCTCGTTGCGGCTCACCGAGCAAGGCGAGGTGATCGCCGCGAAGTACGCCGAACCGCAGCTGGCGCGACGAAACCTGGAGAGCCTGGTGGCGGCCACCCTGGAGTCAACGCTGCTGGACGTGGAGGGCCTGGGCGACGCCGCGGAGCCCGCGTATGCCGTGCTCGACGAGATAGCCGCCCTCGCACGGCGTGCCTACTCCGAATTGGTGCACGAGACACCGGGTTTCGTCGAGTACTTCAAGGCTTCCACACCGGTCAGCGAGATCGGGTCGCTGAACATCGGCAGCCGGCCGACGTCACGCAAGCCCACCGAGTCGATCGCAGACCTGCGCGCCATCCCGTGGGTGCTGGCGTGGAGCCAGTCGCGGGTCATGCTCCCCGGCTGGTACGGCACGGGATGGGCGTTCCAGCAGTGGATTGCTGCGGGTCCCGAAAGCGAAACCGAGCGAGTGGAAGTACTGCACGATCTGTATGAGCGGTGGCCGTTCTTCCGCAGCGTGCTGTCGAACATGGCGCAGGTGCTGGCCAAGAGCGACTTGGGCCTGGCGGCCCGCTACGCCGAGTTGGTGCCCGATGAATCGTTGCGGCGCAGGGTTTTTGACAAAATCGCCGACGAGCACCAGCGAACCATCGCCATGCACAAACTCATCACCGGTCAAGACGACTTACTCGCCGACAACCCGGCGCTGGCGCGTTCGGTGTTCAACCGCTTCCCCTATCTGGAGCCGCTGAACCACCTTCAAGTGGAGTTGCTGCGCCGCTACCGTTCGGGCGATGAAGACGAACTAGTGCAGCGCGGCATCCTGCTGACGATGAACGGGCTGGCGAGCGCGCTGAGAAACAGCGGGTAGCCCGGTGGCTTCAGTTTCAACATTGTCTAGCAACACCAACGGAGGAGTGACCATGGCCCTTACCTCGCTGTCTGAGCTTGACCAGTACAAAGCCGCACCCTTCCCGCCCGGCTATCCCGAAGACACCCGGAGTTTCTACAGCCCGGTTGACCGTGTGCACGACGCGCTTGAGGCCTTGCTGACCGCAGCGAACAAAAGCATCGTTGTGGCCATGTACGGCTACGACGACACGCAGCTGAACACGGTCCTTCGGTCCAAGCTGAGCGACGAAAAGATCTATGTGCAAATGAGTCTGGACTCCACGCAGGCCAGCGGGAAGGCGGAGCACGAACTCCTGGCATCGTGGATGAACGACAAAACGGGCAACAGTATTGCCGTCGGCCATAGCGAGAAGTCGGCCATTATGCACCTGAAGATGGTCATCATCGACGGCGTCGACGTAGTGACCGGCTCCACCAACTGGTCCGAGGGTGGCGAGACCAAGCAGGACAACCAGATGACCGTCATCCGCGATCCTTACGTATGTGCCGAGGCACGCTCCAGGATCGACATCATCCACGACGACATGCTCAAGCAGATGGCCGCACGCGCCGCGACAGCGCACTAGCGCCCTTAGTTGAGTCGGGCATAGTCGACCGGACACGGTTCCGCGGCCCGGGCCACGCCGCCGATCTGGGCGGCGACCGGTTGGGGATGCGACGTCCAGCCCGGCGTCATCCGGTACGTGCGGAGTAGATGTGTCGTAGCCGCGGTCATGGCCGCCAGCGAGAACGGTTGGGCCGGGCACGAGTGCCGCCCGTGTCCGAAGGCGGTCACCAGCATCGGCGAAGGGAGGGCGTCCTGTTCGATCAGACGGTGACGTGTCCATCGATCGGGATCCCACCGTTTCAGGCCCGGCGCCACGGATGTGTTGAGCAGTGGCAGCAAGGTGGCGATGTTCCAGCCCGGCGGCACTTGGTAGGTGACCTCACCGGTGTCGAAATCGACCGCAGACAGCACGGCGCGGGTCATGATCGAACGTTGCGCCAGCCGCGTGGACTCCAGCGCACAGCGCTGGGCGAAGTCAGCGGAGTCCGAGCCGCCCGAGCGCACTCGCGCCAGGTGGCTCGGGTGTTCGAGTAGGTCGACCAACGCCCAGCCGAGCGCGGCCGCCAAGTTCGACATCGACGCGATGTGGATCAGCGCGATGTCGAGCGCGATCCCGCGTAGCCGAACGCCCTGCGCCTCCGACGACTCGGGGGTCCAGGCCTCCACGATCCTGCCGAACAGGCCCTGATCGTCCTTGCCGCCGGGCCTGTCGCCCGCGTCGAACCGGCCCACCGCGGCGGCGATGATATCGGCAACCTCGTCCAGCGCGGCTCGCTCGGCACGCTTGTTGCTCGCCGCCACCGCCGCCATTTTGTCGGGGTGAACGAACGCATCGGAGCCGTCCAGCGTCTCGAAGGCGCGCACCAGACGCTCGAAGGCCTCACCATCGGCTGAACCGGGTCCCGCCCACGAGGCCAGCCCCATCCGATGGCCAAGCCGCCGCATGAGATCGAAGACGTCCACCGAACCCGCCGGCCCCAGCTCGGTGGTGGTCAGCTCGAGCGCCCGGTCCAGGTTGGCCAGATAGGAAGCCACGTCGTCGCGCCGAAACAGCGTGCTCGGCAAGGTGCGACGTCCGACGAAGATGTCGTCCGGAAGTTTGCGCCGCAGCATGAGGTAATCGGCGACCGCCTTGCTGGCCGTCTCCTCGGTAAGCGCGTAAAACGACTCGACGCCAGCGCTGGAGAAGGTAAACAGATAATGTTCCCGGCCGCTCTCCACGACGAACGTGTCGCCATGTCGTGCGCGGGCCGCGGCGATCGCGGCGACGGCGTCGCCGACGGGGACGTCCCACGGCAAACTGGTTTCCGCCGCATAGGGCGGGGCGGGAACCGGGTAGCTGCCGGTCACGGTCTACTGCGCGGTTCGGTTCCGCAGCCTGTCCACCACACCGCGCACCGCGTGCTCGGTCATCGACAACGGGGAAATCACCGTCTCGCCCAGGCCCACGATGTAGTCGATCCTTTCGACGATGGCCTCCACCGGTTCGACAAGCGCGATCAGCCGTTTCGCGAGATCGTCCAGGTTACGCAGTGTCCCCTCCAGATGATCCAGGCCACCCTCCAGGCGTTCCACCGTGCCGTTCAAGGCCGACAGCGAGCTGTTCAGCTCGACCATGGTCTTGCCGAGCCCGTCGAGGACGTCCTCGACCTGCTCCACCGTCTTGTCGGCATTCAGCGCGGCTTGAGTGAGGGTCTTCATCCGGTTTCGCGCGGACCCGCTGCGGACGGTTCTGTCTGCCATGACGGCCATTATGCGCCCCGGCAGGGTTAGCCAGGGAGCTCGGCCGCCGCCTCTTCGTCGAGCAGCCACAACGTGGTTTCGAGCCCGATAGCTCCGGCGGCTGGTATCGAGATAGGGTCGGCGCCCCCGATCGCGGCGGCCGCCGCCTCGGCCTTCGCGGCCCCGGACACCATCAGCCAGACCTCGCGGGAACGCCGGATAGCCGGCAGTGTCAAGGTGATTCGTTCCGGTGGCGGTTTCGGCGAGTCTTCGACTGAGACCACCATGCGGGTGGCCTCGCGCACGGCCGGCGTGTCGGGGAACAGCGAGTTGATGTGCCCCTCGGGCCCCATTCCCAGCAGGTGGACATCGAAATTCGGTGTGGGATCACCCGGTTCGGCATTGGCGGCCAAGACCTGCTCATAGGCCAGCGCCGCGGCGGCGAGATCACCGGCGAATTCACCGTCACTTGCGGGCATCGCGTGCACGTTGCTTGACGGGACGTCGATGTGATCGAGCAGAGCTGCACGCGCTTGTTTGTCGTTGCGCTCGTCGTCGTCCTCGGGAACGTAACGGTCGTCGCCCCAGAACAGATGCACCTTGGACCAGTCGATCTGCTGGCCGTGCGCGCCGAGATGCTGCAGCAGCGCGATGCCGTTGCCACCGCCGGTCAGCACCAGCAGTGCTCGTCCCCGGGCCGCTACCGCGGTCTGGATGGCACCAATCAGTCGGTCGCCTGCGGTCCCGACCAAGGCCTTGCTGTCCGGGAAGACCTCGACGACAGTGCTCATGCGTACTGCACCTTGTCGATTCCTTCGAGCGCGGCGTAGAAGATCTCGTCAGGGTCCAACCGCCGCATGTCCTCGGCCAGGCACTCACGGGTTTCCCTGCGCGCCAACGGAACCAGGGCATCTGGCCGGCCCGTCCGACTCAGCGTGGCCGTGGTGCCCTCCTGCGGCCGGCTCAGGGTGATGGTTTCGCTCTTGCGCTCCAGTTCGACCTTGAGGTCGCCGACCACCCGGCGGACCGGCCCGTCGATCCGACTGGCCAGCCAGCCCGCCAGGATGTCCAGCGCGGGTTCGGTTTTCAAACCGGAAACCAGCGCCGATTCGATCGGCTCGTGGGGTTTCTGGTCGACCGCGGAGGTGAGCAACGCGCGCCAGTAGGTGACACGGGCCCAGGCCAGATCGGTGTCGCCATCGGTGTATCCGGGAAGCCGGCTTTTGATCGCCGACAGCGGGTCGTCACTATTGGTCGCGTCGGTAATGCGCCGAATCGCCAACTTGCCCAACGGATCTTTGGCAGGCACCGCCGGAGCGATGTCGGGCCACCACACCACGACCGGGATGTCGGGAAGCAAGAACGGCGTGACAACGCTGTTGGCGTGACCGGCGAGCGGCCCGGACAGCCGCAGCACCACGACCTCCCCGGCACCGGCATCACCGCCGACCCGAACCTGGGCGTCCAGCCGCGCGTCGGCAGCATCGGCATTGCCGGCCGTCACCACCAGGACCCGGCTCGGGTGTTCGTGGCTCGCGGCGTTGGCGGCCTCGATGGATTCCTCGAGCAGGTCTTCGTTGTCTGACTTGATGATCAGCGTCCCGACGCGACCCTGCATGACGACGCCGGCCTTTTCGCGTAGCTCGTCAAGCTTCTTGTTGATCGCGGTGGTGCTGGTGTCCAGCATGTCAACGATCATTTGCGCCGCTCTCCCATCATGGCCGTCGCCACTCCCGCCCCGTCCGGCGCAACATCGCGAACGCCGAATCCGGGCCCCAGGTGCCGGACTCATAAGGATCAGGCTGGCCGCGTGTAGCCCAGTAATCGAGCACGGGATCGAGTATTTGCCAGGCTAATTCGACCTCTTCGTTCACCGGGAAAAGGGATGGCTCGCCCAGCAGCACATCCAGAATCAGCCGTTCATAAGCCTCGGGTGAATCTTCGGCGAACGCCGAGCCGTAGGAGAAGTCCATGTTAACGTCGCGGACTTCCATCGCGCTGCCCGGGACCTTGGACCCGAACCGCAAGGTGATCCCTTCGTCCGGCTGTACCCGAATGACAATGGCGTTGGTGCCGAGCTCGTCGGTCATGGTGGCATCGAACGGTAGATGCGGCGCGCGTTTGAAGACCAACGCGATCTCGGTCACCCTGCGGCCCAGCCGCTTCCCGGTTCGCAGATAGAACGGCACCCCGGCCCAGCGGCGGGTGTCCACCTCGAGTGTGATGGCGGCGAAGGTCTCGGTGGTGGAGTCCTTGGCGAAGCCCTCCTCGTCGAGCAAGCCGACCACTTTCTCGCCGCCCTGCCAGCCGGCCGCGTATTGACCGCGGCTGCTGGTCTCATCGAGCGGCTCCGCGAGTTGGGTGGCCGACAGCACCTTGATCTTCTCGGCCTGCAATGCACGCGGTTTGAAGCTGACCGGCTCCTCCATCGCGGTCAGCGCCAGCAGTTGCATCAGGTGGTTCTGGATGACGTCGCGGGCCGCGCCGATGCCGTCGTAGTAGCCGGCCCGCCCGCCCAGTCCGATGTCTTCGGCCATCGTGATCTGCACGTGGTCGACGTAGTGCGCGTTCCAGATCGGATCCCACAGTTGATTGGCGAATCGCAGCGCCAAGATGTTCTGCACCGTCTCCTTGCCCAGATAGTGGTCGATCCGGAACACCGACTCCTCAGGGAAGACCGAGTTGACCACGTGGTTGAGCTCGCATGCGCTTTTCAGGTCATGGCCGAATGGCTTCTCGATGACGACCCGGCTCCATCTGTCTTCTTGTGGACGCGCGAGCCCGGACTTGTGCAGTTGTTCGCAGACGACCGGGAACGACTTGGGCGGGATCGCCAGGTAGAAGGCGTGGTTGCCGCCGATGCCGCGCTCGGCGTCAAGCTTGTCCAGCGTCTCGGCCAGCCGCGCGAATGCGTCGTCCTCGTCGAATTCGCCTCGCACGAAACGTAATCCGTCCGCCAAGCGCTCCCAGATCGCCTGGCGAAACGGGGTACGGCAGTGTTGTTTGACGTCGTCGTGTATTACCTGGGCGAAAGCGTTGTGGTCCCAATCGCGGCGGCCGAAGCCCACCAGGGAGAAGGTCGGTGGCAGCAGGCCCCGGTTAGCCAGGTCGTAGATGGCCGGCACCACTTTTTTGTGCGCCAGGTCGCCGGTGACACCGAAGAGCACCAGGGCACACGGGCCGGCGATCCTGGGCAGCCGCTTATCGTCTTTGTCCCGCAATGGATTACGCCATTGCGTGGCATCAGCCCCTGGGCTCATTTGTCGGCGGAGCTCAGCTGCTTCTGGGTTTCCTCCAGCAGCTCGGTCCAGGACTCCACGAACTTCTCCACGCCCTCGTTTTCCAGGACGACGAACACGTCGGCCAAGTCGATCCCGACCGCCGAGAGCTTGTCGAACATCTCCTGAGCCGCCGCGGCGGTGCCGCTGATGGTGTCACCCTTGACAACACCGTGATCGGCGACGGCGTCAATTGTCTTCTCCGGCATGGTGTTGACCGTGTGTGCAGCGACGAGTTCGGTGACATAGAGGGTGTCGGAGTAGTCGGGGTTCTTGACGCCGGTCGAAGCCCACAGCGGTCGCTGTACCCGGGCACCGTTGCCCTTGAGCGCCTGGTAGCGCTCGCCGCTGTCGAAGACCTCCTGGTAGGCGGCATATGCCAGCCGAGCGTTGGCGACCCCGGCCTGGCCGCGCAGTTTGAGCGCGCCTTCGGAGCCAATCTTCTCCAGCCGCTTGTCGATTTCGGTGTCCACTCGGGAGACGAAAAACGATGCCACCGAATGGATCTTGGACAGATCGTGTCCTGCCTCGCGGGCCTTCTCCAGCCCGGCCAGGTAGGCATCCATCACCTCGCGGTGCCGCTCGACAGAGAAGATCAGGGTGACGTTGACCGAAATCCCTTCCGCCAGAACGGCTGTGATGGCCGGCAGGCCGGCCTTGGTGGCCGGGATCTTGATGAGCAGGTTCGGCCGGTCGACGATTTTCCACAGCTCGACGGCCTGCGCGATCGTCTTGTCGGTCTCGTTGGCCAGCCGCGGGTCGACCTCGATGGAAACCCTGCCGTCGATCCCGTCGGAGGCCTCCCATTGCGGCGTCAGCACGGCGCACGCGGTGCGCACGTCGTCGGTGGTGACGGTGCGGATGGTGGCATCGACGTCGGCGCCACGCTCGGCCAACTCGGCGATCTGGGCGTTGTAGACGTCGCCTTCCGCGAAGGCTTTCTGGAAGATGGACGGGTTGGTGGTCACGCCGACCACGCTCTTGGTGTCAATCAGCACTTGCAGGTTGCCGGACTGCAACCGGTCCCGCGACAGGTCGTCCAGCCAAACGGATACCCCGGCGGCGCTCAACGCCGCGAGGTTAGGGTTCTGACTGGTCATCTCAATCACCCTTTCTCAGTTATCTACTACTTGTTCCGCTGCGGCAGCGACGGCTTCGGCGGTGAACCCGTATTCGCGGAACAATGTCTTGGCGTCGGCGGATTCTCCGTAGTGCTCGATCGACACGATCTTGCCGGTATCGCCGACCAGCTTGTGCCAGCATTGCGCGACGCCGGCCTCGACGGCCACGCGGGCCGACACCGACGGGGGCAGGACGCTGTCGCGGTATTCGTACGGTTGGGACTCGAACCACTCCACACAAGGCATCGACACAACCCGCGCGATAATGTCCTTGTCCGCCAACAACTTCTGCGCCTCGACCGCGAGTTGCACCTCGGAGCCGGTGGCGATCAATACCACGTCAGGTTCTTCCTCGTCTGGGTCGCCGCCCCCGTTGCCTAGCACGTAGCCGCCGCGGGCGACGCCCTCGGCGTTGGTGCCTTCCAGCACCGGCAGGCCCTGGCGGGTCAGGATCAGGCCAACCGGACCGCTGCCGTTGCCGCGGGCCAGGATGGTGCGCCAGGCGTGGGCCGTCTCGTTGGCATCGGCTGGGCGCACCACCGACAGGTGGGGGATGGCGCGCAGCGCCGAAAGGTGCTCGATCGGCTGATGGGTCGGGCCGTCCTCGCCGAGCCCGATCGAGTCATGCGTCCACACATAGATGGTGTCGATGTTCATCAGCGAGGCCAGCCGCACCGACGGACGCATGTAGTCGGAGAACTGCAGGAAGGTGCCGCCGTAGGCGCGGGTGGGGCCGTGTAGCACGATGCCGGACAGGATGGCGCCCATCGCGTGCTCGCGAATGCCGAAATGCAGGGTGCGGCCGTACCAGTGTGCGGTGTAGTCCTTGGTCGAAATCGACGGCGGACCAAAGGAATCCATGCCCTTCATGGTGGTGTTGTTGCTGCCCGCCAGGTCGGCCGAACCGCCCCACAACTCGGGCAGCTTCGGTCCCACCGCCGACAGCACCGCGCCGGACGCCGCGCGGGTGGCCAATGCCTTGGACCCGGGCTCCCAGTGCGGAATGTCGGCGTCCCAGCCGTCGGGCAGCTGCTGCGCGAGCAACCGGTCCAGCAGCGCCTTACGCTCGGGCTCGCGCTGCGCCCACGCCTCGAACTCCGGTTGCCAGCGTTCGTGGGCTTCTTTCCCCCGCGTCACCAGCCCGCGGGTATGGGTGATGACGTTCTCGCGAACCTCGAACGTCTTGTCGGGATCGAACCCCAGGATATTCTTGACGGCCGCGACCTCGTCGTCGCCGAGGGCCGCACCATGCGCCTTGCCGGTATTCATCAGGTTGGGCGCCGGATAGCCGATGATGGTGCGCAGCGAGATGAACGACGGCCGGTCGGTGGCGGCCTTCGCGTTGGCGATGGCCTCCTCGATGCCGACGACGTTCTCGCCGCCCTCCACCTCCTGCACATGCCAGCCGTAAGCGCGGTAACGGGCGGCGGTGTCCTCACACAGTGCGATGTTGGTGTCGTCCTCGATCGAGATCTGGTTGTGGTCGTAGAACACGATGAGGTTGCCCAGTTGTTGCACAGCCGCCAGCGATGACGCTTCCGAGGTCACCCCTTCTTCCATGTCCCCGTCGGAGGCGATCACGTAGATGTGGTGGTCGAACGGGCTGGATCCCGGTTCGGCGTCCGGGTCGAACAGGCCACGCTCATAGCGCGACGCCATCGCCATCCCGACCGCCGACGCCAGGCCCTGGCCGAGCGGACCGGTGGTGATCTCCACACCCCTGGTGTGGCGAAACTCGGGGTGCCCAGGGGTCTTGGATCCCCAGGTGCGCAGCGATTCGATGTCGGAAAGCTCGAGGCCGAATCCACCGAGGTAGAGCTGGATGTAGAGGGTCAGGCTGCTGTGCCCGGCCGACAGCACAAACCGGTCGCGGCCCAGCCAGGTGGTGTCGCTCGGATCGTGGCGCATCGTCCGCTGAAACAGTGTGTACGCCAACGGCGCCAAGCTCATCGCCGTCCCAGGATGCCCGTTTCCGGCCTTCTGAACCGCGTCGGCGGCCAGCACCCGAATCGTGTCCACCGCCAGCGAATCCAGGTCGGTCCAGTCGTCTGGGTGCGTGGGGCGGGTGAGAGCGGAAATATCCACGACGGTGGTCACAAACTCGCTCCTCACGTCGGTAGACGCGTCTGATTGTTCCAACCTAATGCGGCACACCGAAATGGTCGAATGGTGGGTACAGGCTACTGCTGACGCCGACCGGATGTGGACGGCGCGTGCAGGCCCTGCGCGGCGAACGGTCGAGTTCGATGTCCCCTCGCTTGGCGACCGGCCGAATTTGCGGAAATCGCCGCCGTGACCACCAGATGGCCCGACGGCATCATCAGCCACACCACCCGAGTGTTGTTCGTCTTTTCACCTCTCGTTTCACTTCTCGGGTCGCCCTATGCCTGCCAGGATTGCGCGTAGGTGTGTAGGCGACGAGATGACAGGGATCGGAAATGACGGCCGTTGTTGCTGGACCAGATATCGACGCACTGAGCGTCAACACGATTCGCACCTTGTGCATCGACGCCGTTCAGGCGGCCAATTCCGGCCATCCGGGGACCCCGATGGCGATGGCGCCCGTGGTGTACACCTTGTGGCAGAAGGTTCTCCGGTTTGATCCGGCGGATCCCATCTGGCCGAATCGGGATCGGTTCGTCCTGTCGGCGGGGCACGCCTCGACGCTGCTCTACTCCATCCTGCATCTGACCAAGGTGCAGGCCGTCGACGCGGATTACGAGACGGTGGGCACACCGTCGGTGGAGTTGGATGACCTGAAGAAGTTCCGCCAGCTCGACTCCAAGTGTCCGGGCCACCCGGAGTATCGCTGGACGTCCGGGATCGAATGCACCACCGGCCCGTTGGGCACGGGGGTGGCGACCAGCGTCGGCATGGCGATCGCGTCCAACTGGCTCGCCGCCACCTACAACCGCCCCGGACACGAGCTGTTCGGCTTCAACGTGTACGCACTCGCCGGCGACGGCTGCATGATGGAAGGCGTTGCGTCCGAAGCGGCTTCGCTCGCAGCGCATCTGCAGCTGTCCAACCTGTGCTGGATCTACGACAACAACAAGATCACCATCGAAGGCGCGACCGACATCGCGTTCACCGAGGACGTCGCCACCCGGTTCGTCGGCTACGGCTGGAACGTCACCCGGGTGGGCGATGCCAATGACCTGCAGATGCTGGGCCGCGCGTTCGAAACATTCGCGCGCGAGCAACACCGCCCTACGCTGATCATCGTCGACAGCCACATCGCCTACGGCGCACCGACGAAGCAGGGCACCGCCGCCGCACACGGCGAGCCGCTCGGGGAGGACGAGGTCCGCGCGACCAAGGCGTTCTACGGCTTCCCGCCCGACGATCAGTTCTTCGTCCCCGATGGTGTCTACCAGAACTTCGCCGATGGGATCGGAGCCCGTGGCGCCCGGCTGAGCGGCGAGTGGAAGGCGGCCTTTGAGGCCTATCAAGCCGAATTCCCCGACCTGGGCGACCAGCTCGACCGGATGCAGCGTCGCGAACTGCCCGACGGCTGGGACGCCGACATCCCGACCTTCCCCGCCGACCCGAAGGGCATCGCATCGCGGGCGTCGTCCGGGCAGGTGCTGAACGCACTGGCGAAGAACTACCCGTGGCTGATCGGCGGCGCCGCGGACCTGGCGCCGTCGACCAAGACGCGGCTGACCTTCGACGGCGCCGGTGACCTGCAGGCGGACAATCCGGGCGGGCGCAATCTGCACTTCGGCGTGCGCGAATTCGCTTCCGGTGCAGTCACGAACGGGCTTGCCCTGTCCAAAATCCGCGCCTTCTGGTCGGGCTTCATGATCTTCTCCGATTTCGCCCGCGGCGCGATCCGACTCTCGGCGATCATGGAGATCCCGACGATCAACATCTTCACCCACGACTCGATCGGCGTGGGGGAGGACGGCCCCACACACCAGCCGGTTGAGCAGCTACCGTCACTGCGCGCGATCCCCGGCCTGCTAGTCATCCGCCCGTCCGACGCGAACGAGGTCGCCGAGGCGTGGCGGTTCATCGCGCAGCTCAAGCACGAGCCCGTCGCCCTGGTGCTGTCCCGGCAGAATCTGCCGACGCTGGACCGCTCGGTGTACGCGCCGGCATCCGGTCTTGCCAAGGGCGCCTACGTGCTGGCGTCGGCCGACAATCCGGAGCTGATCCTGATGGCGACCGGGAGCGAGGTGTCGCTGGTGGTGCAGGCCTACGAGCAGCTGACCGCCGAGGGAGTGCGGGCGCGGGTGGTGAGCATGCCGTGCCTTGAGCTGTTCGAGAAGCAACCGCAGGCCTACCGCGACGAAGTGCTGCCGCCCTCGGTGCGCGCCCGCGTCGCAGTCGAGCAGGCGTCGACACACGGTTGGCACCGCTACATCGGGCTCGACGGGGCCGTGATCGGCATGGAAACGTTCGGGGCGTCCGCGCCGTTGAAGGAGCTGCTTACCAAGTTCGGCTTCACTCCGGACCGGGTGGTAGAGACCGCACGGACGGTGCTCCGACGCCGCAACGGATGAACCATCCCGAGGTCAATCGACCCCGAACTGTTCCCGGTGGCCCCTAGCCGTCTACCATCCTCTGTAGTAGATGCTGGCGCGCTGCTGCGACCCCAAGGGAGTTATTTGCGTGAGCGTTCGCGGGCGCGTCGCGCCAAGCCGAGTACGCGGCACGTTCTTGGCGTACCTGGCGTTGACCAAGCCGCGGGTCATCGAGCTGCTTTTGGTCACCGCGATACCCGCGATGCTGCTCGCCGACCGCGGCCACGCGAACCCGCTGCTGATCCTCAACACGTTGATCGGCGGGATAATGGCCGCAGGCGGCGCCAACACGCTCAACTGTGTGGCAGACGCCGACATCGACAAGCTGATGAAGCGAACCGCGCGGCGGCCGCTGGCGAGGGACGCGGTGCCCACCCGCAACGCCCTGGTGCTCGGGCTGGTCTTGACTGTGGGCTCCTTCTTCTGGCTGTGGTGGACGACCAACCTGCTGTCGGGGCTGCTGGCGATCGGGACCGTGGCGTTCTACGTGTTCGTCTACACGCTGTTGCTCAAACGCCGCACGTCCCAAAACGTGGTGTGGGGGGGTGCGGCCGGCTGCATGCCCGTGATGATCGGTTGGTCGGCGGTCACGGACACCATCGGCTGGCCGGCGTTGGCGATGTTCGCGATCATCTTCTTCTGGACGCCGCCGCACACCTGGGCATTGGCGATGCGGTACAAGGAGGACTACAAAGCTGCCGGCGTCCCGATGCTGCCGGCCGTGGCGACCGAGCGCCAGGTCACCAAGCAGATCCTGATTTACACCTGGCTCACCGTGCTGGCGACGCTGGTGCTGGCGCTGGCGACCGGGTGGCTCTACGCGGCGGTCGCGGCGGTGGCCGGGGCGTGGTTCCTGACGATGGCCCATCAGCTGTACGCGGGGGTCCGCGTCGGCGAGCCGGTCAAGCCACTGCGACTGTTCCTGCAGTCGAATAACTATCTGGCGCTGGTGTGCTGCGCCTTGGCGGTCGACTCGGCGCTCGGGCTGCCGACGTTGCTCTGATCGGCGGCCAAGTCACATCCGCCACATGCGTCTCGCGGCGGGGAGGCACACCTTTTGTCCGCCTCACAGCGACAATTTCTGTCGCTCGGAGGCGGGCAAAAAGCCGATCTCCTAGGCCTGGGGCCGGTGTGGCGGATGTGACTAAGGGAGCAGCACGAGCGAGCCAGTGGTTTTGCGACCCTGCAGATCCTGGTGGGCGCGGGCCGCTTCGGACAGCGAATAACGTCCGCCGACTTCGGTGGTGATGGCTCCGCCGGCAACCGCGTCGAACAGTTCGTCGGCCCGCCAGCTGAACTCCTTTGCGGTGCGCATGAAGTGGACCAGCGACGGCCGGATGAGGAACACCGAGCCCGCGGCGTTGAGGCGCTGCGGATCTATCGGCGGAACCGGTCCGCTGGAGGCGCCGAACAGCGCCAGCGTCCCGCGGATGGCCAGGCTGGCGAGGCTGGCGTCGAATGTGGTGGCACCGACGCCGTCGTACACCGCCGCCACACCGGCGCCCCCGGTCAGCGCACGAATCTGCTGGCCGAACTGCTCGGCGTCGTCGGGGTAGGAGAGCACCTCGTGGGCGCCGGCCTGCCGGGACAGTCGCTCCTTTTCAGCCGTCGAGACGGTGGTGATAACACGGGAGCCGAGCAGGCGTGCCCACTGCGTCAGGATCAACCCGACACCCCCGGCGCCCGCATGCACCAGCACCGCATCGCCGCTTTGCACGGGATACACCGACTTCAGCAGGTAATGAGCGGTGAGGCCTTTCAGCAGCACCGACGCCGCCACCTCGGAAGTCACGCCGTCTGGCACCTTGGCGGTCAAATATGCTGGTGCAGCCGCGAATTCGGCGTAGCCGCCGTTCGCCGCGGCGCTGACCACGCGGTCGCCCTCGCGGAAACCGTCGACCCCCTCGCCGAGAGCGGCGACGGTGCCGCACACCTCGGAGCCGATAACGAACGGCAACTGGCGCGGATATTTGCCCTCGCGGAAATAGGTGTCGATGAAGTTGACGCCGATGGCCTCTGCTTTGATCAGCAGCTGGCCCTGGTCGGGTGCGGGTTGCGCCGTCTCGACGTAGCGCAAGACTTCGGGACCGCCGGTTTCGGTGATTTCGATTGCGTACATGTGGTTATCATGCCCGGGCATGAAGCTCGCACGGCCGGACGTCTTCCATCCCCGCATCGTGCTGGCCGCTTGTCCGCAGCAAGTCACCGGTGACGGCGACGACGCCGGGCTGGTCGCTGCGCTGCGACACCGTGGTCTGCATGCCCGTTGGTTGTCCTGGGACGACCGCGAAGTCACCCGCGCGCATCTGGTGATATTGCGGGCCACTCACGACTACGCCGATCGGCTCGACGAGTTCCTGGCCTGGACCGCCGGCGTGACCAATCTGCTGAACGCACCCGCCGTCGTCGCCTGGAACGCCGACCGGCGCTACTTGGCGGACCTCGCGGACCGGGGGGTGCCGACGGTGGCCGGTGAGGTATTCGCGCCGGGCGACCGGGTCCGGCTGCCGCGCACGGGCGACGTCTTCGTCAGCCCGACCATCGGAACCGGCACGCGGCGCTACGCCGGCCGGGCGGCCTCGGTGTACGCCGCCGAATTGCACGCGGCCGGCCAAAGCGTGTTGGTGCAGCCTGGCGGCTCGGCTCCTGAAACGGTGCTGGTCTTTATCGGGGGCCAGCCGTCGCACGCGTTTCCGGCCGAGCCGGACTTCGAAATCTGGGATGTCGGCGTCGCCGCGCTGGCCGCCGCGGCGGCCCAAGTGGGCGTCGACGCAAGCGAATTGCTCTACGCACGAGCCCATTTGAGCGGTTCGGCGTTGCTGGAGCTGCAATTGGTGGAGCCGTCGCTGGGCTTTCGACGGTTGGACGCCGACGCCCGCGAACTTGCCCAGCGCGAGTTCGCGGTGGCCGTGGAGTCAGCTTTGGAGCGGCTGGGGCTCGGTCCGCTCTCGCATCGACGCCCATAGTGCCGCGGTGGCCGCGGTGCAGGCCGCCGCGCCTGCCACGTGGATGGCCACCAGGGCGGCGGGCACCCCGGTGAAGTATTGCGTGGTGCCGACGGCGGCCTGTAAGCACACCAGGGCCAGCAGCACGCCCAGTCGCAGCCGGACAGCCGGGGCGGCGCCGACCGCCAACAGCCCGAAGCCCAGCCCGACCAGCAGCGCGAGGTAGGCGACCAGCAGCGACGAATGCATGTGCACCAGGGTGGTGATCTCGACTTTCAGTCGTGGCACCGTCCGGCTGGGGCTTCGGTCGCCCGCGTGCGGACCCGCCGCGGTGACCAGCGTGCCCGTCACCAGCACCGCGGCCAGGTTCACCGCGCTCAGCGCCGTCAGTGCACGCAGCGGCTTGGCCACCCGTTCCCGAACCACCCCATCGTCAGGCTCGCCGATCTTGACGTAAAGAAGCACCGACAGCCACACCATCGTCATCGATGCGAGCAGATGGATGGCCACCGTCCACCACAGCAGGCCGGTTCGCACCGTGATGCCACCGATCAACGCCTGTACGACCGTCGAGACCGGCATTAGCCACGCATAGACCAGGACCTCGGTCCGCCGGCGTGCCCGGGTCACGGCCAGCACGGCCAGCACCGCGGTAATGACCACGGCGAAGGTGATCATCCGGTTGCCGAACTCGACGGCCTGGTGGACTCGTGGCACCTCGGCGACGGCTACCGGGGTGAAGCTGCCCGGAAAGCACTGCGGCCAGGTAGGACAGCCCAGGCCCGACGCGGTGACGCGGACGATCGCGCCGGTGATGGCGATCCCGCCCTGCGTGAGGATGACGGCTGCCGCGATGACCCGCTGGACGCCCAGGCTGGGCTCGGGGAGCAGGTCCACCAACCGCACTAGGAATCGTCCGACGGGCACCGCCCGATCGTAAGGCAACGAAAACTACACTCCGTAGTAACCCATAGCACGGGCGGCGGCGCCGACACTGCAGCTACGCACACCCGCGCCGGCGTGTCGTGTTCGTGGTTGCAGTGTCGGGAGCGGCTCGGCAGCCTTCTAAGGGCTCAGGTGAAGCGGAACCAGCGCAACGCGGCGAGCGCCGCCAGGGTGCCCCACGCCGCCAGGACCGCGACGCCGAACCAATCCACCGACAGGCTCATCGCCCGCGACAGCGCCTCGGTGAGCGCACCCGACGGGGTGAGCCGGGCCGCCCACTTCACCGCCGTCGGGATCATGCTCGTCTCGAGGGTCAGCGCGCCGAACCCGGCGAAGACGAACCACATCAGATTGGCGATGGCGAGGACGATCTCGGCCCGCAGGGTGCCGCCGAGTAGCAGCCCAAGGGCCGCGAAGCCCGCGGTGCCCAGCGCGATGATCACCGCGCCCAGCGCCAAGGCCGCCGGAGCGGGTCGCCAGCCGAGCGCAAAGCCGATGGCGCCCAAGATGATCGCCTGCAAAAACACCACGGCGACCACCGCCAGTGACTTGCCGGCGATGATTCCCCAGACCGGCAGCGGGGTGGCTCCGAGCCGCTTGAGCGCGCCATAACGGCGGTCGAATGCGATCGCGATGGCCTGCCCGGTGAACGCGGTGGAGACCACCGCCAGCGCCATGATGACCGGCACGAAAGTGGCGGCGCGATTCTGGCCGAACGAGCCGAACGGCAGCAGAGTGAGCCCGACCAGCAGCGTGATCGGGATGAACATGGTCAGCAGCAATTGCTCGCCGTTGCGCAGCAGCAGCTTCAACTCCAGGTTGAACTGTGCGGCGAGCATCCGGGGCACGGTATTGGGCCGCGGGTCAGGGGTGAAGGTGCCCGGCGGAAACAGGGGAGCACTCGAGTCCGTCACTGTCGCAACTTCCTACCCGTGAGTTCCAGGAACACATCCTCGAGGCTGCGTTGCTCGACGCGCATATCGGTGGCCAGCACGTCGATTTGCGCACACCACGCGGTGACCGTCGCCAGCACCTGCGGGTCCACCGGGCCTTCCACCAGGTACTCGCCCGGAGTCATCTCGGTGGCCTTGTAGTCCTCCGGCAGCGCAGCGGCCAACAGGGACAGGTCGAGCCGCGGCGGCGCGGTGAACCGCAACTGGTCTTTAGCGCCGGTGCGCATCAGTTCCGTCGGCGTCCCCGCGGCCACCGTCACCCCGTGGTCGATG
>DATMMZ010000070.1:0-9753 GCA_035569455.1 Mycobacterium sp. | reverse complement strand
TGCCCCAGAAGTTCATGGCGCTGTGGGCGACGCAGATGGCGATGGCGGCGCGCGGATTCAGCGAAACGCTCGGGCGCGAGGTGACCGCGGACGACATCGAGCCGGTGAACTGGGTGCTTGTCGAGCAGGCGCAGCGGTTGAGCGCCGTCGACTACGCCGCGGCGCAGGCGGCAGGATGGGCGTTCCGGCGATCGCTGCAGCAGTGGTGGGCGGACGGCTGGGACCTGCTGCTCACGCCAACGGTGGCCGAGCCGCCGCTTGCACTGACGGAGTTCGAGAACAATCCCGAGCACCCAACGGCACCGATGCGCCGCGCCGGGCAGTTCGCCGCGTTCACGCCGCCCTTCAACATGAGTGGGCAGCCGGCGATCAGCCTCCCGCTGCACCGCAATGCCGAGGGCCTCCCCATCGGCATCCAGCTCGCCGCCGCCTACGGCCGGGAAGATGTCCTCATTCGTGTTGCCGCCCAACTGGAATCGGCCCATCCTTGGGTTTCGGATCACCCGGCACTTCCCTGAACGCCACCGGGACAGCCCGCGCCGTTCTACAGCGCCTGCAGCCAAAGCTCGTGCACAACGAGACCAACTTCGGCTGACGCCGTCGATCACGAAATCGGTTGGGCTTCGGGGAATGTCCACTCGCCGTTGAGGATCGTGTCCTGCGGTCGGTACAGCCGGACCAGGTAGTTCCATGCGGGTGTGATAGGCAGGCAGTTTGCTGTCGCGCCGCTGCACCCGCCGAACTGAATGGTGATCTTGCCGTCGGCGCCGCGTTGGGCGGTGATGTTGTTAAGCGAATAGGCATTTTGCGGGTTGGGTGTGAAGTAACCGTCTTTGTTGTAGACGGTGACTGACCAGAACCCATCGACCGGCACCTGGTCCACGGAGAGCCGATACGCGGTGGCGCCGTCATTTTTGGCCGGATGGACGTTGAAGTAGATGGCATCTTTTTCCGGATTGCCGCCCCATGCCACAGCTGAGCCGATCAGTCTTCGCACCGGGTCGGTGTCATCCTTGGTGCCGAACATCTGCTTGGAGTCAGGCAACGTGGTCCCGAGTTGAACAAGCGCGTCGCGGACGGTCTTCTGGCTCACGGGGTCCCAGTTGGGAATCTCGAAACTGCCGGTGTCCCCTTGTTGCACTGCGACGGCGTCTTGGAGCGCATGAACCTCATCGAGATCGGCGTGATCGTTGGGATCGACCAGGGTACGGATTGCGATCATTACGTACCGCGTGTCGACATCGTCGCGGGTGAGAGTGTGCTCGCCCGGCCCGTAGAACACGGCGGGCGCGTAATGGTCCTCGGTGATCACCTGCATCGACATGAATCGGCCGCCCGCGTCGGGCAGCGATACCGTGACCGGCCCGCCGTCGAGGTCGAAGACGCCCGCCGAATACAGGGTGTCTCGGTTCGAGCGCACCACCAGCTGCTTGTCCAACGGCGTGAGATCACGGATGTGCATTAACTTGCCGAACCCGCTGTCCTTGACCACGTTGCTGAAGTACAAATCGCTTTCGGCCCTGGTGAAGTTGTCCGCTGACACCAGCACCGCGCCGTCGGATGTCGTGCGCAGATTCACGATTCGGACCCTACGCGGGCAGCCGGTAGATGACTACCGACGGGTGTCGAACTCGATGGGCAGACTCTTCGGTCCGCTTAGGCCCACCATCGGCTTCCATGGCACCGGTCCGGCAATGCGCGGGTTCGCCAGCCGGGTCGCGAGGACGTTCAGCGCCTCGGCGATCTCGCGCCCCTCGCGAGTGATGTCGCCGCGGTCTGGGCGTCGTAGACCGCCGGATCACGGTTGGCCGCAGCGGTATTCACCAGGACCGTCGTGCCGGCTGGGAGTGTGTAGCCGTCGAGCTCGGCGTCCTCGACCACAAGGCGAAGGGTTCCGCACGCGATCGGCGAATGGCGCATGGGTTCCTCAACCGCGCTCATCGCCAGTTCCGGCTGCGCACGAAGCAGCTCCCACTGCTGCGGGTGCGCGCGCAGGACTTGCACCGAGGCCGCCACCTGGTTCCGCGTGGTGTCCGTGCCGGCCAACAGCAACCCTCCCGCGAGCATGCGCAGCTCCGCGGCGTTGAGCCGATCGCCGTCATCCATCGCGGCCTACCGTCAACGGTGGTCGGGTAGCGTCAACTACCATGCGCGCCGGGCAGCGTGACTTCGACATCATGCTCTATGGCGCCAGCGGCTTCGTCGGCAAGCTGACCGCCCAATACCTGGCCGAAACCGCGCCGGGTATCCGCGTCGCGCTGGCCGGTCGCTCGGCCGAACGGCTGGGGGCCGTCAAACATACACTCGGCACCAGCGCACACGACTGGCCGCTGATCGCCGTCGACGTGGAAGACGCGTCGGCGCTGAACGCGACGGCGGCCCGAACTCGGGTGCTGCTCAGCACGGTCGGGCCGTACAGCAGGTTTGGGCTACCATTGGTGGCGGCTTGCGCCGCGGCCCGAACCGACTACGCCGATCTGACGGGTGAGGTTCCGTTCGTCCGCAGCAGCATCGACCGATACCACAAGCGGGCCGCGGACAACGACGTCCGTATTGTGCACTCCTGCGGATTCGACTCGATCCCTTCAGATTTGAATGTCTATGCGCTGCACCGCCGGGTCGTGGAAGACGACGCCGGTGAATTGGTAGACACCACATTCGTCTTGCGGACGTACTCCGGCGGTTCGTCGCGCGGTACGTTCACTACGATGCTCGAACTGATGCGCCTCGGCTCGAAGGATTCCGAGATGCGGCGACTATTCGACGACCCCTACAGCCTCAGCCCCGACCGCAGCGCCGAGCCCGAACTGGGACCTCAGCCGGATCTGCCATTGCGCAGTGGCGCCGAAATTGCACCCGAACTGTCTGGGTTGTGGACCGGTGGTTATCTCATGGCTCTGTACAACACTCGCTGTGTACGGCGCAGCAACGCGCTGCTCAATTGGGCCTACGGCCGCCGGTTGCGGTACACCGAGACCATGAGTATGGGTTCGTCGTTCGCCGCACCGGTCATGGCCGCGATGGCCAACGCAAGCATCGCGGGCGCGGTGCGAGTCGGGGGGCGGTACTTGCAATTGCTTCCCCGCGGACTGGTCGACAGCATCACACCTCCGCCCGGCATCGGACACACGGAAGGATCGCGAGGCTACTACAAGATCGAGACGTACACCACCACCACGAGCGGCGCGCGGTATGTCGGCACGATTACTCAGCACGCCGACCCGGGGTTTTCGGCATCGGCCGTGATGCTGGGCGAGAGCGCCCTCACCCTTGCGTTCCAGAGGGACCGCTTGACCGACCGGTGCGGTGTGCTGACGCCGGTCACCGCGATGGGCGACGCACTTCTGCAGCGGCTCCCCGCCGCCGGATTGACCATCAACAGCGCCCGCCTGAACTGAAGGCTGGTCAGGGCATGTAGAAGCCGCGGATCCGGTAATACCGGCCGCGGCCAAGCATGGCGTTGGCTGCCTGCAGGCCCGATAGGACGGCTGCCTCGATGCATCCGGCATTGATGCCCGAATCGGTCCAGTCACCCGCCAAAACCAGGTTGTCATAACCGCTTTCATCCGGCCGCAGCCGATACTTGTCCGAGCCCGGAACCGACTGTACGTACCGATCGGAGGGGTCGATGTTCACACTGAGGTACTGGGTGTCCAACGCACAGAGGCCCTTATTACTGTTTGCGCCACTGAGCAGATGCCACGCGAACCCCTGTTCGGTTACCGCACCGGGTAGGTACAGCCCGACGTGGTGGTCGAGATATTCGACCGCTTGAGTGAGTACCTGCTGCCGGCAGCGGCTGACGTAGTCGGCGTGGTCGTCGGTGGTCGGCCACGCCGCGTCGAGGGCGCCGCAGAAATACGCGACGGTGCGTGGGCGATCGTCATCGGGCCAGTCCTCGGCCCACAGCGTCTGCGGCATCGACGCCCAGGTGTCGAATGGGCCAACGTAACCACTTGTCGTGACACCTGGGCGGTCCCATCCAAGCGCGGACTCCTCCGGGCGTAGCCAGAGTTGAAACGCCTGGGTGGCAACGGTGCGCAGATGTGTTGTCATGTCTGCCCATTCCGGACGGTCGGCGATCAGCTCCGTCGCCACCAGCTCAACCATTCCGAGCGACACCGCCAAAACGACCTGATCGAAGTCGACGCCCCGACGGAGGACACGCGTCTCGACATCGTCGCGAATGCCGAAATGCGACTCCAGGTCATCGATTTCGGCCTTTTCATCGATCTGGTCGGCCAGCGGGGCATTCGGGAAGACAGGAAGGCCCCGGATCGTAGTCAACGGTTCATAGTGAACGGCACCGTCGGCGAGCTTAACCTGACGACCCATCGTGATCGCATCGATGGCCTGGCGGCCGTCATCGAGGTGCAAAGCATCAAGGCGATGGAAGAATTCGAACTCGACGCCCCGCCTGCGCAGTGCCTGGTACAGGGGCGCGATCACCACGTCGCCCATCCCGGCGGTCATTTTCCAGAAGAACGCACCCTTGTACTGGAAAAGCGCTATCCCGGTGAGCAATACACCCAACCCTGCGGCGAACGCGGGCCGGGCGAAGTCGCCGTCCTCGTATCCGAACACCATGTCGTAGAGGCCACGCACGAGCGGGAACTCCAGCACATCCGGATGCGCGCCGTGACGCAGAATCCACGCGCCATAGTCCTCGTCGTTGATGGCTCTGAAACCTCGAGGGTCGGTGACCAGATTGTCGGCGACCAGCCCGCGCGCCGTGGCAGTCAAGAGCGACAGCAGCAGCCAGAACCGCTTGTGGTCGGGCCGATTTTCGTAGTCGAGTGCCTCGCGTAGGACATCCAGGGGTCGGCCGAGCAAGCCCGCCCGAATAGCTTCGGGCGGAAGGGGACTGGCCAACACGGTCAATGTGGCGAGCGCGCCGCGCTGCACCACTTCGATCCAGCGTGTTGCTGTCCTCTCGGGTGAGCTGGACAGAACCAAGCCGTCGGCGGTGACCTCGCCCAGTGACTCCGAAAAGTCGAGTATCAGTTGAAGGGCTCGTCGCAGGAATCCGACTACGGTCAGCTCTCGGCCCGCTGCGTCCGGCTCACCCGGTAGCTCGTCGTTGCGCGCGAACCGTCCCGGCCATACCAGCCAGTCATTGCCCCACCGGTCAGCCATCCCGAGGCTGTCGGAAGGGGCCATCGCCTCATCCCACGTACGGATCGGTGCCACAGGATCCGTTGTGGAACGGTCGAGTTCGGCGTAGCACTCACGAAGCAACGCGAAGGCGTTCTCGTAGGAACCCAGCCAGACATGCAGGCCGTGCTCTTCGATCCGTCCGTGCTCCCCGCGGCTGGACGCGCCCTTGCCGCCCAGGCGCCAGCCGCGCTGATAAACGGTGATCGAGTCGAAGCGATCGCGCCAACCAGGTTCGCTGAGCCGCCAGGCGGCGCTGAGTCCGGCCACGCCTCCACCGAGGATGGCCACCCGTCCGTGCGACCGCCTCACCCCAGGAGCGCTCGCGCGCGCGCCAGCGCAGGCCAGGTTTGATCAGCGGGAAAGCGGCTCAGCACGTCCTTCAGTGCGGCGCGCGCCGGCTCACCGGTCAGTTCGAAATCGTCTGCAGCGGCCCGTAGTTCGAAGACCAGCGCACCCTGCGTTTGGGCCCGTTCGACGGCCGCTCGAAGACCCGTGCGCCGGGCGTCCGAATCGGGCAATGTATGAGCCCGCAACCGCAGCAACTCGGCGTCGAACATGTGCCAGTCGGTCTCGTCGGCCGTCTTCAGCGCAAGGTCAACGCGTTCGCGCGCCGCGTCCTTCATACCAGCGGCCAGCAGCACCTGCACTAATGCGCCGTCGTACCACTCGAGGAACGCTTTCAGGTCGGCTGCGCGCCACGACTCAACGACTGCGGTCAGGGTTTTGATATGCGATTCCAACACCGCGGAATCGGTCTCGCCCGCGTCGAGCGCAGCGAGCGCACGAGAGCGGGCCCCTGCGCTCGCCGCAACCATGACCCATTCATCGAAGCCGTTCTGCTGGCCGCGGCCGGCGACCTCGTCGACGAGCTCGATTGCGCGGTCGTGCTGGCCTGCTTCCGTGCGTACCAACGCCTCTATCGTTCGGCCATAACAAAGGCTGAACGCGCCGTGCGGGAAGCTCAGCTCTTCACACCGTTCTTCCATCTGGTTGAAGGCGGTCTCCGCGCCGCTCAGATCGCCCTGCACGAACCGGGTAAGCGCGACAAACGCGTACATCCCCGTCAGCGGATCATTCGGCGCGAACCACGCACCTTCGATGTCCGGCGAACCCGCCGCATCGACCGCCTCCGCGACCGCCTCCAACGTGGCACGCGCGCTGTGGAAGTCGCCGCGGAACACCGCCAGCGAGCCGATTCTCACGTGATTAGCCGACCGGTACCAATCCGGCATGTCCACGAGCCTGGTCTTCAGTGCCTCAATAAGCTGCGCCGCTCGTCGCAGGTCGCCGACTGTGGCGTAGTAGCTCCAGAGGGCGCTGAAAATCGCGTACAGTTCCAGACTCGGCTCGGTTCCAATGAGCTCCAAACACCGCTCAAACTCCGCTGCAACCTCACTGCTTCCGTGGCCCGTTGCCGCCGACGCGAGGAACCCACGCTCCATGCGAACCGCGACCTCGTCCCGATCACGCGCGGAACTCGGTGCCAGCCGCTCCACATTCTCCAGTGCGCGGGTGAGGTGGTTGCGCGCTTCGCCAAGCGCACCTCGCTGCCGGGCGTTGGCTGACGCTTTCCGGCACGCCGATGCCGCGTCGTCGAAACGCTCAGCTTGTTCGTAGTGGTGCGCCACCAGCAGCCACTCGGGGGTCGCGTCGGTCACCGCGCCGACGAGGGCGTCGGCGATACGACTGTGCAGTCTGCGGCGAACACTAGGCGGCGAGAGCTCGGCGGCTACCTCACGCAGAAGCTCGTGCTGGAAGTGCCAGCTATCTGCCCGAACGGGTTGGAGCACCTTGCCACGCGCGAGTTCTTGGAGCACATCATCGACCTCGCTCTTGTCGAGGTCGACCACCGAGGACAGCAAGCGTCCATCGACGAGGCTGCCGATGAGCGCGGCCGCCTCGACAACTAGGAGCGCGTTTGTGCTGGATCGCAGTCGCGCGAACAACGTTTCATACAGGGTGTCGGGCACCTGGGCGGATCCGCCGGAATCGAAGGGTTGCTATTTGAGCTTGGCCACAACCTCCTCGATGTAAAGCGGAATGCCGTCGCAGCGTTTTTGGACGGCCCTTCGCGCATCGGGTCTTATGTCTGGATGGAGGGCGAGGATGAGCTTGTCAGCTTCCCTGTCGCTAAGGGGCTTGACGTCGAACACCTGTGTCCTGCCAGGCAGTGAGGGCAGCTCGCGTCCCGTTATGACCACGAGCAGCCGGCCGAGGTCCTCGCGCAGCAGCGCCTGCACTACCTCAGTGGTGTCCTCGTCGAACCAGTGCATGTCCTCGACCAGCACCAGCCCTGGCAGGGGGCCGAGACACGCGAGCAGGTAATCATGAATGCTCTTGGTGATCCGTTCGTACAGCTTTTCCCCGCTTGCGCGAATCGGTTCGTAACCGCTTTCGGGACCGACGCCGAGCACGGGCGCCAACATCGGGACCACAGCGTCCGGGTCCATTGAGCGCAGCGCAACCTCGGTCCTCAATCTGTGCAGGCGATCCGTGGGATCGTCGTCGTGCCTGATGCCGCAGCGGCGTTCCAGCAACCGCCGTACCGGGCGCAAACCGACGTCGGTGTGGAACGGCGATCCGAACAACCCCAGCACCACACCGCCTGTCCGGTGGGCCATGTCCACCGCGGCATAGGCAAGGCGAGACTTGCCGATCCCGCCCTCACCCTCAAAAGCGATTGCCCGCGTCGCCAGCCTGCCTGCCATCGCCTCCGACCAGCTTCTTTGGAGGTACGCGAGCTCATCTTGCCGGCCGACCAGGGGTCCGCGCAGATTCTTTGGGATGTCGCGCTCAGCCACCACGCGGTAGTGGACGACCGGACTGTCCACGCCCTTCACCTCTTGCGGCGGCAGCGGCGCAAGTTGGAACGCATCGTGGGCCAGCTGTTCGATCGTCTCCGAGACATCGACGGTTCCCGGTTCCGCGAGGCTGCAGATTCGCGCGGCGAGGTTGGCTCCGAAACCGTAGACGTCGTCTTGGGCGGTATCGAGGTAGACGAGTCCACGGTGAATGCCAACCCTCACGCTGATGTCGAACCCGAAACGTCGTCGAACCCGCTCGCTGAGGGCGCTGACCTCGCGTGTGATGTCGAGTCCGGTCTGAACGCCCCGCCTCACGTCGTTCTCGTGGGCTTTCGGATGCCCGAACACGGCCAGCAGCCCGTCACCTTTTGTTGAGCCGATGTGACCCTCGTAGCGGTCGACGACGTGACGCACGATTTCGCGGTACCGCCCGACCACCGTGCGGTAGACCTCGGGCCCGATTCGGGTGGACAACGCCGTGGAATCCACCAGATCCGCGAACAGAATCGTCAGGCGCCGGATCTCACCATGCTCCGCGGGGGCGGCAAGCAGTTCCTCGGCGTCGAGGTTGCTGCGGTCGACGGCCAGCACCTGTCCGGCGAGTGCGTCGGCGGTGGCGCGGTCGCCACGATTTATCGCGTGGACCGCGCGGTCGAGCAGCTCATCGATTGTCGGGCGGGTACTCAAAATCCCTCATAAGCCAACGATTACTTCGAAAGGATCTTCGGCCTTCGCGTCCCGAATGGCGGCCGCCGGGCTCAGGCGGACCGTTGCTTTGTAGGTCGCACCGACGAAGTTGTCGTCCGTCAGCGCGACCTTGAACTCGTCCGTGCCAGCCGGTAGCTCCTCCGGCTCGAACCTGATCGCATGGTCCGGGATGCGCATCCGGGGGATGCCGACCCGCACGAAGGGCTGGACGATCGTGAACTTCCGCGGATAGCGCTGTGCGGGCACCTTAATGGGTTCGGAAGGTTCGGGTTCACCGGAGGCAGGTGCGGCGGCCCACCACGGACCGGTGATGAGGGCTTGAAACAGGCCTGCATAGGCCCTCATCCCCATGTCGATCATCTGATGACCCGTCCGGATCCAGCCGTCCACGCCCAGGGTGCCGGCGTCGTTTTGCTGGGCGGCATCCCTGGCGATCTCGGTCATACCCTCCATCAGGCCCCGCGGCACCGCGGTAGCCTGCCGGAAACGCTTCTGCCTGTTGCTCATGTCGGACCCCGTCGGCGCGTCTGGTTCGGTGGATTGCCCGCATACCCAGGTTGGTTCATTGCTGCAAGGAATTCCCACGGCGCTGTCAGCAGCAGCCCGCTCACGTCCTTGCTGTAATTCGCGAGATCGGTGAAGTTTAGCGCGCCGTCAAGCCATTTCTCGGATATATCCAGATTCCTTGTCATCACCTCTTGGACGCAGTCATTCCACACTTTGAAGGCCGCGGTTGCGATGTAGCTGGGGGGTTCGGCGGGTTTGGCCCCACCTTCCTCGGACGTATCCTTGCCGCCGACGGGCGCCTTCCATGGCACGGCGTTCGGCGGTGGATTGGCCGCGGCGCCCAAGAGAAACTCTTCCGACGCCGTGCCGTATCCGCTGATACAGACCAATCTCGCTTGCGCCGCGGGACTTAGACCCGTGATGTGGACCACCTTCCTGGTCCGCACCTGCACCCCTTTATCTGCCGATTTTCCGGTGGCTCGCATATCGATGAAGCCGCGGTCAACCGTCACCAGCCCGTCGCCCTCACCCGGCCATGGGTCATTGAGGTCGTAGTCGAGGATTGCTCGGGTGGAGT
>DATMMZ010000069.1:0-3741 GCA_035569455.1 Mycobacterium sp. | reverse complement strand
GGGCGGCTCTTTCCAGTTGGTCGGGGCGCAACCTGGTGGCTTGCTCGGCCAGAAAACTCTCGGCGTGCTCGACGGTGGCGACCGGTGTGGTCTCGGGCAGGTCGCGGACGAAGGTCTGGATCACCCGCAGGTGCTGCCCATCGAGCATGCCGTCTCTCCACACCTGCGCAGTGGCGGGCAATTCCGGAGGGAGTTCCTGGCCGGTAAGCGTCAATCGCGGTGACAGCTGCTCGACTTCGCGAATCCGGCGGCGCGCCTCGGCGTAGCTGATCCGCAGCCAGTCGGCGATCGCCTTGTGGACCGGACCGCCGACGTCGGCGGCATCCTCCTTCCTGAGGCCCGCGATCACGTCGTGGCTCACCGCCACCTGCCGCCGACGGGCGGTTTCCAGCCGCTCCAGCGTGCGTAGCCGGACGGCGGGCGCAAAGTTGTCGAGGTTGAGTTCACCAACCGCCGTCACGGCCGCGTCGAGCGCGTCGAGGACGGGAGCCACCTCCGCTGGCATCGCGATCGAACCCATGTTCGAACACTATTGCAGCGGCTCTGTCACCAACCAGGCAATGCGCGAGGCGTGTGGATAAATCCCGAACTGTGGACAAAGGGCTACCGCCACGGAATCGAACGCCATGAGTAGAACTTGCCGGTGCCGATGTCGTGGACGCCATAGGAGTCCCAGTAGAAGTCGTGGCAGACACCTGGTTCCCAGGGTATGGGTCTGCCCGCCGGAAGGGTGTCGCCCGGGCACCACCTCGAGCAGGCCTGCAGGGCCGGGCAAGGATCAGCCTGGGCGAAGCCTGCACCCAGTCCCACGCTGGCCAGCCCCAAACCGCCCCACACGAACAGCGTCGCTGCTGACCCCGAGATCCGCTGTGCTCGGTTCATTTCGGCTCCTTCGTTGCGCGGTGGTCCTTAAAGTAGGCTGCCGCACACCGTTTGCCGGATCTTCGCGAAATTCTTGCGAAATTCTTGCTTCGACGAACAGTCGGCATGCCCGGTCTAGGGTGAAGGTCATGCGGGTAGGCGTGCTGGGAGCCAAAGGCAAGGTGGGGTCAACAATGGTAGGGGCCGTGCAGGCGGCCGAGGATCTGACCCTGTCCGCGGAAGTGGATCTCGGCGACCCGCTGAGCCTGCTGACCGACAGCAAGACCGAGGTCGTCATCGACTTCACCCATCCAGATGTGGTGATGGGCAACCTGGAGTTCCTTATTGACAACGGAATTCACGCCGTGGTCGGAACCACCGGCTTCACCGCAGAGCGCGTCCAGCGGGTGGAGTCATGGCTGGCCGACAAACCCAAGACCTCGGTTCTGATCGCGCCGAACTTCGCGATCGGGGCGGTGCTCTCGATGCATTTCGCAAAGCAGGCCGCACCATTCTTCGACTCGGCCGAGGTCATCGAGCTGCATCACCCGCACAAAGCCGATGCGCCGTCGGGTACCGCAGCCCGCACCGCGAAGCTGATCGCCGAGGCTCGAAAAGGCTTGCCGCCCAACCCCGATGCGACCAGCGCGAGCCTGCCCGGCGCTCGCGGCGCCGACGTCGACGGCATCCCGGTGCATTCGGTGCGCTTGGCCGGTCTGGTTGCCCACCAGGAGATCTTGTTCGGTACCGAGGGGGAGACGCTGACCATCCGTCACGACAGCCTCGACCGCACATCATTCGTGCCGGGCGTGCTACTGGCAGTGCGTCGTATCCGGGAACGTCCCGGCCTCACCGTGGGTCTTGAGCCGCTACTCAACCTGCAATGAACGACAGCGGGCGCACCGTACGTATTCAGCTGCTCATCGTATTCATGTGCGTGGCAATGCTGGCGTACTTCGTGCTGCTCGGCCGCATGGCCGTCGCGATGATCGGCTCGGGCCGGGCCGCCGCCGTGGGCCTGGGGGTGGCGGTGTTGATCATGCCGGTCATCGGGCTGTGGGCGATGATCGCCACGCTGCGAGCCGGATTCGCTCACCAGAAGCTGGCCCGTCTCATCGCCGAAGACGACATGGAACTGGACGTCAGCGCGCTCCCGCGACGGCCGTCGGGCCGGATTGAGCGAGACGCGGCCGACTCGCTGTTCGCCAACGTGCGCACCGAGGTGGAGGGCGACCCCGACGACTGGCGGCGCTGGTACCGGCTGGCCCGGGCCTACGACTATGCGGGGGATCGCCGTCGTGCCCGGGAAGCCATGAAGACCGCGGTCGAGCTGCAGGCCCGCCGGTGAGCAAGACGCTGCTGGTGGTGCACCACACCCCGTCACCGACCACCCGCGAGCTGCTGGAGGCGGTGCTCGCCGGAGCCAACGATCCCGAGATCGACGGCGTGGACGTGGTTTCCCGGCCGGCGCTGGCGGCGACCATCCCGGACATGCTCGATGCCGACGGCTACCTGTTCGGCACCACGGCCAACTTCGGATACATGTCCGGGGCGCTCAAGCACGATTTGGACGAATACCCACTTAGTAAGCAAAGTGCCAGCTAGTGGCCCATTTGTTGATCATTCACCACACCCCGTCGCCGCACTGCCAGGAGCTGTTTGAGGCGGTGGTGGCCGGTGCGACCGACCCTGAGATCGAGGGTGTTGAGGTTGTCCGGCGACCGGCTCTCACGGTGTCCCCGGTCGAGATGTTGGAGGCCGACGGCTACCTACTGGGGAGCCCAGCCAATCTCGGCTATATCAGCGGTGCGCTCAAGCTTGCGTTCGACCAGTCGTATTACCAGCTTCTCGACTCGACGCGGGGCAGGCCGTTCGGGCTGTGGCTACACGGCAACGAGGGCACCGAGGGAGCAGAGCGCGCAGTCGACGGGATCACCGCCGGGCTGGGCTGGGTGAAGGCGGCGGAGTATGTGGCGGTGTCGGGCAAGCCCACCAAGGCCGATCTTGATGCCTGCTGGAACCTCGGCGCGACGGTCGCCGCCCAGCTGATGGATTGAATTGCTCGGCCATCTGGTGGTCGGCGCGGCCACGATCAGCATCCGGGTGCCGCCGACCCCAATTCGTGGCTAGCGGTTTGAGCCCAAGTTGGAACGTGAACTCGCCACCGATCTGAGAGTGCTCACGAGGGGACTGCCCGGTGCGGCGGAAGGGCTGCTTGGCGTCGTCGCGTTCCCTGGGCCGCGCGGGGTGCCGGATTTGCTAGTTTTAGCAAGGGGTTTCGCATCACTGAGGCAGAGACTCGCAAACGGTGCTCCGTATATCGAGAGCCTTGCCGACTGCACGGTTGTCGCCAATCTCAAAGTAATTGCTTGCCGAGATTGTGGACTCCATGCAGCAGTGAGCGTCAATTGTGAAGATCAAAGTAGCAGCCCGATCGAGGTAGGCCCTTCAGGGCGATCCCTACCGAAGACCTGGGATGCGGGGGGCTGAAATGCTCACGGCTGATGAAGGCTATGAGGGCTCGTCTTCGGCGGGGGAGTCGTCGTCTGTAGCCAGGTGGCGCAGGACTCGTTCGTTGAGGGCGGCGAGCATGTCGAGCTCAGCCGGGGTGAGCAGGTCGATGAAGTTCCGGCGGACGTCCTCCACGTGCCCCGGCGCCGCGTTCTCGATGGCGGCGCGGCCAGCCGGCAGCAGGCAGACCATGGTGCTGCGGGCGTCGTCGGGGTTGGGCTCGCGGCCGATCAGCCCGTCCTTCTGCATGCGCCGCACCTGGTGGGAGACACGGCTCTTCTCCCAGCCCAGTGTGTTGCACAGGTCGCGGGCGGGCATGCGGTCCCCGTCGTGACCCGAGAGCACCGCCAGGACCTCGTAGTCGGCCCC
>DATMMZ010000068.1:0-11058 GCA_035569455.1 Mycobacterium sp. | reverse complement strand
AGCAGGTCATCCTCGCTGACGTCCGGCGCCCACCGCAGCTGCGGCCGGACCCAGTCGAGATTGCGGCGGGTCCCGCCAGAGACGAACCCGTCGCGCAGAGCCTCGCGTGCGCTCTCGATCACCGGCACCGCGGCCCGGTCGACGATGGCGCCCACGCCCGACGCCCGGCACATCTTGTACAAGTGCCCGAGTAACCCGAAGCCGGTCACGTCGGTGGCCGCGCGCACACCGGCGGACAGGGCGGCCTCGGCGGCATCGCGGTTGAGTTGCGTCATGATCGCGATCGCGTCCTCGAACACCTCACCGGTCTGCTTGTGCCGATTGTTGAGCAGCCCGACACCGAGCGGTTTGGTGAGAGTCAGCGGCAGGCCCGGTTCGGCGGCGTCGTTGCGCAACAGCTGAGCCGGGTCGGCCACACCGGTTACGGCCATCCCGTACTTCGGCTCCGGGTCGTCGATGGAGTGACCGCCGATGACCGGGCAACCCGCCTCCGACGCCACCGCCAGCCCGCCCCGCAGCACCTCGGTCATCAGCTCCAAGGGCAGCACGTCACGCGGCCAACCGACAAGGTTGATCGCGACGACCGGGCGCCCCCCCATCGCATACACGTCCGAAAGCGCGTTAGCCGCGGCGATCCGGCCCCAGTCGTACGCATCGTCGACGACCGGCGTGAAGAAGTCCGCCGTAGATAGCACAGCGATATCGCCGACTCGTACCGCGGCCGCGTCGTCGCCGTCGTCGAGCCCGACGAGGACGTCGTCGCTTGGCTGTCCGATCAGACCGCGGACCGCTTCTTCGAGCTCACCGGGTGGGATCTTGCAGGCGCAGCCGCCGCCGTGCGCGTATCCGGTGAGGCGCGTGTGGCCCATGCCAACAGCGTATTAGTCACAATTGCCACATGGGTCTCTGGGCCAAGGTGGTGCACCATTTGTCCGCCTTCGAGCGACAAATCGCTGTCGCTCGGAGGTGGACAAAACGGACACCGTCCTTCCGAGAGGCCACTGTGGCGGATGTGACAAGATGCGTCGCCCGCCATCAGTCGCACGGGCTAGTTTGTGCGGTGGAGGCGTTTGGGTTCCTGGTGGTCCCCCCGGTCTTCAAAACCGGTGAGATCGAGCAGCTCGGTCTGGCGGGTTCGATTCCCGTCCGCCTCCGCCATCGAGGAGGCCTAGAAAATAGATGACTCAGGTCGACCCGCGCCGACTGATTCCGCGCACAGATCAGCTGCTGGCGCTCCCGGCGGTGGAGCAGGCGCGAATCCGGCTGGGCGAACGCGCCGTAAAAGCGGCCGTGCGCGATATCCAGGACCAGGCTCGGCGCGGTGACCTGCCGCCCGAGCAGGTGCAGGACGCCCTAGTGGCATCCCTGACCGCGCGCACCACCACGACATTGCGCCCCGTGCTCAACGCCACCGGTGTCGTCGTGCACACCAACCTGGGTCGCGCCCCGCTGGCCCCGGGCACGGTGGAAGCGCTGATCTCCGCGAGCGGCTACGTCGACGTGGAACTCGACCTCGCCACAGGTGCCCGCTCGAAGCGCGGGGTCGCAGCCCGCGAAGCGCTGCTGGCCGCCTGCCCGGCCGCCGAGGACGCGCTCGTCGTCAACAACGGGGCCGCTGCACTGGTGCTCGCCACCACCGCGCTGGCAGCCGGAAACGAGGTGATAGTCAGCCGCGGGGAACTGATCGAGATCGGCGCCGGGTTCCGGCTGCCCGACCTGATCGCCTCGACCGGCGCCCGCTTGCGTGAAGTGGGCACCACCAACCGCACCCACCTGACGGACTACGAAGAGGCGATCGGGCCGCAGACCGGGTGCGTCCTGAAGGTGCACCAGAGCAACTTCCGGGTAGCAGGGTTCACCTCCGCGGTTACCGTGTCCGATCTTCGGGCCTTGACCGCGGCTAGGGAGTTGCCCTTGGTCGCGGACCTTGGCAGCGGGTTGCTTTTGCCCGACCCGCTGCTGCCCGATGAGCCCGACGCCGCCACCGCGCTGTCCGACGGCGCGGACGTTGTCACCGCAAGCGGTGACAAGCTGCTCGGTGGCCCGCAGGCAGGCATCGTGCTCGGCCGCGCCGACGTGGTCGCCCGGATGGCACGGCATCCGCTGGCGCGCGCGGTCCGCGCCGACAAACTCACCCTCGCCGCGCTCGAGGCGACTGTCTGCGCCGGAGGGTCGCCGGTGACGCGCGCCCTGCACGCCGACGCCGACCGGCTGCGTGCCCGGGCCCAGCTACTCGCCGACGCGGTGGGCGCGTCCGTCGTCGCCCACGACGGCCGAGTCGGCGGTGGGGGAGCCCCGGGTGTCCCCCTGCCCGGATGGGCCGTCCGTCTGCCCGAGCCCGCCGCCGCCGCCCTGCGCGCCGGTGACCCCGCGGTCCTGCCGCGGGTGCACGACGGCGCCTGCCTACTCGACCTGCGCTGCATACCCGAATCCGACGACGATCGTCTGCTGGCCGCTGTACGTGCAGCGTTGGCGCGACTGCAGGATGACCACTGAACACCCCGCACACGCACGTCTCGCACGTTCTGGCCACTGCCGGCCACGTTGATCACGGCAAGAGCACCCTCATCCGGGCCCTCACCGGTATGGAGCCCGACCGCTGGGAGGAGGAGCGCCGGCGCGGGTTGACCATTGACCTCGGCTTCGCGTGGACCACCTTGCCGTCGGGTCGCGAGGTCGCGTTCGTCGATGTGCCCGGCCACCATCGCTTCCTGAGCAACACCCTGGCCGGCCTCGGCCCGGCGCCGGTGGTCTGCTTTGTGGTCGCCGCCGACGAGGGGTGGCAGGCGCAGTCGAGCGATCACCGAGACGCGCTCGCCGCGTTGGGCATTCGTCACGGCATCATCGCGATCACCCGCGCCGACCTGGCACCAGAAGCGGCCGCCGACGTCCTTGCGCAGGCCCGTGAGGAGTTGTCTGAGACCGGTTTGCGCGACGCGCCTGGCGTCATCGTGTCGGCGGTCGACGGCACCGGGCTGACCGAGTTACGCGCCACCCTCGACCGCGTGCTTTCGCACGTGCCCACGCCGGAGACCACCGCGCGGTTGCGGTTGTGGGTCGATCGTTCCTTCACCATCACCGGCGCAGGAACCGTGGTGACCGGGACGCTTGCGGCCGGCACGCTGGCCCGCGGCGACCAGCTTGACCTGCTCGGCGCGCAGCGTATGCGATCGGTGGTGATCCGCGGGCTGCAGAGCCGCGGCGAGCCGTACCCCAGGCTGGGACCCGTGGCTCGAGTGGCGCTGAACCTGCGCGGCGTGTCCCGGGACGCCATCCGCCGCGGTGACGCGCTGGTCACCCCCGGCGCGTGGCCGAGCACGCGCGCTCTCGACGTGCGTCGCGTTACCGGGAGCCCATTAACCGAAGCCCCGGCGCGACTGGTCGTGCATGTCGGAACCGCGGCCGTGCCCGCGCGGCTGCGACCCTTCGACGACGACCACGGCCGGCTGACTCTCGACCGGCGGCTGCCGCTGGTTCTCGGCGATCGGTTGGTGTTGCGCGACCCGGGCAGCCATCGAGGGCTCGGCGTGCTCGGCGGTGCTCAGGTGCTTGACGCCGAACCGCCGGTTTTGCGGCGACGGGGCGACAGCGCACGCTGGGCGGCGGCGCTGGCCGGTATGGACGTCGCTGGCGACATTGGGACCGAGGTGGCCCGCAGGGGTGCCGTGCAGCAGAGCCATCTGCGTCGATTGGGGCTGCTGCCGGATGAGGCCCCCGGGGTACCCGCCGGGGTGCGGGTGCTGGACGGCTGGTGGATCCACGTCCCGACATATGAGGCCTGGCAGCAGCGACTACGAACTGCGGTGAACGAGCTGCATGCTCGAGATCCGTTGGCAGATGGCCTATCTCGCGGTGCCGCACGCGACCTGCTGGCCCTGCCGGACGAGTCGCTGCTAGACCCGGTCGTCCGTGACGCGGGACTCGAGCAGGGCGGCGGGCACATTCGGGTGGCCGGCGCCCGCGATGACCTCGGTCGTGCGGAAGCCGGGGTAGGCGAGTTGGAGGCGCGGCTGCGGGCCGAGCCATTCCATGCGCCGGAGGCCGACGAGCTGTCAGCACTGCGACTCGGCGTCCGCGAACTGGCCGCAGCAGAGCGTGCCGGTCGGGTGTTGCGGCTGCGCGACGGCGTGGTGCTGCTGCCCACCGCACCCGCGCTGGCGATGCGGGAGCTGGCCCGGCTGGAGCAGCCATTCACCACAAGCCAAGCACGACAAGCCCTTGACACCACTCGACGGGTCGCGATTCCGTTGCTGGAACACCTGGACGCGCGCGGCTGGACCCGCCGTTTGGATGCCGGACACCGCGAGGTCGTGCGCTGATGGCCCGGACAAGGACCGCCGGGCGATCATGAACTCATGCCGACTTATGTGTGTTACGCCCACCGCGGCCACCTCACCGCCCAACACAAGGCCCAGATCGCAGCCGGGATAGCACGGATCCACAGCGAATTCACCGGCGCCCCGGTCGCCTTCACTCAGTGTGTGTTTCACGAGCTGAATCCGCACGACCACTTCATTGGTGTGCAGCCAGCGTCTGAAAACGGCGTGTGGGTGTACGGGCACATTCGGTCCAAGCGAAGCATCTCGACCAGGAATGAGATCCTGCTGGGAATTCGAGACCTTGTCGGGCAAGTGCTGAATGTCCCCGAGTCGGCGATATGGGTGTATCTGAACGAGCTCAGCCACACGGACATGGTCGAATTCGGTCGCGTGCTGCCCGAGCCCGGTAACGAACAACGCTGGCTCGACGAGCTACCGCGCGACATCCGCGACCGCCTCGGAGCGGCGGAACAGGGCCCTAGCACATAGATGGTCCTGGCTGGTTAGTGTTTGCGAATGGACATCTCCTGTGCGTTTGCGACTGCGTCCGACACTCCGGCCCACGTGGAGCTCGCCGAAACACTGGGCTACAAGCGTGCGTGGCTCTACGACTCGCCGGCGCTCTACCCGGATGTGTGGATGATTCTGACCCGGTGTGCGGAGCGCACGTCGCGCATCGGCCTCGGGCCGGGTGTGCTCGTTCCCAGCCTGCGGCATCCGATGGTCAACGCCGCCGCGATCGCCGAGCTGGCGGGTCAAGCGCCCGGGCGGGTCGCGGTGGCAATCGGCTCAGGCTTTACCGGCCGGATGGCGATGGGCCAGCGGCCGATGCCGTGGCGACAGGTCGCCGACTACGTACGCTGCTTGCGGGCCCTTCTCGCCGGCGAAACCGCGGAGTGGGAGGGGGCGAAGGTCCGCATGCTCCATCTGCCGGGATTCGGGGCACAGCCACCGATCGATGTGCCACTACTGATCGGCGCCGACGGCCCGAAGGGATTGGCTGTTGCTGCCGAGCTCGGCGACGGCGTGTTCTCCGCCGCGGTGCCACAGGCTGATGCCGCGAAAGTGGTCGACTGGCGGGCGCTGCTGTCCTTTGGCACGGTGCTCGACGAGGGCGAGGACCTGACATCGGCACGGGCCATCGACGCTGCCGGGCCCGCTGCGGTAGTGCTTTATCACGCCATGTACGAGCGCGGCGGCGCCGCCGGGGTCGACGCGCTTCCGGGTGGGCAAAGCTGGCGCGGGGCAATCGAGGCCGAGCCCGCGGATGAGCGGCATCTCGCAATCCATGCAGGGCATCTCGTGAAGGCCAATCCCCGTGATGAGCCTCACGTCGCCGACCTGATCCCGTTCGCCAGCGCGACGGGCTTGACAGGCAGTGCAGAGCAAATACTGGAGAAGATCGCCGGATTCGCAGCGTCAGGGGTCACTGAGATCGTCTACCAGCCTGCCGGACCCGACATCGAGCGGGAGCTCCAAGCATTCGCGTCCGCCACCGGCCTCGGGGGCTGATCACCTCGCTCGGCTTCCGGTCGACGTCGAAATATGCTTCCGATCAAGGAACTCCGGTCGACGCCAGCGACTGTCCATTTCTGAAGGCCGGCTCGCCGGCGTCACCGCTGCGCAGGCAGACGCTTCAGCGCGCGGGGGAGCTCGCTAGCTATCCTGAGGTCGATGGCCAGGCCTGGGCCAATGCGGAAGGAAAGATGTCACAGGAAAGCGCTGCAGGCGCAGGACGCCGGCTGAGCACCCAATAATGAAGCCCAAGGTTCGCCTGTTGCGAATGGCGCATATGCCGATGCGGGTGCTGTCACTGCGCACCATCGTCATCGTCTCGCAACTATCGGTGATTGCTCTCGTTCTCACGCTGGGTGCGTGGGTGTGGATTGGTGTCACCAACGATCAATACAGCCAGCTGGACCGCCGCCTGGATTCAGTCAGCAGCTTGGGCGATATCAACAGCCTGCTCAACAGCGCACAGCTCACCAACCCCGATCGGCCCACGACCGACGGTGACCTGGTACGCACCGCACGTATCGGGGGTGTGACCGTGTCTGTGCCCAGCAATGTCGTTGTGCCCAAACTCGCGAACGGCTACGCCAACACCACCATCAACGGCGTGCAATACCGGGTCCGTACCTTCTCCGCGGGTCCAGCCTCGATTGCGCTCGCCGCGCCGCTGGCTGAGGCTCAGCATCGGATCAACGAACTGCACCTGCGGGTGTTGTTGATCTGTGGTGGCGTCATTGGTGGCACGTTCCTGGTCGGCTGGGTGATCTCGTTGATCATGGTTAATCCGTTCCTGCTGCTAGCGCAGCAGGCCCGCGCCATCAGTGCCCAGTCCAGCCCTGACGAAGTTCAAGTCCGCGGTGTGCGTGAGGCCGTCGAGATCGCCGAAGCGGTGGAGGGGATGCTGGACCGCATCGGCAACGAGCAACAACGCACCAGGGCAGCGCTTGAGTCGGCTCGTGACTTCGCCGCCGTCGCCTCACACGAGCTGCGCACCCCGTTGACGGCAATGCGCACCAACCTGGAGGTGCTTTCCACCTTGGAGTTGGCCCCCGAACAGCGCCAGGAGGTAATCGGCGACGTTATCCGCACTCAGAGCCGGATCGAGGCGACATTGACGGCGCTAGAACGGCTGGCGCAGGGCGAACTGACCACCGTGGACGATTTTGTCCCGTTCGACATCACCGAACTGTTGGATCGTTCCGCGCACGACGCGCTTCGCACCTACCCCGGCGTAGAGGTGTCGCTGGTGCCATCGCCCACCGTACTGATGGTGGGGCTGCCCACGGGGTTGCGGCTGGTGATCGATAACGCCATCGCCAACGCCGTCAAGCACGGTGGCGCTAGCGAAATTCGGCTTAACGTAAACAGTTCCGGCGAAGGCGTAGAAATCGCTATCGACGACAACGGGACCGGGGTCCCCGAGGACGAACGCAACGCGGTCTTCGAACGCTTTTCCCGCGGGTCGACGGCGTCGCGTTCGGGGTCTGGTTTAGGGCTGGCGCTGGTCGCCCAGCAGGCCGAATTGCACGGCGGCGCAGCGTCCCTGCATGCCAGCCCGCTCGGCGGCACGCGACTTCTGGTGAGACTGGTGGGTGACGGACGCGGCCCCGCCTGAACTCCGTATCGCCAACGAGTGAGACATCTCGCTTGTCACTAGCCCTTGCTCTCGGGTCAGTTCATCGCGCCGTCAACGACATCGCTGATACCGTCACTGAATCCGCCGACCACGTAAAGGGATTCTTCGGATGGCTCCGTACCGGGTTGGGGTTTTATTTGGGGTGCGCCAACGTTCATCAGCGACTGTCGCGATCTGCGCGATGTGGGACTGTGCCCGACCGTCAGCAAGCCGGTCGCCGGCAACGACATCGACGCCGAGGCGAAGTCGTTGATCGTGCACACCCAAATTGGCCGCGAACCTGCCCGGTCTGGCTGAGGTATCGATGAGGAGACGTAGTTATCGCTGCGCCGGACGCAACATACCGGCGGCGATGACCGCAACGGCCATCCACGCGGCCGCATAACCGAAAGCCACTCCGGGCGACGCCAGTGTGTAGAGCAGCCCCGCCACGACCGTCGCCACCAGGTCACCAGTCGCCTGAACAGCCCCGAGCACGCCGAACCCACTGCCGCGCAGGCGATCTGGAAGCAGCTGGGAAATGACAGCCGACTGAGTCGGCTCGGCAAGCCCGATGCCCGCCCCAGCCAGAGCGAAGCCCACCGCGATCAGCAGCACGCTGTGCGTTCCGGCCGCGAACACCCCGTAGGAGATGACGTAAACGGCTGCACCCGTGGCGAAAACCACGCGGGGCCCGGTCCGGTCATACCACCGCCCCGCTGCCAGTGAAGCCAACGTCGCAGCGACGTTATGCGCTGCATAGATCAGGATCGCAAGCGACGCAGCGGCAGTCATCGCCCGTTCTGGCGTGCTCAGCAGCTGTGTCGCTCGAAGTATCAATAGCGTTGTCGCGAGGTTGCCGAACTCGAACACCGCCACTGGCAGCAGCGCCCGCAGCATCCCGGCGTCGCGCAGCGCTCCGAATTCAAACCGCCGGCGCGAAGGTTCGCTGCCGGAATGGATCCGCCGACGGGACTCGCGGGCGGCGACGATGATCGCCACCGCGGCGAACAGGCCGGGGATGGCCGCGAGGTAGAGCGTTGGCCGGATACCCAGCGAGGCCACCAGTCCGGCGGCGAGTAAAGGGCCCAGCACCGCGCCCAGGTTGTCGCCCGCTCGTTCGAGCCCGAATGCCCGCCCGTGAGCCGACGCCGGGCTCAGCGACGCCAATAGTGCGTCGCGCGCCGGCGACCGTGCGCCACGAGACAGCCATGCAATAGCTCGCAACACCCCGGCTTGCCACACTGTCACTGCGGCGCCAATCGTTCCGGTCGCCAACGCTGTGCCCAGATAACCGCCCGAACAGATCCGCCCTCTTTTGCTGGGGTCGTTAGCGATTGGGCCGCCGACTAGCTTCATCACGCCGATCAAAGCGTCGCTGATCCCGTCGATCACACCCAGCGCCGCCGCCGATGCGCCCAGCGTGCCCGTCAGGAACGTCGGCAGGACCGACGTCGTGATCTCGTGACCGGTATCCGAGAACAAGCTCGCCGCCGCCACGGCACCGACACCTGGAGTGACCCACCGGGGCTCGGATTCGTCGGCCAATTCACGCGGCTCCTTGTTCGCTGTGGACAACGCACGCCCGTTCAGCTGCTAATGCCATGGCGCGGCGGTAATTTGCGCTACAGGCCCCACCAACTGGCGAGACGCGCGATCTCGATATACAGCGGGATACCGATCGTGACGTTGTACGAAAACGTCAAACCCAATGATGCGGCCAACGGCAGCGTCGGGCTGGCCTCGGGGATCGCCAGCCGCTGGAGCGCAGGGACGGCGATATAGGACGCCGAAGCGCATAACACCGCGAACAGCACGTAGGTTCCCGGTCTGAACTCAGTGTGGGTGTAGAAGGCGTATCCGTGAGCGACGATGATCCCGAGCGCTGCGAAGACGTTGGGCGCAAGCAGACCGAAGAAGATGAAACCCAAGCCTGCCGACCGTAGGTCCTTCAGTTTGCGCGATGCAGCCATGCCCATCTCGAGCAGGAACAGGCACAGCGCTCCCTGGAAGGCGGACACAAAGAAAGTGTCGTGGTCGTGGATCACCTTCTGGCCCTGCAGCCCACTGACGAAGCCAACGACGATCGCGCCGACGAGAAGGCATAGCCCAGGGGTAAGCAAGACCTCTTTGATCAGCGCGGCTTTGGAAACCGGCTGGCTCGTGCCATCCCCTTTGCGGCGCTGTCGCTCGGGATATTCGCCCTTCTTCAAACCGATCTGGCGTTTGTGCTCGCTGGCCAGGGTCTGGCCGTGCGCGGGCCGCGCGGCTGTGCCGGGCCCGGCTCCGACCGCCGCCGGCGGGATGTAGCCGGGCTCATCAGGCATGTTCCCCGCCGGGTCCATGCCCCGATTCCGCAGTCGTGCGACCAGGTACAGCGCGACCAGGCAACCGGGAATCTCCATGACGGCCAGCATGACTGGCATGTAGGCGTTGAAGGCGATGCCTAAGCTGGCCAGGACGGCCACGCAGGTAGCAAAGGTCCCGGCCGAATCCGAGCCGTAATAGCCGGCGAACGTCGCCCTGTCCACACGCCGCATGGCACTTCGCCAGCTCAGCGCCATGTAGGTGAGGGCACCGATTAGGAAGTTCAAGACGAACCCCAGGACCAGGAAACCGGCGATGGCGCCGATGTTCGGCGGCTTGATCGCGGCGAGCTGCTCACCCCCGTGCCAGCCGATCGCTATCAGCAGATACATGGTCAGGGCCTGGTAGATCACCTGCGGGAACTCGAAACGCACCTTCAGGATCGGGATCAGGAACCCGAAGTAGAAGAACAGCAGGAGTGGCTTGAACAGGTTATGAGTGAAGTTATGCCAGAACTCATGCAGCATTGTTCTCTCCTGTGAGCGGTGCAGCGATGAGGTTAGCTGTCAGTGCCGAAAGGCGTATCGCGTTATTCACAAGAGTCGCTCTCGCGGTCGCGATTTTCGCGACAGAACGAATCAGAACGACTGCGACCACAAACATACTTTTCAATAACACGACGCTACCCATCACTGCCTCCTACCCTGTCAGCGTGGGTGCGCGCGTCGACGACCCACGGGGTAGAAGCCATCAGCACCATCTCCGGTCACATCAACCGGAACACAGTGCGTTAGCGAGCTTCATCGCTTACAGCAGCTACACGGGACTGTACAACACATGACCGGGCGGTGAACAGCCAGACACGGGGATCGCCCATCAACCTTTCCTCGCCGGCGCCCGGCGAAACGACGAGTGGCCAATTGTTCACGGGGCCAAGGCGTTCAGCCGCCAATCACCCGTGGCGTCAGCCTTCCGCAGCCGCCAGTGCGTCGTTAAACGTTTTGCTCGGCCGCATCACCGCCGTGGTCATGTCTGTTTCCGGCGCGTAGTAGCCGCCGATGTCCACCGGCTCGCCCTGTGCCTCGTTGAGTTCGGCCACGATGGCGTCTTCGTTCTTGGTCAGCGCTTCGGCGAGTGGAGCGAAGTGCTTCTGCAGATCCGGGTCGTCGGTTTGCGCAGCAAGTTCCGCCGCCCAGTACATGGCGAGGTAAAACTGGCTGCCCCGGTTGTCGAGCTCACCGGTCTTGCGCGACGGGCCCTTGTTGTTCTCCAGCAGCTTGCCTATCGCGTCATCCAGCGTCTTGG
>DATMMZ010000067.1:0-4890 GCA_035569455.1 Mycobacterium sp. | reverse complement strand
TCGGCCTGCTGAAGATGGACTTCCTCGGGCTGCGCAACCTGACGATCATCGGCGACGCGATCGACAACGTGAAGGCCAACAGGGGAATCGACGTCGACCTGGAGTCGCTGCCGCTGGACGACAAAGCGACCTACGAGCTGCTGGGCCGCGGCGATACATTGGGCGTGTTCCAGCTCGACGGCGGCCCGATGCGCGACCTGCTGCGCCGCATGCAGCCCACCGGCTTCGAGGACATCATCGCGGTGATCGCGTTGTATCGACCCGGCCCGATGGGCCAGAACGCCCACAACGACTACGCCGACCGCAAGAACGACAGGCAGGCCGTCAAGCCGATCCATCCTGAGCTCGCCGACCCGCTGCAGGACATCCTCGCCGAGACGTACGGCTTGATCGTCTACCAAGAACAGATCATGCGCATTGCCCAGAAGGTCGCGGGCTATTCGCTGGCACGAGCCGACATTCTGCGGAAAGCCATGGGCAAGAAGAAGCGGGAAGTCCTCGACAAGGAGTATGAGGGCTTCGCAGAAGGCATGCGCACCAACGGCTTCTCGGACCGCGCCATCAAGGCGCTCTGGGAAACCGTGCAGCCCTTCGCAGATTACGCATTCAACAAATCACACGCCGCGGGCTACGCGATGGTGTCCTACTGGACCGCGTACCTCAAGGCTAACTACCCAGCTGAATACATGGCGGGGCTGTTGACGTCGGTGGGCGACGACAAGGACAAGGCCGCCGTGTACCTGGCCGACTGCCGCAAGCTGGGCATCACCGTGCTGCCGCCAGATGTCAACGAATCCGGGCTTCACTTCGCGACCGTGGGCACCGACATCCGCTACGGGCTCGGCGCTGTGCGCAACGTGGGCACAAACGTGGTGGGCTCTATCATCCGAACCCGCAGCGACAAAGGCAAATTCACCGACTTCTCCGACTACCTCAACAAGATCGACATCGCGGCCTGCAACAAGAAGGTCACCGAGTCGCTTATCAAGGCAGGGGCGTTCGACTCGCTCGATCATCCGCGCAAGGGGCTTTTCCTGGTGCACACCGACGCCGTCGACTCGGTGCTGGGCACGAAGAAGGCCGAGGCGATGGGTCAGTTCGATCTGTTCGGCGTCGATGCCGACGGTGGGGACGGCAGCAGCGACGCGGTGTTCTCGATCAAGGTGCCCGACGACGAGTGGGACGACAAGCACAAGCTCGCGCTGGAGCGAGATATGCTGGGGTTATACGTGTCCGGGCATCCGCTCGACGGAGTCGCGCACTTGCTGGTCGGCCATGTTGACACCCCGATCCCGGCGATCCTCGACGGTGATGTGCCCAACGATGCCCAGGTGCGGGTCGGCGGCATTCTGGCGTCGGTTAACCGGCGTGTCAACAAGAACGGATTGCCCTGGGCGTCAGCGCAGTTGGAGGATTTGACCGGTGGCATCGAGGTGATGTTCTTCCCGCACAACTACTCGACCTTCGGCGCCGAGATCGTCGACGACGCCGTGGTACTGGTCAGTGCGCGGGTGAAGATTCAAGACGACCGGATCTGCTTGATAGCCAGCGACCTTGTGGTGCCGGACTTTTCGAACGCGCCGGTGAACCGGCCGCTGGCGGTGAGCATCCCCACCCGCCAGTGCACGCTCGACAAGGTCACTGCGCTCAAGCAGGTGCTCGCCCGTCACCCTGGTACGTCGCAGGTCCGTCTGCGGCTGGTCAGCGATGATCGCGTCACCACGCTCGAACTCGACCAATCGCTGCGGGTGGCCCTGTCGCCGGCGCTGATGGGGGACTTGAAGGCGCTGCTGGGGCCCGGTTGCTTGAGCGGTTAGAACCGGTACCGCAAGATCCGCGCCTTCCGCGCCATCGCCGGTATCCGCGCGGAGATCTTGGTGCTGATGCGGATCCAGCCGGGAAACAGGTCGACCTCCGGCTGACCGGCAAGGCTCGTCTCCTCGACCAGCCGCAGGTTGGGATTCCAGGACTCCGGATGATGTGCGCCCTTGAAACCCGGATACCCCCACTGCAGCGCGACGTCGCTGAACATCTTCTGCGGCGCGAGCTTGATCGCGAGCCTGCTGAACCAGCCGATGCGGCCGTAGTCGTTGAACGCCAGCTCGCCGGTGCCGAAACGCCGGGTGATCGAGCGGAACAATCCGATGATCACCGGCTCCGCCAGAAACGCCAGCAACCCGTCGGCGAACAGGAACGTCGGTCGGTCCCGCGCGATGGTGTCTGCCCAGCGGGTTTCGGCGACCGAGGCCGCGATCGAGTGCGCGTGTTCGCGAGCGGGCAGCACCTCGTCGCGCACCGCGACGATGCCGGGAAGATCGACGCTGTACCAGTCCACCGTCGAGGGCGGGTCCACCCGGAACACGGCGCTGTCCAGGCCGGCGCCAAGGTCGACCACGACGGCGTCGGGGTGCTCGGTGATGAACTGACGCGCCCGCTCGTCGAGCATTTTCGCCCGTAGCGCCGACTGGCACACCACGCTGGCGACCACACCCATTCCCGCGAAGTCGTAGTCGATCTCTCCGACCGACGCGTCGGCCAGCTTGTCACCCAAAATCGGCCGCCGCCAACGACTGTCAAGCGCGCGTGCATACAGCGTCAGCAACGCCGTCCGCTCGATCGGTGTCAGGTCGTCGACGTCGATTCTCATTCTCCTGGCCTCACGCCACCGTCCAAGTCGATAAACCCCCCGGGCTGATCACCGAAGCACGTTGACGGCGCGAGCGATCACCAGCGCCAACGTCGACACCGCCACCAGCGCCTGCAGCGACATCATCGCCTTGGCTCTTCGCGTCAACGGCATTGTGTCGGTGGGGGAGAACGCCATCACGTTGGTCAGGCTGACGTAGAGGTAGTCCAAAAACCGCGGCTCCCAATCCTTTGGCGCGAGGTGACGCTTGTCCATCTGCGGGAACAGGAAGTCGGGGTATACGCGCTTGGGATCCCGTTCATTGATTCCGGCCCGGGCGAACGGGCCGCCCAGATCGACCTCCCAATACCAGATGCCGAACACGATGACGTTCGTGATGAACACCGCGGCGCCGCTGCCCAGCAGGAGTGCGGCGTCGTTGCTCACCGTCCCGGTCACGATGTGGTAGTCGAGCAGCACAGCGGACGCGGTGTTATCGATGGTGATTGCGGCGAGCAATAGCAGGCTCGCCCCCTTGCCCAGCCTCGTCGCGCGGTTGAGGCGAACCGGGTTGATGATCAGCAGGACGACGACCAGCGCGACCTCCATCGCGAGCAGCGGCCAGCGCGGCACGACGGTGTAGCGCTTGGGAATCGCGCCTTGCATGACTATGGCGGAGATCAAGGCCACCAGCACCGGCCAGCGGCTCTCCGGATTGCCCGGTTGAAGCCACGCCGGCAGCATCTGCGCGGCGTCTTTCGCCAGATGCTGGGCCCGGTGCACGACGTCTTCGCGGGCTTCGGGTTGTTCCTTGCTGTCATCCATGGTCTTCGACGTACGCTACCCGTCATGACCGATCGACCGTCCACCCTGTGCGAGGCGTTCCAGCGAACGGCTGCAATCGACCCCGACGCGGTGGCGTTGAGAACAGTTGGTGACACCCAGACGCTGACGTGGCGCGAGTTCGCCGAACAGGTGCGTCAGGTCACGGCCGGGTTGGCCGCCCTAGGGGTGCGACGCGGCGACACGGTCTCGCTGATGATGGGGAACCGCATCGAGTTCTACCCGCTCGACGTCGGGGCACAGCATCTGGGCGCCACGTGTTTCTCGGTCTACAACACCCTGGCCGCAGAACAGCTGACCTACGTCTTCGCCAACGCCGAGACCAAGGTGGTGATCTGCGAGGCGGAATACGTCGACCGGATCCGGGCCAGCGGGGCGGTCATCGATCACATCGTCTGCATCGACGGCTCGCCGGACGGCACAGTGCCGCTCGCGGACATGTTGGCCGGCGGGGCCGCCGACTTCGACTTCGAATCCACTTGGCGTGCGGTGCAACCCGACGACGTCGCCACCCTCATCTACACGTCCGGCACCACGGGAAACCCCAAGGGCGTGGAGATGACGCACACCAACCTGATGTTCGAGTCGACTGCTGTCGCAGCGGTACTCGAAGCGCGCTTCGGCGACCGGATCACGTCTTACCTTCCCTCCGCACACATCGCCGATCGGTGGGGCGGTTTGTACAGCCAGGAGGTGTTCGGCACGCAGGTCACAGTCGTGCCTGACGCGCGGGCCATCGCCGCAGCGCTGCCCGACGTGCGGCCGACCATTTGGGGAGCAGTCCCGCGGGTGTGGGAAAAGCTCAAGGCCGCAATAGAATTCGCGGCAGCGAACGAACCGGATGAGACGAAGCGACAGGGCCTCCAGTGGGGCCTTGCGGTGGCAGCCAAGAAGGCGGCTGCGCTGGTTGCGGGCGAGCCCATTGCCGACGACGTCGCGGCCGAATGGGCGCAGGCCGACGAACTCGTGCTGTCGAAACTGCGGGAAAAGCTCGGGCTGGAGCAGCTCCGGTGGTCGGTGTCGGGGGCTGCGCCGATTCCGAAGGAGACGTTGGCATTCTTCGCCGGCCTCGGCATTCCGATGACCGAGGTCTGGGGCATGTCGGAGCTGAGTTGCGTTGCCTCGGTGAGTCACCCACGCGACGCCCGGCTGGGCACGGTCGGAAAGCTGCTGCCCGGTCTCGAGGGCAAGATCGCCGACGACGGCGAGTTCCTGGTGCGCGGACCGCTGGTGATGAAGGGCTACCGCAAAGAGCCGAAGAAGACCGCGGAGGCAGTCGATTCCGACGGCTGGCTGCACACCGGCGATATCCTCGACATGGACGACGACGGCTATCTGCGCATCGTCGATCGCAAGAAGGAGCTGATCATCAACGCGGGCGGCAAGAACATGTCGCCGTCCAACATCGAGAACACGATCAA
>DATMMZ010000066.1:0-19552 GCA_035569455.1 Mycobacterium sp. | reverse complement strand
TGACGGCTACCGTTGCCCAAGCCGGGGCCAGAGCTCGGCCGCAAAGTGTAATTGCCGGGTGCCCGGCCGAGCGACCAAGGTCGATACTTTCCGTACAGCAAACGGTCTCGATAACCGGTGTGGCACAATAAAAGCGAAGACACAGCCTGCTCATAGGATTCGATTAGCCCAGTGCCAGCCCGGCTTTCGACTTTGCTGCACCCGGAGATATCCGCAAACGTCCCTAAGCTGTTGCGAAACTGTTACGCCGGAACGGGATTCATACGGTTTCGTCCGGAAATTAGGGGGGTACAACGGAGAACGTGAAAAACATTTTACGCCTCGCTGCATCAACGATCGTAATGAGCTCCGGTTTAGGGCTTGCTGGTTTGGGGGTGGCAGCCGTCGCCGACGCCCAACCCGCACCCTTCCCGCAATATCACTGGTGCCCCGGAGATCGGTGGGACGGAGGTTGGGGTAACAACTGGGACTCGGGCCGCTGCCACGACGACCACTGGTTCGACGGCGAACCTCGCGACCAGGGTCACCGGCACGGCTGGTAGGTAACCGTTCAGGCTTTGCCTGCGCCTACCGGCATAGGCGCAATTAAGTTCTTTATCCGCTCCCGTGGCCGGCGCCTTGGCGCCGGCCACGGCCGTATCTGCGGACGTCTGGGGAGCTAGGGCGTGATGACGATCCGTTGCTCGGTGTCGGTGTCGTTCCATACGGCTTCGACGTCGGCGAGCGGCACGGTACGGGCGTCGACATGGAAAGCGCCACTGGTGAGTTCGGCGGCGATGGCGGGCAGTTCGGCCAGGATGTCGCGGGTCGGCACAGAGCCCTGTCCGCTGCCCACGATCTGCAGGCGCGCGGCGCGTAGCGCCGCGGACGGTATCGCGGCGGCACCACCCGCGACAGAACCGATCTCGATCCAGGTAAGAGGCTTCCCGGGGTCGGAGCGGTTGACCACGATGGCAGCCATGGCGCCGGCTGTGGGCGGGCCCCAGAGATAGTCGACGACGATGTCGACGTCACTCGCTGCCTCAGCGAGATCACTTGCCGCACCGGGAGCATCGTCGAGCCGGACCGTAGCGTCGGCGCCCAGGTCGGTCAGGGCTGCGAGCCGCTCTGGGTCGCGGCCGGCACCGATGACATGGCTGGCTCCCAATCGCTTGGCGACCTGGACCGCCATCCGGCCCGAGCTGCCGGTCGCGCCCAGAACCAGAACCGTTTGGCCCGGCTCGAAGCGGATGCGCCGGCGAAGAGCGAGCCACGACGACATCATCGGGTTCATCGCCGCGGCCACCAGGACCGAGTCGGCATCATCGGGCAATGTGACACTGCGGCGTTGATCGATCACGGTCTGCTCGGCCATTGCTCCCATCGTGGTCTCGGGTAGCACAAAGTAACGCAGGGTGCCGTCGGGAGCGCGTCCCACTCCGTCGATACCGGGGACTAGGGGTAGGTCACCCGAGCTGGTGTAGTGGGAGCCATCAGCCTGTGACCGCACCCGCGGATGCAGGCCCGCGGCGATGACGTCGATGAGGATCTCGTCGGGCGTCTGCGGAGTGGGCGTCGGGACCTCGCCGTAGGTCGGTGGCTTGTCGAATGCGGTGACTACGGCTGCGTGCATCGGATTCTCCTCAACGGACAGTGCTCAATGTAGATCGTAGTACGAACTATATTAGATGGTATCACGAACTGTTTCAAGGCTATGATGGCCACCATGGGTGCAGGTGATGAGGACCTCAGGGACAGCCTGGTGCAGGTGTCCTTCGCAGTGATCGCGGTGTTGAGCCGGGTGGCCGCCGAACAGGATCTGTCCCTGACTCAGCTGCGTGTGCTGGGGATACTGCGTGACAGACAACCGACGATGGCCGACCTAGCAAGCTATCTGGGGCTGGAGCGCTCGACCGTCAGCGGACTCATCGACCGCGCAGTCCAACGCGGACTCGTGCAAAAGGACGCCGATCCCGCAGACGGTCGCTCGGTACGGGTCAGCCTCACCGAGCCGGCACGGCGTCGCGAAAGTCGGATGATCGCCGAAATCGGTGAGCTCATGGCCCCGTTGACCGATCGGCTGAACACCAGCGAACGGAAGCGCCTCACCGATCTGCTGGCCAAGGTCCTCGGGCGCTAACGCACGGGAGTGGCGACTACCGCGTGTTGCGGCTGAACGCGGGCTCGATTTCGCAACCGGCGACGTCGAGCATCATCGCGGCCATGACGTAATGGCCTACCAGCATCGAGAATTCGAGGATCTGGTTCTCGTCGAGTTCGCGGCGCAGCCGCTGATAGGTCGGCGTGGAGCGACTCAGCTCTCAGCCTTCGGTGTCGACGGCAGCAGTTCTTCCACGTCGTTCTTGATCGCTGCGATCGCATCGACGGGCGTGAGGTCCTGGCCTTGGTTGTTCTGCCCGAGTTGGGGCCAGCCGGCACCATTGGGCCCGCGCAATTGGTCCCAGATCTCGCGGACCTTGGATAACAGTTCGGCTTGTTCGTCGTCAGTGAGCGCCATCAACCACCCTTCGTTCGTTGTGATGCCGCACGCGGCGGCAAATTCCAGCGGTGTCAGCCCGTCGGCAGAGTTCATGTCGCAATTGCCGAACGGTGGAGCCCCCTGGGGCAGATTGGGGCTGTAACCCGCGCCGTCGGTGTACTGGTGCGCCACTTGTCCGGGAAGGTTCGGATTTGACCCGTAGCCCGCCCCGATGACGCGTAGGCCAGCGGGACGCACCCGCCACATGTTGAAGAAGTCAAAGGCATTGGCGTAGCCGATGATTCGAGCGGGAGACCCCGCGTAATCAGCCAGGTTCCAGTACAGGGCGTTAATCCAGCTCGACCCGTCGCCCGCCGGGTTGCCGCCAGATTCGACGTCGAGCATCAAAGCAACCCGGGGATGCAGGCCGCCGCCCGCATCGATCATCGAGCGCACGGTACCGGCATTGTCCAACCAATTCGGACGAACATAGGTGTAGACGATTCCGAATGTCATTCGCCCGCTGTCCAATGCACCCCGCATCCACGCATAGTTCGCGGCGAAATTGTGATCTTGATAAGTGCCATCGCAAACGCGAATCGAAAGCACCTGGTAGGGGTATGAGTCATCCACGGGCACTTGATATTCGGAGACATCGGCGAACAAAGTGTCAGTCACTGGCAGCTCACTTACACAGCTCTGTTGGGCGGGGCATCTCAATCCCCCTTTACTGCAACGCTTATCGTCATGCTACAGATTTGGGCTGGCTAGCAGTATGCCACCGATCGTCACGACCAGCTGTATCGTCACGCGTATGTCTGATCGACCCGCCCAGAGGGACGACGTAGATCAAATCGCCGCGTCGATGCCCCATGTGACGCGGCTGGAAGGGCCGAAGGGCAACTCCATTTATCAGGTGGGTGGCAAGTCGTTCGTGTTCTTCCGCACGCCCCAACCCGACGCGATCGATCCGGTCACCGGTGAACGCTATGCCGACATGATCATGCTCTGGGTTGAGTCGGAGGGCGATAAGTTGGCGCTGGTCCAGGATCCCGCTTCACCGTTCTTCACCACAGACCACTTCGACGGGCACCCTTCGGTACTGGTGCGGGCCAGTCGACTGGTGGAAATCAGCACGACCGAGTTGACCGAGCTGATCCAGGACGCGTGGTTGTCCCGGGCATCGAAGAGGCGAGCCGCAGCCTGGCTCGCCGACCACCCGTAGCGGGCCTGGCCTGAGCGTCGAATCCGCCGTCCGAAGATGTTTGGACGTATGTCCAATGGGTACATCTCGTCTCACGGGAATTTTTCTCGAACACAATGGAGGTCACGATGCCCGGTCGTGGAATTCTCGGTGCAGTTGTCCTGGTGTGGTTGCTCATTGGAGTTTTCGCGGCATGGCAGTTGCACTACTTCGAGAATGGGCCAACAAATTGCGCCGCGGCGAGCACCGTTGCACTGACGGTAGTCGCGGGGCCGCTGAATTACGGCGTTGTCAATCCGAAAGTCGTGGATTGCCCGAAGCCCCAGGTACCACAACCTCACGAGAACTCACTCGGCCTCTAAACTCCGCACGCAAAGCAAGCAAAGGAAGTCGTCATGATCGCTCTGGGAATCGTCCTCGTTATCCTTGGTTTAGTGTTTCCCACCGTCCATATTTTGTTCACGATCGGCGTCGTCTTGCTGGTCATCGGTGCGATCTTGTGGATCTTGGGCTCTGTGGGACGCCCAGTCGCCGGCAGGCGCTACTGGTACTGAGCGCCCGAAGACGGGTTTCACAGCACACACAAAGGAACCCCATAGCGCCGGCCCAGTTAGGTGCGGATACTTGAATTTGTGACGCAGACCCGAGCCTCGGTTGAGCGCGTTGTCATGTGCCGTGCCGACGGAAACCCGATCAACGTGCTCGTGGTCGACGATGAAGCTGTCCTTGCCGAGATGGTGTCGATGGCGTTGCGGTACGAGGGCTGGAACATTGCCACCGCAGGCGACGGGTCGGCGGCGATCGCGGCGGCCCGGGCCCAGCGGCCCGATGTGGTTGTTCTCGATGTGATGCTGCCTGACATGAGTGGTCTCGACGTCCTGCACAAATTGCGTGAAGAGCATCCGCAGCTGCCGGTGCTACTGCTGACGGCTAAGGACGCGGTGGAAGACCGTATCGCTGGGCTTACCGCGGGTGGCGACGACTATGTCACCAAGCCGTTCAGCATCGAGGAGGTAGTGCTGCGGTTGCGGGCGCTGCTGCGGCGCACCGGGGTGACGACGGTGGACAGCGGCGCGCAACTGGTGGTCGGAGACTTGGTGTTGGACGAGGACAGTCACGAGGTGACGCGTGCCGGCGAACCGATTTCGCTGACCTCCACCGAGTTCGAGCTGCTGCGGTTCATGATGCGCAACTCCAAGCGAGTCCTGAGCAAGGCACAGATCCTGGACCGGGTGTGGAGCTACGACTTCGGCGGCCGGTCCAACATCGTCGAGCTTTACATCTCCTACCTGCGCAAGAAGATCGACAGCGGTCGCGAGCCCATGATCCACACGCTGCGCGGCGCAGGATATGTCCTCAAGCCAGCTCGCTAGCGCGCGGCGACCTTGGTCGCTTCGTCTGCGGCTGTTGGCCGGGCAGATAGTTGTGCTCGCCGTCGTATGCGTGGGCATCACCGCGGTGACCGAGCTGGCACTGCTGCACCACCTGGTAAAGCAGCTCGACGGGCAGCTCGCCGGGACGTCCTACCGCTCGGCACTGATGTACCCCGAACAGAAACGTCCGGGATGGCGGCACGAGCCGCACTCCTACTATCCACGGCCGGGCCCCGGCCCCCGGTTCCTCGACGCCCCAGGCCAGCCGGCCGGCATGGTGGCCGCGGTGGTCAGCCAGGGCAAGACGGTTAACGCCGGCTACCTGACCGGCAGTGGCGACCGGGCCGCGTTGACCCCAACCGCCCAGGCCCAGCTGGAAAGTATCGCCGGCACCCGCAGGCCGGTAACGCTCAGCCTCGATGGCCTCGGCCGGTATCGCGTTGTCGCCGCCCCCAGCCGGAGTGGGGGCGACGTCATCGTTACCGGCCTGTCGATGTCCAACGTCGACGCCACCATGTTCCGAATGCTGCTCATCTTCGCGATCGTCACCATGATCGCGCTGGTTGCAGCGACGACCGCCGGCATGATCATCATCAGACAGGCGTTGGCGCCGCTGCGGCGCGTCGCGCAAACCGCAAGCGAGGTTGCCGATCTGCCCTTGGCCCGCGGTGAGGTCGAACTGCCGGTGCGGGTGCTCGAATCCGACGCAAATCCCCGCACCGAGGTGGGCCAGCTCGGATCGGCATTGAACCGAATGCTCGACCACATCGCGGACGCGCTGTCGGCGCGGCAGGCCAGCGAGACCCGGGTGCGCCAATTCGTCGCAGACGCCAGCCACGAACTGCGTACGCCGCTCGCCGCGATCCGCGGCTATACCGAATTGACGCAACGGATGGGCGATGACCCCGAGGCGGTGGCGCATGCGATGAGCCGGGTGGCATCCGAGACCGAGCGGATAACGCGCCTTGTCGAGGACCTGCTGCTGCTCGCCCGCCTCGATTCTGGCCGGCCGCTGGAACGCGAACCGGTGGACCTGTCGCGGCTGGCGGTTGACGCGGTCAGTGACGCACATGTAGCCGGACCAGATCACCAATGGGAGCTTGACCTGCCCGAAGAACCGGTGGTTGTCACTGGTGATGCGGCGCGGTTGCACCAGGTGGTGACCAACCTGCTTGCCAACGCGCGCATCCACACCGGCGCCGGCACGGTCGTGACGACGCGGTTGAACACCGAGCCGGCGCATAGCGTGCTGCAGGTGATCGACGACGGCCCCGGCATTCCGGCCGAGCTCCAGTCGGAGGTGTTCGAGCGCTTCGCGCGCGGCGATTCCTCTCGCTCACGCAAAGGCGGCAGCACCGGGCTGGGCCTGGCGATCGTTTCCGCAGTAGTCAAGGCGCACCACGGGACGATCACGGTGGACAGCTCACCCGGTCATACCGAGTTCACGGTGCGGTTGCCACTCAACGGGTGGCAACCGCCCGCTCGCGAGTTCTAGGTCAGCGTGCGGCTAGGAGCACGTCACGTCGATTTCGAAATCCTTATTCACCGGTTGTGTCGGGTTGGCCATGTCAACCCCGGTGGCAGTCCCGCTGATCTTGTAGCTGTTGCCGTTCCTGGTCGCCGAGGCTTTGCCCTGGCCGGCACCCGCCGTGTATGCGAGCGTCACGCCGTTGACGTTGCCGAGACCAACAGACTTCACCTCGGGAGGGTTGGCATCGGTGAGCACGGCTCCGATGCCGGTCGCTGCCCCGCCGACCGCGATGTTGACGGTGCCACCCGCCGTCGTGCACACGACATTGCCGCCAACGTTCTGGTTATTTCCGCCGATGGTGACCGTCGGCGCGGTCCCGCCTCCGCCAGTGGCGACCGATGTGGTGCCACCGCCCGTGCTCGACTTGTTGCTCGAACACCCGGAAATACCCGCGACCACAATTGCCGCACCGGTTACCGCGACCGTCAGTCCACGCTTCACCTGTTCTCCTTTGCCCGATGTTTGCGGCCCGTCCGCATTGAGGACCGTCTCGGCATTATGCGGGTTAACTGGGCCGCAGAGCTAGGTTCCGTAGAGAATTTATTTCGTATTCGTTAACTCGTCGTCACTGAACGGTCCTTCTCGACGGGCGGCGCTGATGGCAATGTATTGGCGGTGGATCACAAACCCCCTACCGCAATCATCGAGTCGGCCCACAGCGAAGGCACTCTGCCGTTCCACGACATAACGGATTTCGACAATGCCGATCGCGGATTCATTGCTGCCTTGTCCCCATGCGTGATCAGCGCGGCCGACGGGCGCGTGGTGTGGGACAACGATGTGTACTCATTCCTGGGCGGCCCCGCACCGACATCGGTGCACCCCAGCCTGTGGCGGCAATCGACCCTGACCGCCAAACAGGGGCTTTACGAAGTGGTGCCGGGCATCTATCAGGTCCGTGGCTTCGACATCTCGAACATCACCTTCGTCGAGGGCGACACCGGCGTCATCGTGATCGACCCCTTGGTGTGTACCGAGGTGGCCGCCGCGGCACTGGGCTTGTATCGCGCCAACCGGGGCGGTGACCGCCCCGTCCTCGCGGTCATCTACACCCACAGTCATGTCGATCATTTCGGCGGCGTGCTGGGTGTCACCTCACAGGCGGACGTCGATGCCGGCTCGGTGGCGGTGCTGGCGCCGCAGGGTTTCACCGAGCACGCCGTACAGGAGAACGTCTACGCCGGTCCGGCGATGACGCGGCGCGCGACGTATATGTACGGCGCGCTGCTGGCGCGCGGGCCCCTGGGCCAAGTGGGCTGCGGGCTAGGCCAGGCCGCGTCCACCGGCGAGGTAGCCGTCATCGTCCCGACGATCGACATCCAGGCGACGGGTGAGACGCGCACTATCGACGGGGTGGAGATTGAGTTTCAGATGGCGCCGGGCACCGAGGCTCCTGCCGAAATGCACTTCTATTTTCCGCGCTTTCGCGCCTTGTGCATGGCCGAGAACGCCACCCATAACCTGCACAACCTGTTGACGCTGCGGGGCGCGCTGGTACGCGACCCGCATGCCTGGTCGGGTTACCTCACCGAGGCGATTGACACCTTCGCCGACCGTGCCGATGTGGTGTTCGCCTCGCACCACTGGCCGACCTGGGGACGCGCGCACATCGTCGAGTTCATGTCGTTGCAACGGGATATGTACGCGTACCTGCACGACCAGACGCTGCGGCTGCTCAACCAGGGCTACACGGGTGTCGAAATCGCCGAGATGTTCCAGATGCCGCCGGCGCTGGACAAGGCGTGGCATACCCACGGCTATTACGGATCGGTCAGCCACAACGTCAAGGCGGTCTATCAGCGGTACATGGGTTGGTTCGACGGCAACCCGGGCCGGCTGTGGCCGCACCCGCCCGAAGCGCTCGCCCCCCGTTACGTCGACGCGATGGGTGGGATCGACCGGGTGGTCGAGCTTGCCAAGGCGTCGTTCGATTCCGGTGACTTCCGTTGGGCAGCGACACTTCTCGATCATGCGATCTTCACCGATAGCGAGCACGCCGCGGCCCGCGCGCTGTACTCCGATACCCTGGAGCAGCTGGCCTACGGCGCCGAAAACGCGACGTGGCGCAACTTTTTCTTGAGTGGAGCAGCTGAATTGCGTGACGGCAATTTGGGCACCGCGGTTCAAGTCGCTTCGCCGACAATGCTTTCCCAGCTGACACCAGAGCAGATCTTCGACAGCCTCGCCATCAGGGTCAACGGGCCGCGCAGCTGGGACCTCGACCTTGCCTTCGACATAACTTTTGCCGATTCGGATGCGAATTACCGGCTCGCCCTACGCAACGGGGTGCTCGTCTATCGCGAGATCGCCCCCGACCCCGCATCTGCGACCGCTACATTGCGGCTGGCCAGCAAAATGCGGCTGCTGAGCGCGGCATTCGGAGACTTCACCTCACCCGGGCTCGAGTTGTCCGGCGACGAGACGGCGTTGCAGTCGCTGCTGGGTGCGCTCGACGCACCGGACCCGAGCTTCAACATCATCACGCCGTAGCGGCGTGCAGGTAAACGCCGTCGTCAGGCCACCTCGATGACCACCTTGCCGAGGACCTTGCGCTCGGCCACGTAACGCAGCGCGGCGGGGGTTTCGGCCAACGGGAATCGCGCGCCGATATAGGGCCGGATGGTGCCGGCGGCGAACATCTGCGCCAGCTCCTCCATGTCGCGCACGGCTTCTTCGGGGTGGTCGCCGAGGAAGGTACGGATTTCCATGCCTCGCACACAGATGTCTTTGAGCAAGACGAGATTGAGTGGAATCGCAGGGATTGTTCCAGCCGCGTACCCCAGGGTAATGAAGGTTCCGCCGCGGGCAAGCCCGCGCAATGCCGGCTCAGAATACCTTCCGCCGACGGGGTCGAGGACCACGCGGGCGCCATCACCGGTCAGTTCGCGGATGCGGGCTTTCAGGTCCTCGCGGTCGTAGTCCACGGTGGCCTCGGCGCCGCGGTGACGGCAGATCTCGAGTTTCTCCGGACTGGACGCCGCTGCCAGCACTTTGGCTTTCATTGCGACCGCCAGATCAACTGCTGCCAGCCCAACACCGCCCGCGGCGCCCAACACCACCACCCAATCACCTTCTGTCACTTGGGCAACCGAGCGTAAAGCGTGATAGGCGGTGCGGTAGGTGACGCCGAAAGCCGCGGCCGATGCGAAATCGGCGTCGTCGGGCATGAGCGCCGCCTGGCTCGTGTCGAGCAGTGCCCGCTCGGCGAACGCGCCGAAGGTGGTTCCGGATACCCGCTGGCCCGGGCTGAACCGCGCACCGTCGCCGGCGGCGATCACTTCGCCGGCGATTTCGTTACCCGGTATGAATGGAGGCGGGATTTTGACCTGATACTTGCCGGCGATGAAAAGCACGTCGGGGAAGTTGACCGCCGCCGCGCGGACCCGCACCAGCAGCTGGCCTGGACCCGGGACGGGATCGGCAACATCTTCGAGAATCAGATCCTCTGGTGTGCCGTAGGAGTGGCAGACGACCGCGCGCATCAACTGACCCCCAACCCGCGTAGACAGAACCGCACCAGGTGCCCGATATCAGCGGTGTCGGGGCGGTCGGACGAACCCACATACCGGCGAAGGGTTGCTGCCGTGCAGGAGAACACCGCTTCGACATCACGTTCGACATCGCTGCTGCCCAAAGCGGTTACCGGCTCGATCAGCAGCGCGCGCAGCGGCCGCATCATCTCCTGGTCGGCCGCCCGCCAATACATTTCCCTTGTGTTAGAGACAGTCATCTGCCCGGCGGCCGCGCGGCTCATGCTGATCAGGTGTGGGTCGGCGACCTGCGCCAGCGTGCCCTCGATCCAGCGGGCGACCTTGTCTTGCGGCTCGGCTTCCTTGGCCATCTGATGCTGCAGGTACGAGACGACGATCGCCACCCCGCGTTCCATGACCGCCAGGATGAGGTCGTCCTTGCCGGCGAAATAGCGGTAGAACGCCTTGTTCGACGAGCCGGCCTCCGCGACGATGTCGCTGACTCGGGGCGGCTCGGGTGCGACCCGTTCCATCACCCGCACCGCCGCGGCCAGGATGCGTTCCACCTCCTCGGTGGCTTCCCGCTGGCGGTCGTCGAGCGCCCGTTCGACGGCCGCGGTGACCCTGTTGTTCACGGCGAAGCAGGAAGCGCCGGAACGTGATCGACGAGGTCGCGGTACTTGGCGCGGGCGGCTTCGCGGCGGACGTCCAGCAATTCGCTGGGCCATTCCGGGTCTTCCGCCTCGTAGTTCTTCAGCAGCATCCGGGCCAGGTTGACTTTGTGCGCCTCGGTCGGCCCGTCGGCCAGACCGAGCGCGATGCCGCCGAGCAGCACGTTGACCAGTGGCATCTGGTCGGTGAGGCCGAGCGCGCCGTGGACCTGGATCGCCCGCAGAGCAATGGATTTCAGCACCTGCGACGCCAAAATCTTGCAGGCGGCGATCTCGGCGCGGGCGCCATGCTCGTCGCCGCTGTCGATCAGCCAGGCGGCGTGCAGCACCGTCAGCCGGAACGGGATCAATTCGGTGTAGGAGTCGGCGACGAACTCCTGCACCAGCTGCTTTTCGGCCAGCAAGCTACCCTGTGTGAAACGGCTTTTCGCGCGCCGCGACATCATCTCGACCGCACGCTGCGCCACGCCGATCGAGCGCATCGCATGATGCAACCGCCCGCCGGCCAGCCGGGTCTGCAGGATCAAAAAGCCCATGCCGGGTTCGCCGAGCAGCGCATCCGAAGGCACTCGCACCCCGTCGTAGTGCACCAGTGAATGGCCCGGCTCGTGGGGGTCCGCTCCCACCAGATGGTGAGTGGCTTCCACGTTCAGGCCCGGCGTCCCCGCCGGGATCAGGAAAGTCGAGGCACCGCGGTGGACGGGCACGTCGGGATCGGTGATCACGACGACGATGAAGAAGGAGGCGACGGAGGCGTTGGAGGAGAAGTACTTTCGCCCGGTGATCACCCAGTCGTCGCCGTCCCGGACGCCACGGGTCTTGAAGACCCGCGGATCGGCCCCGCCCTGCGGCTCCGTCATCGAAAAGCACGAGAAGATCTCCCCGGACAGCAGACCCGCCAGGTAGCGGTCCTTTTGGTCCTGGGTTCCGAACCGGGCGATGATCTCGGCGTTGCCGGTGTCGGGTGCCTGCGTTCCGAACACTATGGGCGCCCAGGGGCTGCGGCCCAGAATTTCGTTGATCAACGTCAGCTTGACCGCGCCCAAGCCCTGCCCACCCAGCTCCGGGCCCAAATGCGGTGCCCACAAACCGTTGTCGCGGACCTGCTGTTTGAGCGGATCGACTATCCGGCGGCGCTCATCGTTCAGCGGCAGGAACTCGCAGCCCGGGAACAATACCTCGAGCGGTTCCACCTCCTCGCGCACAAACTCGCGGACCCAGTCGAGCTTCTTCTCGAACTCAGGTTCGGTGGAGAAGTCCCAAGACATTCGAATGCTCCTGTCTTTAAGGGATCCCGCCGTCGGCACGCAGGATCGAACCAGTGGTGAAACTCGACGCATCGGAAGCCAAAAACAGCGCGGCGCCCACGATTTCGGTTGGCTCTCCGGCGCGCTGCAGCGAAAGGTGGCCGAACCTGTTGGTCTGGTCGTGCTCGAGGCCCCAGGCCTTGCTCACATCCGTCAAAAACGGCCCGGCCATCAGCGTGTTGACCCGCACGGTCGGCCCGAACGCCTGCGCGAGTCCCTCGGTCATGGCGTTGAGCCCGGCTTTGGCCGCGGCGTAAGGAATGATTCCGCCGTTCGGACGCAGCGACCCGCTGGAACTCACGTTGATGATGGAACCGCGGCTGGCGGCCACCATCCGCTCGCCCACCAACGCCGATAACCGGAAGGGGCCCTTGAGGTTGAGGTTGACCACCGCGTCGAACAGCTTCTCGGTGACGTTGGACAGCTTGTCGTAGAGCGGTGACATTCCCGCGTTGTTGATCAACGTGTCGACCTTGCCGAAACGCTCGTAGGTCGCCTCAACCAATCCGTCGAGCTGGTCCCAGCGCCCCACGTGCACTTCATACGCCATGGCGGAGCGGCCGGTCTCGGCCTCGATCTCTTTAGCGGTTGCCACGCAGTTGTCCATGTTGCGGCTGGCGATCACCACATCGGCGCCGCAGCGCGCGACTGCGAACGCCATTTCGCGCCCCAGTCCGCGGCTACCGCCGGTGATCAGCACCACATGGTCGGTGAGGTCGAAAAGCCGGTCAGCGTAACCCATCTCAGCGCGCCTTGGTTGGCAACGACCGGGCAAGCTCGGCCGCTGTGGCGATGAGTTCAGGGATCATCGAACCGAAGGTTTCGGTGATCTTGGGGTCGACTTTTCCGGTGCGCACCCCGGCGGCATAGGTCTTCTCCAGCACGATGCCCAATTTCCAGTTGGCCAGCACCAGGTAGTAGTCGATGTTCTCGGTGGAAAGCCCGCTGACCTTCTCGTAATGCTCGAGCAGTTCGCTGCGAGTCGGCATGCCGCGCATGTCCAGATAGAACCCGTCGGCGCGGGGATTTTCGCCGTCGTAGCCCAGCAGCGCCCAGGCGAGATCCAGCAACGGATCGCCGACCGTCGTCATCTCCCAGTCCACGATCGCGGCCAACCGCGCGGGCTCCCCGTGCGCGAACATGACGTTGGCGAATTGGTAGTCGCCGTGCATGATGCCCGGCCGGTAATGCTCGGGACGGTTGTCGCGCAACCAGTCGGCCGCCTCGTCGAGGCCGGGTAGGTCGCGCACCTTGTAGGCGTCGAGAAATTTCAGCCAGCGGTCGACCTGTCGCTCATGAAATCCGTCCGGGCGGCCGAAGCCCTCGAGGCCCTGGGTGCGCCAATCGACCCGGCCCAGTTTGGCGGCCCCTTCGACGAGTTCGAACGCCAATCCGCGCCGGGCCTGGAGGTCGGTGTCGAATGGCGCCTGCCACCCGCCGTCCATCGGGCTCCACCCGTCGATCGCCCGCATCACGTAGAACGGCATGCCGAGCACGGTGCCGGTCTCGTCAGCCGCGATCAGCGCCGCGTGTGGCACGTCGGTGCCGGACAGTGCCCGCACCAGCCGGATTTCCCGCAGCAGCCCGTCGATGCGGGCCGCGTCGGCGCGGATGCCGGGCATCCGCAGCACCATGCGCTCGCCGCCGCGTTCAATCAGAAACAGCGTGTTCTGCGAGCCGCCCTTGAGCTGATCCAGCGACGGTTCCTCGCCGCTGCCCGGAGCATCGGTTTCGTCCAGCCAGCGACCCAGAACACCCGCGTCCAGTTGGGGTTCGATACCGTTAGCCATTGTCCGCACACCCCGCTCTCTGCGCAGAGAATAGCATTCTCAGGCCTGAAGAAAGAGCCGGTGCCGCCAGAGGCTATGTCATCGGCCGGGCTTGTGAGCGCTAAGCAGGAACCCCGGCGCCATAAAGTGGCCGTCGTTGTCGTGTTCGACGTTCGGTAATAGACCGCGGGAGGACGCGAGTGCATCGTCGTTGCCGTAGAGCTTCGCCGGGCAGAGATCATCGACCTTGCAGAGCGTTGAGACCGTGTCGCGCAACTCGGTTTCGGTAAAGCCGCGCGGGCCGGGCCGCTCGCTATCGTCCTGGTCGCCTAATGCCCCGGCGGCGAACGCCAGGATGTATAGCGCTGCCCCCGGCGCGCCGGCCCGAAAGATCGATTGGAGATAGTCCTGGCGCCTGTCGGGCGGGAGTACGTGGAACAGTCCGCTGTCCAGGATGGTGGAGAAGCGGCCTTCGGAACCAGGTGGGTAGCCACGAAATGTAGTGACGTCTGCATGCGCGAAAGTCGCTGTCGTCAATCCTTGTTCGGCAGCCGCCGCGGCCGCGGCCTCGACCGCAGTTGCGCTGGCGTCCAAACCGACGACTGTGTAGCCGCGCGCGGCGAGGACGAGCGACAGAGCGGCATGGCCACAGCCGGCGTCGAGGACATCGCTACGGACCTTGCCGTGGTCGATTAGAACCTCGAGCTCGGGCTGTGGCCGGCCGATGCTCCAAGGAGGTGGCGTTGGTTGTCGGTAGGCGGCGTCCCAATCCATGCTCGGCGGGGTCATCTGTCCTCCTCGAGATCGGGCGCGGCAAGCTGTGATGAGAAACTGGCGCACCGGTGTACGTGTTGAGCCGACGACAGGAAGAAACATGCAAGTGCTTCTGATCCGGCATGCGTTGCCATTGCGCAGCGAACACGGTGAGGGCTCCGACCCGGACCTGTCGGATGAAGGGCTCGCTCAGGTGAAGCGCCTGCCCGAGGCACTGTCCAGGTTTCCCATCTCCCGGGTGGTGAGCAGCCCGCAGCGCCGCGCCATCCAGACCGCCGAACCAGTCGCGGCGGCGCGTGAGCTGCCCGTCGAGATCGACGACCGGTTCGCCGAATACGACCGCGACCTTCCGCTCTACATCCCCATCGAGCAGATCCGCGACGAAAACCCGCAGGAGTGGGCGCGCATGGCGCAGGGGCATCTGCCCAGTGCGGTCGACGAGGACGCGTTTCGCGCACGCGTCCGGACGGCCGTCGAGGACCTTGTCGCCGCTGCCGATCCCGAGGACACCGTTGCGGTGTTCAGCCACGGCGGGGTGATCAACGTGTTGCTGCACGAGATTCTGGGTACGACCCGGCTGTTGTCTTTTCCCATCGACTACGCGTCGCTGACCCGTCTGCTGTACTCCCGGTCCGGTCAGGCGACGGTGGCGACAGTTAACTCCACCGAACACGTGTGGGATCTGTTGCCGCGCAATCAGCGGTGGTAGGCGGCATTAGCCAGCTCTGACATCCAGCCTGCGTCCAGGGCGCGCCGGTCGGCCGGTACCCCGCCGTGAGCGCGGAATGGAAGCCCCAGGTGCAGGGTCGAAGCCGCAGGCGCAGAGCCGCAGGTGGTAAACAAGTCCGGTGACTTCAGCTGACCAACTCGAGGGGCTCGACCTGCCCGGGCTGGACGGGTATCTGCGTTCGCTGGGCATCGAGCGCGAGGGGGAGTTACGGGCGGAGTTCATCTCCGGTGGCCGCTCCAATCTGACGTTCCGCGTCTACGACGACAAAACGAACTGGCTGGTGCGACGTCCTCCGTTGCACGGGCTGACGCCGTCCGCGCACGACATGGCTCGCGAGTACCGGGTGGTTGCCGCGCTACAGGACACGGCGGTTCCGGTGGCGCGCACCATCGCCCTGTGCGAGGACAATTCGGTGTTGGGCGCGCCGTTCCAGATCGTCGAATTCGTTGCCGGGCAAGTGGTGCGCCGGCGTGCCCAACTCGAAGCCTTCAATCACACCGTCATCGACGGCTGCGTTGACGCTTTGATCAGGGTCCTCGTCGACTTGCACAGCGTCGACCCGAACGCGGTGGGGCTGGGCGATTTCGGTAAACCCAGCGGTTACCTGGAACGCCAGGTGCGCCGATGGGGTTCACAATGGGACCTGGCGCGGCTGCCGGACGACCACCGCGATGCCGATGTTGAGCGACTGCATTCTGGTCTGCGCCAATCCATTCCGCAACAGAGCCGCACCTCGATCGTGCACGGTGACTATCGGATCGACAACACCATCCTGGACGCTGACGACCCGACCCGGGTCCGCGCCGTCGTGGATTGGGAGCTCTCGACGCTGGGAGACCCGCTCAGCGACGCGGCCCTGATGTGTGTGTACCGCGACCCTGCGCTGGACCTGATCGTCAACGCCCAAGCCGCCTGGACGTCGCCCCTGCTGCCAACGGGCGACGAGTTGGCGGATCGGTACTCGCTGGTTTCCGGACTGCCGCTCGCGCATTGGGAGTTCTACATGGCGCTGGCCTACTTCAAGCTCGCCATCATCGCCGCCGGCATCGATTTCCGCAGGCGGATGGCGGAGCAGGCTCGGGGTGACCCGTCCGAGTCGATGCCCGAAGTCGTGGCGCCGTTGATCTCGCGCGGACTGACAGAGCTTGCCAAGCTGGCCAGTTAGGGCTCGTTGACCCCGGACCGGATTGCCGCCGTTGCGGCTTTGTGGATCTTCTTGGCCGCGCGGCGCAGCTGAAGGATCCGTGCGGTGCCCACCGCCACGGTCAGCAGCCCGCCACCCACTGCCGCCAGCAAAATCGCCACCCCCTTGGGGAGGCTCCACGTCCAGGCGAAGAAGGTGAACGACGCAGGTTCGACGTTTTGGGAGACGAATATCAACAACAGGATCAGGATCAGGAAACCGATGATCAACGCTGTCCACAGGGCGCCGGCGCGGGTGAACTTGGACGGATCCTTGGGTGTCGTATCTGCTCGGGGCGGCGGGGGCTGCTGATCGGGTGAGGCAGAGGAATTGCTGCTCATAGTTCTATCTTTGTCCCATCCCGCGCAGAAAGAAACCAACCACGCGGGAAACCTGGCAACGCGTGAACCACACGCGGCGGCGCCTCGTTGTTTCTGACGTTAGTGTCAACACTATGAGGATGCAGGGGCGTATGCGTATCGCGACTGTCCCTGCGGCAATCTGGCTTGCGATGGTGTTGCTGATCGCGGCCTGCAGCAACTCTGATCCGCTGGGCGCGGAGACCCGCAGCATGAAATCGATCGTGGTCGGGTCCGGTGACTTCCCGGAATCCGAGATTGTCGCCGAAATCTATGCACAGACGTTGCGCGCCAATGGCTTTGACACCGGGCGACGGATGGGAATTGGCAGCCGCGAAACGTATATCCCGGCGCTCAAAGACCATTCGATCGACTTGGTGCCGGAGTACATCGGCAATTTACTGCTGTATTTTCAACCCGACTCCACAGCGACCATGCTCAACGCTGTCGAGTTGGAGCTCTACAAGCGGCTGCCCGGTGACCTGTCGATTCTGACGCCGTCGCCGGCCTCGGACACCGACACGGTCACTGTCACCAATGGGTCTGCCACCGCGTGGAATCTGAAAACGATCGCTGACTTGGCGGCGCATTCGCCGGAGGTGAAATTCGCCGCGCCGTCGGCGTTTCAGACCAGGCCGGCCGGGCTGCCCGGGTTGCGGCAGAAGTACTCACTCGAGATCAGCCCGGGCAACTTCGTCCCCATCAACGACGGCGGCGGCGCGGTGACCGTGCGCGCACTGATGGAGAGCAGGGTCACAGCCGCCAACGTCTTCAGCACGTCACCGGCGATCTGGGACAACCACCTGGTGGCACTCGAGGATCCGGAGCACAACTTTCTGGCCGGCAACATTGTGCCGCTGGTGAATTCGCAGAAGAAATCGGACCGTCTCAAAGATGTCCTGGACGCGGTATCAGCGAAGCTGACCACCTCGGGCGTCGCCGCGCTCAACGCCGCGGTGTCGGGTAACTCCGGCGTCGATCCCGACCAGGCAGCACGAAACTGGGTGCGGGACAACGACTTCGATCACCCAATCAAGCAATGATCCGCTTCGACGACGTCAGCAAGGTATTCGACGGCGGCACCACCGCCGTGGACCGGCTGAGCCTGGAGGTCCCGAAGGCCAAGCTGACGGTCTTCGTCGGTTCATCCGGCAGCGGCAAGACCACAGCGCTCCGGATGATCAATCGCATGGTCGAGCCGACCTCAGGCACCATCACCGTTGACGGGGCGGACGTGGCAGGCGTCCACCCGGTGAAGCTGCGCCTCGGAATGGGTTATGTCATCCAGAATGCGGGGCTGCTGCCCCATCGGCGGGTGATCGACAACGTCGCGACGGTGCCGGTTTTAAAGGGTCAGTCCCGCCGGTCCGCCCGCAAGGCCGCCTACGAGGTGCTCGAACGGGTGGGGCTGGATCCCAAGCTGGCCAACCGTTACCCGGCGCAGCTGTCCGGTGGCGAAGAGCAACGCGTCGGGGTGGCACGCGCGCTGGCCGCCGATCCACCAATCTTGTTGATGGACGAGCCGTTCTCGGCTGTCGACCCCGTGGTTCGTCACGAGCTGCAGAACGAAATATTGCGTCTGCAAAGCGAATTGCACAAGACTATCGTCTTCGTCACGCACGACATCGACGAAGCGCTCAGGCTTGCCGACCAGGTGGCGGTGTTTGGGCGGGGCGGTGTGCTACAGCAGTACGACGAGCCCGCGCAGCTGCTGTCGCGGCCGGCCAACGATTTCATCGCCAAGTTCATCGGTCTCGGCCGGGGCTACCGATGGCTGCAGCTCATGGACGCGGGCGGGCTGCCGCTGCACGATATCCAGCGGATCTCCGCGAACGGCCTCGCCGATACCGACGCCGATGCCTCGCCACTCGCCGACGGCTGGGCGCTGGTGGTCAACGACCAGGGCGCACCGTTGGGCTGGATCGACGCCGACGGGCTGCGGCGGCATCGTGGCGGCGCGTCGCTGTCCGACAGCATCGGTGTCCGCGGTTCGCTGTTCCGCCCGGACGGCAACCTTAGCCAGGCGCTGGATGCGGCGCTGTCCTCGCCGACCTCAGTCGGTGTCGCCGTCGACGGCCAGGGGAAGGTCATTGGCGGCGTGCTGGCCGCCGATGTGCTGGCCGCGGTGGAAGCCCAGCGGCGGACCTGAACGGAATCGCACATGCACTATCTGCTTACCCATCTCGACGACGCCTGGGCGCTGACGGTGGTCCATCTGCGGCTGTCGTTGGTCCCGGTGCTGATCGGGCTGGCGATCGCGGTGCCATTGGGTGTGCTGGTCCAGCGCGCGCCGATTCCTCGACGGCTGACCACGGCAACCGCCAGCGTCGTGTTCACCATTCCCTCGCTGGCACTGTTCGTGGTCTTGCCGATGATCATCGGAACCCGGATCCTCGACGAGGCCAACGTCATGGTGGCGTTGACCGCATACACCACGGCGCTGCTGGTACGTGCGGTGCTCGAGGCGCTGGACGCGGTGTCGGCGCAGGTGCGCGACGCCGCCACCGCCGTCGGCTACCCGACGATCACCCGGATGCTGAAAGTCGAACTGCCGCTGTCGATGCCGATACTGATCGCCGGGTTGCGCGTGGTGGTAGTGACGAACATCGCGATGGTCTCGGTGGGTTCGGTGATCGGCATCGGCGGTCTGGGCACCTGGTTCACCGAGGGGTATCAGACCGACAAGAGCGATCAGATCGTTGCGGGCATCATCGCGCTGTTCG
>DATMMZ010000065.1:0-30277 GCA_035569455.1 Mycobacterium sp. | reverse complement strand
TTTGTTCAGCCACAACATGAGAAGCCTCAAGTATGAGCGTAAAAAGCACTGCGTTGCGAGAGGCGTTGCGGGGCAACGCCGATCATGCGTTGACGCCGGCCGAACAGACATTGATGGCCGAGCGGCTCGACCGGTTAGCGGATCGGCGAGTCTTGACGCCGTCAAGAGCAATTGCCCGTCTACCCGCACAATAGCGACTCGTTGCTGCCTGCCGGCCCGCCTTCGCCGATCAGCTCACGCGCCCGAGGCGGGCGGCGTCTTCCAGGAGATCGGCGGCGGCGGAAACGCTTTCGGCGGGTGGGGTCATCTGGGCGGCGACCTCACGGGCTCGAGTGACGCAGTGCGCAGTGAGGATGGACCGCAGATCCTCGACCAGCGATTGCTCGGTGAGGAAGAAGGGCCGCCCCAAGCCGACCTCCAGTTGGTTGACCGCAACTCCCCACATCGGCTGATCGACCGAGACCCAAAGGATCAACGTCGGGATTCCGGCCCGTATGCCTGCGAACGTGGTGCCAGGCCCCCCGTGGTGGACGACCGCGCGGCAAGCGGGAAAGATGGCCGAGTGGTTCACCGCGCTCACAACCTTTACGTGGTCGACATGCGGGATCTGGGTGAAATCACTCGTGCCACTGCAAATCAACGCCCGCTCGCCTAACTGCGCGCAAGCCCCGCTGATCGCTGCGAACGCGTCAGCGGCAAATGCGACTCGTGCGCTGCTGCCAAAGCCGAAGTAGATCGGCGGCGCTCCCGCGGCAATCCACGACAAGACCTCATCGTCGGCATCCATCGGCAACTCCAGCGTCAGCCCGCCAATGAAAGGCTTTCGGACGTCGCATTTCGCCCATTCGGCTGCCAGCCCGGGAAAGAAGAGCTCGTCATAGGCCTGGATCTCCAGCGATCGTCGCGTTGAGGGTCCCTTTTGCTCTGGCAGGCCTAGCGTCCGGCGTTGGGCGTCTTCAGCGTCTTTGGTTATTTCGTAATCCGCACGACCAGGCGCTGTCGGGTAGAAGTGCAGCGTAGCCAGCGGAATATCGTAGTACTCCGCAACATTGGCGGCCAGCCCCTGCTCGCTTGGGTCCGCCAATAGCAGGTCGGCCCCATCGGCCAGCGACGTCAGCGACGTACCCAGCGCCGGCCAGAGTTGGGTCATATCATTCATAATTTCCCACGCCATGCTGATAGGGTTCGGCGTGTTCCCGTATTTGCGGATCAAATTCTCGTTTTGCTGGACCTGGTCCCGGCCGTGGGCGACCGCAGCAAGCCCCGCCGACTCGACGAAGCCAATATAGTTGGGCGCGACCGCCAGGCTTACTTCGTGACCCCGGCGCTGCAACTCCCGACCGACGGTGGCGTATGGCTCGACATCGCCCCGAGTGCCCAGGGTTGCCAGCGCAAACTTCATCGCGGATCCTTCGGCATGGAATCTCCCAGCAGCTCCGGTGTATGAGCGAGTTCGCCCTATTTTATGGCGGCGCAGGATCCGGTCTGCAACTAGCGGGGTACACGGGGCCGACCATGCGGTTGGTGTGCCAAGCTTGGTACACCGTCGCTAGGTTCGGCCTTTCAGTGGGGCGCTTCGCGCACCATCTGGTATGCGGCGCGAGTTGTACTCATGCACCATGTACGACGCCGGCAAAGGCATCCGGACGCGCGATTACTACGACGACATGGTTGCGCCAGAGCGTGACACTGATCATCAGGTTGCGGTGCAAGACGGCACGTTCGAACTCGTGAAAGGTGCCATCGGTCCTAGAGCGTCCGGCAACGCTGCATGCCGCGACCGTGGCCATCGGGTGTCCTCAGCTCGGCTCACGCAGCGGCAGGCCGGCGGCGCGATAGATTCCGTCGATGACGGTCATGTTCTCGACCGCGCCTTCCGGCGTCGTTTTCACCGGTTCGCCACGCAGCACCGCGGCAGCGAAAGCGTCGAGCTGATACGCGTAGGAGGCCCGGCGCGAGAAGCGTTCCACGCGTTTGCCGTCCGTCGATCGGACCGAGAGCCGATGGAAAAATTGGGGCGTCACTGGGTTGAGCACCCGCAGCTCGCCGCGGTCGCCGACCACGTGAGCGGTGATCTCCAGCAGGCGCGACGACCACATCGAGCAGCGGACCCGGCCGGTATGCCCACCGCCAAACCGCAACTCGGCCGTCATGGCCCGGTCGACCTGAGGATCGCGCAGTTTCGCTTGTGCCGAAACAACTTCCGGTGTTTCGCCGCCGAACGTTCGGACCATGTGGACCGCATAGCACCCAGCATCCATTGTCGCGCCACCGGCAAGAGAGTAGTTGTAGCGGATGTCGGAGAACTTGGGCAGCGGGAAGCACAGGGCCGCCTCCACCCGCTCGAGCTTGCCCAACTCCCCCGAGGCGATGATCTCTTCAACTCGCAAAGCCAGCGGATGGTAGCGGTAGTGGAATGCCTCCATCACCACGCGGTCCGATTGCGCGGCCAGATCGGCGATCTCGCGGGCTTCGGCGGCGTTGGCGGTGAACGGCTTTTCGCACAGCACGTGCTTGCCGGCGGCCAGCGCAGCCCGGGTCCACCGGCCATGCAAGCCGTTCGGCAGTGGGTTGTAGACAGCATCGAGATCCGGATCGGCGATCAGCGCCTCGTAGCTTTCATGCACCCGCGGGATGTCGTGTTTGGCGGCAAAGGCGTCGGCGCGCGACGCATCGCGCGCCGCCACCGCAGCCACCACGACCTCGCTGTTTGGTTTGGCCGGGTTGATGAGCGCCAGCGGTGCAATGCGGGCGGCACCCAGCACGCCGATCCGCAGCGGGGCGACCCCGTTTCCAGACACGGAGCCGACGCTAGCACCTGACCCCGTTCGGTTTGGCGATGGGAGAAGGCCTTAGGCGGTGGGGCTGCCGGATCCGCGACGGGCTGACTGGGGAGATCAGCGGCGGCTCGTTAAAACCCCAGCGCGACGGTCGCAAGTCCGGCGAGCACACCAAACAGCACGACCACAGCGCCGACGGCCACCAACACCCGTGGCCGGAAAGAGCCCGCGAGCATCGCAAACGACGGCACACTCACGGGCGGCAGCGTCATGAGCAATGCCCCGGCTGGGCCCACGCCCATGCCCAGCGCGAGCATTGCCTGAATAATCGGCACTTCGCCCGCGGTCGGGATCACGAACAACATGCCCGCAACCGCGAACGCCACGATCCAGCCGATGCTGCTCGTCACGTCGGAACCGATATGCGGAAACAGCCATGCGCGCGCCGCGCCGAGCAGTACCACGAGCACGATGTATTCGGGCAACAGCCGCACCGCCATGCGCGCCAAGATGCGCAGCCAACGCATGACCACGTTGCCCGCCTCGACCTGCTGCTGCGCGAGCAGCGCAAGCCGATCGTCGGCGGCCCGCACCTCCTGAGGTGTCACGAGTCGGTTCGCGAGCCAGCCGAGGCCCAGCACCAAGAGCATGGCCAGAACGAGTCGTAGCGCGGTCCATTTCCAGCCGAGCACGAAACCCATGAAGACCAGCGTTGCCGGATTGAGGAGCGAATTGCCGAGCCAGAACGCAATCGCGCCGCCCGCCGAGGCATTGCGCGCGCGCAGACCCACTACAACGGGTGCCGCGCAGCAGGTGCACATCATGCTGGGCACCGCGAGCATGCCGCCGGCCGCGACGCTGCCGAAGCCGCGGCGGCCCAGCACGCGCGCGACCCATTGCACAGGCACGAGCGCCTGGACCGCGGAACCGAGCAGCAGGCCCAGCACCATCGCCTGCCAGATGGCCTTACCGTAGGTCCACGCGTAGTCGAGCGCGGCGGCCAGCGACGGTGCGGGCGGGCTCGCCGCGCGGCCCATCAGGATCGATTTCCCAATCGAGTGCGTCGCTTCGGCCGTGAAGGCGCGGTGATAGTAGGGAAACCACTTCACGTAGAACAGACCGGCGATCGCCACCAGTATGAAAATGGCCCAGCCGTACCCGGGCCGCGATTGCGGCTCGGATGCACTCGTCATCGTGCTGTTTCTCCGCTGAAGGTCGCATCAACTTCGAAAACCGAGACGGGATCCAGGATTACGCCGGTTTCCTCGACGTAGCGATCCCACAACGCGAGGAGCTCTGCCAGCTTGTCGGGCTGCGATGCCGCCAGGTCGTTGATCTCGCCCGGGTCGGCGGAGAGGTCGTAGAGCTGCCAGGTGCCCGGGCCATACGGCCCGGGCAGGTGAAGCGCCTTCCAGTCGCCCTGGCGGATGGCGCGGCGGCCGAACAACTCCCAGCCGGTGCCGGTAACGGCGTCGTGTACCGCCTCGGTGGCGCCCGACAGATACCCGACCAGCGAGCGGCCGCGCATGGGTACCACCTTGCGGCCGCGGTAGGCGGTGCCGGGATGCGCGGCGCCGGCGAGTTCCAGCACAGTAGGGGCGATGTCCATGACGGTCGCGAACGCTGTGCCGATCTCACGCTGCCGGGCGAAGCCCGGCCAGGTGATGAACCCGACAACGCGGATCCCGCCTTCGGTGGTGAACGCCTTGTGCAGGCGCGACGGCGCGGTGGCAGCTTGTGCCCAGCGCGGGCCGTACCAGATGAACGAGGTGGGGCGACCAAGGTTGTCGAGGCTGTTGTCGTAATACTTTTCGATCTGCGCGGCGATCTGGGCACCATGCAGCGGCATCGCCTCGACGATCGCCCCCTCAGCCCCGTTGTCGGACAAGAAGATTACGACCGTGTCGTCAAGCTCGCCGGTCTCTGCCAGGTAGTCGATCACCCGACCGATGTTCCAGTCCATCCGGTCCACCATGGCGGCGTAGACCTCCATGCTGCGGGCCGAAAGCGCCCGCTCGTCGGCCATCATGTCGGCCCATTCCGGAGCACCGTCGGCCACGACCGGGTGCGCCGCCACATCAGGCGGGCACAGTCCGAGCCGCTTGAGCGCCGCCAACCTTGCCTCGCGCAGTGCGTCCGGACCGGCGTCGTAGCGGCCGTGATAGGTCGCGATGGATTCGTCAGGAGCCTGCAGCGGCCAGTGCGGCGCTTGAAAGGGCAGATAGGCGAAGAACGGTCGGTCCTGGTTTTCGAGGTCCTCGGAGCGTTCGCGGAAGTAGCGCAGCAGGGTGTCGGTGTAAAAGTCCGATGAGTAGAAGTCGTCGTCGACGGTGACGAAGTGGTCATCTTCGGTGTAAAGCGTTCGCACAGGCGAGAACCCGCCGCCCGCCGCGCCCCCGTAGTGGCTGGCGCCAGCCGGCAGCAGAGCGAACGAACGCTCGAACCCGCGGGCCCACGGCGACGTCTCGATCGTGTTGCCCAGATGCCATTTGCCCGACATCAGTGTCAAATAACCGGCGTCGCGCAGTAACTCGGGCAACGCCACGACCCGGTCGTTCAGATAGCCCTCGTAGCCGGGCGCGCCCCGGAACCCGGGGATCGCGACCTCCAGCATCGTGCCGATGCCGGCGATGTGGTGATCGGTTCCGGTCAACAGCATCGCCCGGGTCGGCGAGCAGGCCGGCGCCGAATGAAAATCAGTGAACCGGATCCCCGCGTGGGCCAGTCGATCCAGATTCGGCGTATTGATCTCGCCGCCGAACGCGCCGATATCGGAGAACCCGAGATCGTCCGCCACAATCACCAGAAAGTTTGGCCGCTTCACGCTCAAGCATCCTGTCAGGTCAGCTGGATCGGCGACGGGCGAATGCGGGTGCGCGCTCGGGCCGGACCCCGACGCCGATGAAATACGCCGGCACCACCGACAGCCATGGCAGCCGCTCGACCAGGCCGAGCAGGGCCGCGGGCGGAGTCGGGTCCGCGCCGCGAAGGAGCGGACCGAGCAGCCGACTCTGTAACACCCGTTGCACCGCCTGGGTGACCGCGGTGGCAAAGGCGCGGCGGCGGCGGACGGCCGCGAGGTCGCGGTCGGTGACGCGGTGTTGCCGCAGCGGCTCGGCCAATATGGTGGCGGCCGCTACGGCATCTTGGACCGCCAGGTTGATGCCGACGCCTCCCAGCGGAGACATCGCGTGCGCGGCGTCGCCGATGCACAGCAGCCCATCGGTGTGCCAGCGACGCAGCCGATCTACCCGGACGTCGAGGTGCTTGATGTCGTCCATGGACGTTAGCGTCGCCACCGCCTCGGTCGCGTCAGGCAGCAGTGAGTTGACGACGCGGCGGAACTCCTCGATGCCTCGCGCACGCAACTCGGGATCCGTTCCCTTGGGCCCGAGGTAAGCGATCTGGTCATAGTCTTCGCGTGGGATCACACCGAGGGCCTTGCCCGGAGCCACACGAGGCAAGAAGGAGAATTCCACGGCGCCTTCGCGCGGCAACCTGAACCACCACACGTCGAAGTTCACCGGGTACTCGCGCGACTTCAGACCGGCCTCGCGACGAGCGATCGACCACCGGCCGTCGCACCCAACGGTCAACTCGGCCCGCAATTCACCAGGTCCGTCAGGTCCTTGATAGCGCACGCCGGTAACCTTGCCGCCCTCCCGCAGCAGCCCGGTGGCCTCGGTCTTCATGCGCAACGTGAAACTCGGCTCGGCCTGCGCGGCATCGGCGAGCAGGTTCAGCAGGTCCCACTGCGGCACCATTGCGACAAAGGGATGGGGTTGGCGGCGCAGACGCCCGAAGTCGACGTAAGTAACCGAGCGGCCGTCCAACTCAAATCTCGCGCTTTGCACCTCGCTGTGGGGCAACGCCGCGAAGCGCTCCCACAAGCCGAGCTCGTCGAGTAACCGCATCGTGGTCGGATGCACCGTGTCACCGCGAAAGTCGCGCAGGAAGTCGCCGTGCTTCTCCAGCAGAGTGACCTCAACACCTGCTCGAGCCAGCAATAGCCCGAGCACCATCCCAGCCGGGCCGCCGCCGATGATCGCGCAAGTGGTTTTCTCAGCCATCAGCGCTCAAGCATAGGGGTCCGCCGGCAAGCGCGGCATTCCACGCAGGCTGGATGCGTGCTGTGCGCTACGGAATGGCATAGGCAGTAGGTGTCGCGGTCGCGCATATCAGCGCGAAGCGTAGTGCGCACGAAAGGTTGTGATTACCCCAGGTACGAGCCGCGGGTCTAGCGCGGTGACGCCGCATCGCAGTACACCCGTGCTAGCGTCGGCGTAGCAGTGGCGCACAAACGTTGGAGTGGTGATCGATGCGGACCCCGCACGGCGCATCGCCGTCGACCAGACCGGCGTCGGGCTACCCGTCATTGGTCATTCACGCAGGCAATCAGACCTACACCGCCCACGAGAGCGACGCGCCGATCATCATCGGCCGCGAATTTCCCGCACAGGTACGCATCGGCGATGACCGCATCTCGCGCACCCACATGCGCCTGGACTGCACGCCGACCGGGTGGGTCGCCGTCGACCAAAGCCGCAACGGCATCTTCATTGACGACACCCGCCAGTCCACCATCGCGATCAGGGACGGAACCACGATCTATTTGGGAACCCCGCGCGGAATCCCGATCACTTTCAGTTACCGCACGGCGGTACCGCAGGCTGAGGGCGAGCCGGACACACCCGGCGACGACGATGATACCGAGCGTGCGCTCGACATAATCGACCCCGGCATTGCCCGCGCGGGCGCGGCAGTAGCCGCACGCCGTGAGGAACTCAAGTTGACGCAGCGCTATCTGGCCCGCAGTGGAATTGTGAATGCGGGGGCGTTGATCGACTTCGAGAAGGGCCGGCGCTGGCCGCGCAAGGCGACGCTGGCAAAACTCGAGGATGCGCTGCAATGGCCCCACGGAACCATCACTCGGATCCGCCGCGAACAAACCGATCCAGACGGCGAAGACACGGTGATGATGATGAACACCGTGCGGGCGCCACTGATGGCCGAGGCCGTTGAAGTGGCGCTCACCACGATCAACACGGCGGTCGAGTCGTTACCCGCACCGTCTGAACCAGAGTTCAGTCACCGTGCCGCCGGCATTCTCGCTGATCTGCGGAAGTTGGAGACGGTCGTGGCGGGCGCGGCACGCAGCGCCAAAGGAGCACCCGAAGTGGCGCTGGTCCTCAGCGCGGTCCGTCGCTGCTACAAGGACCTGATGCTGCGTGCGGCACGCGCCCCCGGGGCCACACTCGGGCAGCGGCTCTACGCGGCCAGGTATCGCGCCGAACTCACCGTCGAAGAAACCGCCAACGCCGCCGGGGTGCCGGTCGAAGTGGTCACCGCCGTGGAAGCCGAGGTGCCACTTGATGCCGACACCGCGCGCGCACTGTCAGCAATGCTGACTTCGCTCACCCGCCGCTGAATTCGAAGCGGTTCAGCATGTCGTAGCCGCGCGCGAGCGTTGCATAGGACAGCCAGTAGATCAACCGCACTGGCGTCGATTCGATCTTCCGGTAGCCGGCCAGCATGGACGTCTGCTCGAGGAACCGCAGCCTTGGGTTCCAGGTTTCGATGTCGCGGGCATCGCGGATGCCCCATGTGATGATGCCTCTTGTGAGTACTTTCGACAGCCGCGGTGCCAGTGCCGACAGCGTGTCGAACAGCAGCTCGCCGGAGTCAAACCGGTCGGTCAGACGCTCCAGCAGCTGCCGGACTTCGCTCTCCTGCAGGTACATCAGCAGGCCCTCGGCGACGACGAGCGTGGGGCGCCCGGTCGGAATGTGATCGAGCCATTGTGGATCGGTCACCGACGAACCGATCATCCGGTAGCTGTCGGTGTCGTCGTACAACCTGCGCCGCAACTCGATGACAGCCGGCTGATCGAGGTCGAACCACAGCACGGATGGCGGTGGGGCCAGCCGATACCCACGGCCGTCGAGGCCGCAACCGAGGTGCAGCACAACCGCGTCGGCGTGACGCGCGAGGAACGCGGCACACCAGTCGTCAAGCTGTTTAGCACGCAACGCGACCAGATACTGGTTCGATGCCGGCAGCGAGGTCCGATGTATGCGCTTGAAGTCATAGTCGATGCGGTCGACCGCCTCCGCCGCGATGTGGTCACCCAGAATCGGTCGCCGGGAACGGCTTTCATACGCTCGCAGGTACAGGGTGACCAGATTCGTCCACTCGACCGAACCCCAACGGACCGAACTGAAGTCAACTTTGGCCGCCGTCACGATTGTCTCTCCCCGCGCTAATCGATCCAACTCCGCATCAACTGGTCACGTTAGTCCGCGACGTTGCGCCCGTTCGCACGGTGCAGCGCATACGATGCCCGGGCGGCCACCCCGGAAGACCTTTCGGCTCGCGAAGGCGCTCGGCCGCTGAAGGAGCGTGTGAGTCTCACGCGTACCTTCGTACGACTTCAATTGGTAAAGGCCAATTTCGGCGTACTCAAGACACAGCGGCAGTAAGTTGCCGGATGCCCGAACCGTTGCCCGGCACCCGTGCGTGCACCGCCCTGGGCGGGCGGTGCAAGCCCATCACGGAGTCGATTGCGTTGGTGACGAAGTCCGATTCGTCTTGGAGAAGCATGTGCCCGGCGGTGGGTCGGTGCAGATGAATAGCACCCGGGATGGCGGCTGCTAGATCACGTGCGTGGGTGACCGGGGTCGTCATGTCCGCTCCGCCGCTGATGACTATTGTCTTGGCGGCGATGGACTTAAGCGTGTTGTACTGGTCGTATCGCTTCAGGCTGGGCAGGAAGCCGGCTGCCGTTGATAGCGAAATGGTGTGGATCGCCGACTTTGTGACATCGGCGATGCCGTGGCCAGAGTATCGGACTATGCCGTCGCGGACCGGCCGCGTGAGACCCTCGATGGCCTGGTCCGCAGCGCGTCGAGGCAGGTGGCCAACGAGACCGAACAGCCACCCTGTAGCGGGAGTGGCGAGCAACCGGCCGAGTCCTCGCTCGGCGAGCCGACCGGCCGCAGATGCGATCAGGACGAGGCCTTGTGGTTCCACTGGACGGTCGCCGGTGGGGCGGGCGAAATATGCCAGCGCCGTCATTCCGCCCATCGAATGTCCCGCCAGGCTCAGTGGACCCCTGACCCGCAGCACGGTGAGGACCTCCGCGAGGTCGGCGGCCAGTCGGTCGATCTGGTAGGTCCCCATTTCGCCGCCGGTCGAAGCGCCGTGGCCGCGGTGGTCGTAGGTGATGATCCGTAGTCTGTTGCCCCACCGGAGCCGCAGCTCGCGGATCTGGAGTGCCCAACTCGACTTTGTCAGGCAAAGGCCGTGGAGCAGAACGAGGGTGTGGCTAGCGGCGCCGGCCGACCCGTAGTCGCGTACCGCCAGTCGCACGCCGTCACTCGTGATGATCGTTCGTTCGACATAGTCACGCCGGGGCACCGCAGGGACGGCGAGGCCGCCGTTCCTCGCGGTGGGCAGGGACGTTGGCGTCGGATTCGGGCGAGCGAACATCGTGGACCCCTGTCGGTGTCGATGTCGGGGCGGATCCCGACACCTTGTTTCGCTCGAACATACGGACGGGCAGTTGTCGCGTCTGCCTTGTGCGCGCAAGCCGCTTAACAAGCGATTTTGAGCTTTTGCGCATTGTGCTCAGTGGTGTGCCCGTGGGACAACGGTCATCACGATTCGCCCCTGCCATCACCGCCCGTCAGGTCCGAAATGATCCGCTGGGCAGGATCGGGAGCGGTGAGCGTCATTACCACCGTCGACCCTTCGAATCGCAGCGTGAAGTTCACGAAGCTGCAACAGGTCTGCTCGGCAAGGATCAACGCGGCCAGCTCCGTGGCACGCTCGCTCGGCAACGTCACCTGCGCTCCGCCCGGTACGAGCGAGCGCACCCCGCCCTGCAATATCTGCTGCCATTGCTCTGCGCGGTCTCGGTACTGGTCGCCGTCAAGCGAACAAGACAACGCCTGATCGTCGCCAAGAAAGGTGCAGTCGGGGACGCAGGGTTGGTCACGGTCGGGCAAGTCGTCCAAGTGTGACCGTGCAGCGACGAGTTGGTCGCGCAGCATTTGCAGATCGGCGATGGCCGAATCGGCCTCGGCGATGCGATCGTCGAGAGCGGGCAGCAACTGGCCCTTGACGGACCGGCACGTGTCGGATTCCCACACGGTCAGCAGAACGCCGATTGACGACAGCGACAGTCTCAGCCGTTTGCCAGCCTCGATGAACATCAACCGCTGACGAGCATGGTCGTCGTAGAGCCGATAGCCAGCGGGGCTGCGTTTAGTGGCCGGCAGCAGACCAACATCCTCGTAGTACCGAAGTGTTGACGCCGGAACCCCGGATCGCCGCGATAACTCCGAAATGCGCATCACTGCCACCGCTCGACGGTAAACCTTCGATCCGCCTCGAAGGTCAAGCCTCGCGCTGAAACGCCCCCGCACCGATCGGGTTCAAAATTTTGGCCATCCGAGTCGGGCTCTGCTCCGAACACCTATCGAGCACGTTGTGGGGGCTGACGCCGGGACGTCGAAAGGAGCGCTGCCTCGATGGGAAAAGTCACGTTCAGAACGCTTGCCAGTACCGATGGTTCACTGCAACTCCCATCCGGATTCCGCCACTTGTTCGCCCACGGCATCACTACGGTTCTGCTGCTTGTCACTCTCATGGCCGCCGCCTGGCAATTCATGGACTGGATGGTGGCGCCGTCGGCATGCCTGATAGACAGTTCCCAGTCGTCGGCGACTTCGTCATCGGCACCGGCACCGCCGGAGACCACCTCACCGGTGGCACCGAGGTCCCCGCAGGCAGGCGAATCGCGCCGCAGCGTTAGTCCGCCCGGAGCATCCCTGACCACGCCGACGGAGTTGCCACCATCGGTATCGTCGCCCTCGTCGTACCAATACTCAGCCCGGGTTGAGATGGCGCTGAACAAATCCAGCGAGTGCTCATGCCCGCAGCGGGCTGGCACGCAGGCCGTCAGAACGCCTCGGGATCCCGCTGTACCTCGACCGGCACCGGGTGCCGATACAAGCGTGAAGCGTTCTCCCAGCTGATCTTGCGAATCACGTCCTGTGGCAGATCACCGATTTGTTCGTGGATCGTTCGTTGGGTGTGCGGCCAGGTCGAGTCACAATGCGGGTAATCGGCTTCCACCATGATGTTGTCCACACCAATACGGTCGCGCTGCACGAACGACGACTTGTCCTCTACTGCGCAGAACCAGAAGTTGCGCGTGAAAACCTCTGCGGGAGTTAAACTCTCGCCCAACGCTTGCCAGGTGCCATACATCGCGTGATAGCTGAGCATATGGTCGAGGCGATCCAGCAACCCGGCCACCCAGCCGATTCCGCCTTCCGACAAGCAGATCTTGAGATCAGGGAACCTGCTGGGCAGGCCGGAGTACAACCAGTCGACGGCCGCCGAGATGGCATAGGCGAAGAACAGCACACCCTGTACATCCGGCGGCGCGTCCTCGGTGGTGGACGGCGAGGAACCCGACGACCCGATGTGCAGATTCACGACCGTGCCCGTCTGTGCACATGCCGCCATCATCGGATCCCAGTGGTCTGAGTGAATACTCGGCAATCCCAACATCGCTGGGTTCTCGCTGAACGTCACGGCATGAAATCCGCGCTCCGCGTTCTCGTGGATCATCTTGGCGCCGAGTTCGGGGTCCAGCAGCCATGGCAACTGGCAGGGAATGATCCGGTCGGGATATGGTCCCGCCCAAGCCTCGAGGTGCCAGTCGTTCCATGCCCGGACCGAGGCCAATGCCAGGTCCCGATCCCTGGTCACCTGCTGCAGCCGCTGGCCGGCGAACCCGGGCAGGAAAGACGGAAAGTTCAGCGATGCGTAGATGCCGTTGAGGTCCATGTCTTTGACGCGCTCATGGATATCCCACGCGCCCCTGCGCATTTCATCGAATCGAACCGGCTCGAAGCCATACTCTGACACCGGCCGCCCGACCACGGCGTTGAACCCGACATTGGGCAATTCCTGACCGTCATAGACCCACGTCTGTCCGCCCGAGTCGTTGTCGACGACTTTCGGCGCGCGATCGGCGAACTTGCGTGGGAGCCGTCCGGTGAAGGTATCCGGGGGTTCGACGATGTGATCGTCGACCGAGATCACCGTGTAGCGGCGTTGCGCGCGCGGCGGGTCAGGCAGAAACGTGACCGACCGCTCCGCACCGGTCTTGGCGGTGGTGAAGCTCAGGTTGGCGGCCAGCTCATCGATCGATTTCATCTTGGGCGATCTCCTTACGATGGCGCGAGCAGACGCAAAAGCGCCCAATTCGTCACGAATTGGGGTGCGTTTGCGTCTGCTGGCGGTTCAGGTGAGCACATCGGGATCAGCTTTGATGGTCATCCGCGCTGCACCCGCCCAGTACACATCGGCGGCCCGCTCAATGAGCGATCGCTGCATGCCTGCCATGTCCGACCAGTTCATCTTCACCGGCTCCTTGCCGGTGAGCATGACGTCATAGGCCAGCTTGCATACCCGCTCGATCGATGCCGCCCGGTAGACGGCTTCGGCCAGGTTGCCACCGGTTGCGATGACGCCATGGTTAGCCAGAATCGTCAGGTTGGCGCCTCCGATGTGTGCCGCGAGATCTGCCGCGCGGGCGGGGCTGTCGATTTCACCGTCGTAGGTGTCAACCAGGCAGAAGTCGTCTAGGAACAATGAACCGGTCTGATGCACCAACTCGGGCAGCTTGCCCAGCGCGGCAAGCACGCACACGTAATACGGGTGATTGTGGATGACCACCCGGGCGTCGTCGCGGACGCGGTGCAGTTCGGTATGGATGTGTATCGCCGGCGTGACGTCCCAACGACCGCGCACCACCCGCGCCTCGCTGTCTACCGCGCAGATATCCGATGCGGTGAGTTCGGCCCACCACAGCCCCCACGGATTGACCAACATGTCCGTTTGACCATCGAGCTGCCAGGTGATGTGTCCGGCCATATTCTCTGCGAACCCGATGGCGGCGAGGTGGCGGAAGGCCACGGCGAGCGCCTGCTCGCTGGAGAGTTCGACTCCGATCGGGGGCACCACCGATGGAGCCCACACCTCCAGGCCGCCGCGCCGCGGGTTAGGAGAGTTCATGATTGGCCTCCATCCTGATTCGAATATCGTCGCGGAGCTTCCCTTTAGCGATCTTTCCACCGGACGATCGGGGCAGTTCGCCGACCACGATGAGTCGTTCGGGCAGCAGTTCCTTGGAAACTCCCAGTGCCAATAGATGCTCGACGAGCTCAGGCAGGTCGATGGTCTGAGAATCAGCGAGTTCGGTATAGACACAGACCTTTTCGCCGAACACCGGATCAGGCATTGCCACTGCTGCCGCGACCGCGATCATCGGGTGGGTTGTGACGGCATCCTCGACCTGCGTCGCGCTGATGTTCTTGCCACCCCGCAAGATGAAATCGGATGTGCGGCCGGTGACGCTCAGATAGCCCTCCGCATCGATCTCGCAGATGTCACCCATCCGCATCCACCCGTCACGGGTGAACAGCTTGTCGTGGTCGGTGCCGCCGAGGTACCCGAGACTGGTCGCCGGACCTCGGCACGCGGGCTGGCCGTGTCCCCTGTCGGTGACGTCCTGATCGCCGTCGAAGAGCCGCACCGACATTTCCGGGACAATCCGGCCGCCGGTGCGGAGGCGTCGTGGCAATGGGTCGTCTAACGTGGTCGCACTGAGCAGGCCGGTTTCATTCGAGCCGTAGAACTGCAGAATCTTGGCGCCGGTGAGTTCCTCGAACTCGGCGGCGGGCCGGTACGGCAACGCCTCGCCGCCGGCGAAGACCACACGCAGCGAGCTCAAGTCGTATTCGCGGCACGCGGAGTCGGCCATCAGCATCGTCAATTGCGTACTGACACAACACAACACGGTGGCCTTGTGGCGAACTATAGCCTCGCACGTCGCCCTGGTGGTGAACCGCGGCAGGATCACCGAAGTCGCGCCCAGGTAGATCGGAGTGGTGTGGCTGGTCCATATTCCGAAACCGAAAGGCATTGGTATGACGGGCAAAAAGATGTCATCCGATGTCAGTAGCCCGTTGGCGACGGCTTTCTGGTGAAAGTAGTACCAACGGTTCTGGGTGTGCACGACGCACTTGGGCAGCCCCGTGGTCCCGGAAGTGGAATTGATCAGGAAGACATCGTCGGCGCCCAGTTGCGACTCGACCCCGACCGTCTTGGGCTCCGCGCCGGTGTTCAGGCGCAGCGCGTCGGCTTCGTGACCCATGGTCAGCAACGACACCAGCGCGTCGGCGTCCCCGCCCGCCGCGGCCTGCGTGGCAACATCGAAGCGCTGCTGATCGCTGATCAGAAACTTCGGCCGCGAACTGCGCAGTATCTGTGCGACCTCACGGGTTCCAGCGCGAGCGCCGATGCCGACGACGACCGCGCCGCAGCGTTCGATTGCGACGAACAGCACGTGGATGGCGGCCGAGTCGCCGTGCCACACCCCAACCCGATCACCGGGCGCCACGCCGACACCGGCCAGCTGTTCGGCCAGAGCGCTGGCGGCATGGTCGAATTCACGCCAGGTCAGTGCCATGCCGGGATGATCGACATAGGCGGCGCGGTCGGGTGACTGTGCGGCGTTTCGGCGTACCGCGTCCGACAGCGTCGAGTCCGACCACCAGCCCGCGGCGCGGAAGCGGGCCGTGTCTTGCGCGGTGAATGCCGGCGATACCACGGTGTCCAGGGTATCCAGGGTTTTTAGGGTATCCGGCCCACCGACGCTCATGACCAAATGATAGGAAACCGAACCGTCGTTAGGCTCGGGGCGGACTCGACGGCGGGCCGCCAAGAAATTATGCAGAATCCTGCAGGAGCGGCCGACGAAGTATGTGGTGGTCTACAGCGACTTGTTCGAGATCGGCGGCCAAGCCCGCGATCCCGAGGCGCTGGCGTTCGTTATCGGCCACGAGGTGGGTCACATCGCGGCGGGGCACGCCTCCTACTGGCGCCAGCTGTTGCAGCTGCCCATGCGGATCCCGTTCTTGGGCAAGGCGCTGCAACGGTCGATGGAATACACCGCCGACAATCACGGGTACGCGTTTTGGCCCGAGGGCGCCCGCCGGGCGATCGGTGTGCTCAGCGCCGGAAAGTATCTGCTCAGGTCGGTGGACTTCGACGCCATGGCCGACCGGGCCAACTCGGAACGCGGGTTCTTCCCCTGGCTGGCCAACATGCTGTCGTCGCATCCGGTGCACACCTGGCGCCCGGCGGCGCCGCGGTTCCAACCCCGCGAAGCGCGGCGCAGCTCGGGAAGCGATCGACACCAAACAGGGCCATCGTCACGACGAGCGCCGATATACTTCGCTCACGCCCACACACCGGTTGGCGGGAACCCGGGCAGCAGCAAGGAGATCGCGATGAGTCCCAGGAGGCGGGCATGGGCCGCATTTGCTGTTGGGGTACTTGCGTTTACCGCTGTCCCCGAAGTGTTCGCCGCGATTCAGCCTTCCGGCGTGGCGGGTGCGGACGTATGCGTCAACGCCGGTAGGCGCGTTTCGGTCAGCGGGTGCGGCAACGTGGCCGACGCGGTCGCTCCCTACGTTCCGCCACCTGTCGCCTACGCCCCCATGCCGGAGGACTATCCACCTCCCCCGCCACCGCCGCCACATGTCAATGTGTGCGCTAATGTCGGCCGGCGCGTCAGCGTCAGTGGGTGCGTCTGAGCCTCGTTCGTGACGGAGCTAGTCGGGTGCGATCGGCAGTCCCGGACATGTAGCGATGTAGGCCATCCTGGGCGATACCCACTCTCGCCATTGTTGGTGGCTCATGTTGGCCTCGAGTTTTTTACACAGCATCTCCGGTGCCGCGATAGTCGGCCACAACTCGATGGTGGTGTCGTCGCCGGCGCTTGCGATACGACTCCCATCGGGGCTGAAGGACACGGCAGTGATCGCGGCGGAGCTTGCCTCGATTGGCTGCATGACCGGTCGTTGAGTGCTCGCGTTCCACAACCGCACCGTGCGGTCTTGGCCGCCTGAGACGATGTACTGTCCGTCCGGGCTGAACGCGACACTCCGAACGGACGCCATGTGCCCGGTGATCGGATTGCCGATCGGTTGGGCCGTATCGACGTTCCACACCTGCAAGTTCTGATCGAGGCTCCCGCTGACAAGGCGGTGACCGTCGGGGCTGAACGCGACGCTCGTGACCGACTCGATGTGTCCGCTTAGCGGGCCACCCAACGGTTCGCCGGTGTCGGCGTTCCACAACCTCACGGTTTCGTCCCGACCGCCGCTCGCAAGGCGGTGTCCATCGGGACTGAACGCGACACTGTTGACGATGTCGGTATGTCCGAGCAGCGGCGGCAAAAGCGCCTGGCCGGTATCGGCATTCCACACCCGCACTGTGTGGTCGTTGCCACCGCTGACAAGGCGATGACCGTCGCTGCTAAAGGCCACACTCGTGACGGCGCCGGTATGTCCGAGCAGCGGCGGCAAAAGCGGCTGGCCGGTATCGGCATTCCACACCAGCACCGCGCCGTCCTGACCGCCGCTGGCCAGGGTGTGCCCATCAGGGCTGAACGCCACACTCTGCACAGCGCCACGGTGTCCGGCTAGTGGCGGCAGCAGCGGCTGGCCCGTGTCAGCGTCCCACAATCGCACGGTTTCGTCCCGGTTGGCGGTGGCCAGGCGGTGTCCATCGGGGCTGAATGCGACACCGTTGACCGCGTCGCCATGCCCGATGATGCGGTTCACGTTCCACAACCGGAGCGTGTGGTCACGCGAAACGCTCGCGAGGTGATACCCGTCAGGACTGAACGCCAGCGCCATGACCTGCGTGAAGTGACCGGCGAGCGGAGGTCCCAGCGCCTTCACCGTAGCCGAGTCCCACAACCTCACTGTCGCGTCGGCACTGGCGCTCGCTATGCGTTGTCCATCGGGGCTGAACGCCACATCAAATACTGCGGCGCCGTCTATGTGCGCTACACCGATCTGCTGAGCACTGTCGGCATTCCACACCCGTACCGACCAGTCGTCCCCGCCGCTGGCCAGCCGGCGGCCATCCGGGCTGAACGCGACGGTCAGCACCCCGCTGGTGTGTCCTCGCAAGGGGCTCCCGATCGGTTGGCCGGTGTCGGCATTCCATAACCTCACGGTGTCATCGAGGCCGGCGCTGGCCAGGCGGTGCCCGTCGGGGCTAAACGCCACCGCTCGCACGGGGCCGGCGTGCGCCTTGACCGGAGGTAACAGCGGTTGCTCTGTGTCGGCGTTCCACAACCACACGGTGCCGTCGTCACCCGCGGAGGCGAGGCGGTGTCCATCGGGACTGAAGGCGACGCCATGCACCGCGCCCGGAGACCCTTTCAGCGGATCCCCAAGGGCTTGCCCGGTGTCGGCGTTCCACAACCTCACCGAGCCGTCCCAGTTTGCACTGGCTAGCCGGTGCCCATCCGGGCTGAAGGTGACACTCGTCATGTTGCTGGTGTGTCCCACGAGCGGTTCCCCGATGGGTTGACCGGTGTCGGCGTTCCACAACCGGACACCACAAGCGTCACCTGTGGCGATGCGGTGGCCGTCGGGACTGTATGCGACCGTGAAAACGGTAGAGCCGACATCAATAATGCGTTGCGTCGTCGCACGCGTGGCCACAGCGTGAAGAAGCGCACCGTCGTCCGGGTTTCGCATCAGCCTGCGGGCGGCGAGCAGCTCGTGAAAAGCACGCACGTCGCCGCCCTGGTTGGCCCAAGTGAGCATGTCAGCGGCCTCTTTATTGAGCCGCGAAGCGATTGCCTCGTCACGCTGTTGCATCGCTTCTTGCCGCTGCCGCATGGCTTCCCGGGCCTTTATGACGGCGAATGTGCATGCCACGAGTGCGATCACGGTGAGTACGGCGAGTCCTGCAACCGCCGCCGCGCGCAGGCGCCGGAAGCGCCGTTGCTCGCGCAGATCATCGCTGGCCAATTCGTCCTTGGGCTTGCCGTGGATGGGTGCGGCCAGCGCGGTGACTTTGTTGCGGAACGCTAAGTCGCCCAGATCCCAGGGGGTGTCGTCGCTGACGTCGATATACAAAGGTTCCGCCGGCAGCACTTTGGGCTCGGTCAGTGCCGCAGGAACGGCGTCGGACAGCAGGGGGTCGAACCTCGCGTTTTCGCCGTCCCACTGTATGTGGCCTGCCGCGACCACCAGCATCAGTCGCTCGTACCCGCGGTGTTCGAGCCAGTAGCTGACTTCCTTGTTAACCCAGTGCGAAGCGGCCGCCTGAGGAGACAGCACCACGATCATGTAGTCGGAGCGGTCCAGCGCGTCGGTGATCTTGCCCCATAGGTCGGGGCTGGCCTCCAGGTTGGTGTCATCGCGAAACACCCGCAGTGCACGTAACTGCCCGAAGCGCCGCCCAATCTGGTGCAGGCCTTTCTGGATCGCGGTCGTGACTTGACGATCGCGATGGGCATAGGACAGGAATGCGTGGTATTCGGCCGCATTGCCGGGACGTGAAGACTCGGCGCCTGTCGCCTGCATCGTCTTCGGCATATGCCCCCTTTTTGCGGTGGGAGTTGGCATCCAAGTCTGTCACCCAGGGCGAAGGGCCGGTGCCGCTATGTGGACCGTGAACCGCCAAGGCCGTTCACGCGATTCGCAGAAATCTGAAATTGTGACGGAACCGTCCCGATCGATTCCGCCCTTACCATCGCCGAATACACATCACGCTGGCCGGCTAGCACAGGAGGCAGTCGCAATGAAAAGCACACCCATGGCCCGGGTTTGGTCGGGATTGTTGCGCGGTGCGGCCGCCGGCGCCGCCGGCACCAGCGCGCTCAACGTGATCAGCTACCTGGACATCGTGGTGCGGGGACGACCGACGAGCACCACACCCGAAAGGACCGTCGAAGCCATGGCGAGGCTTTTTGGCCTGACGGTTCCGGGGACCGGCGACGTCCTGGCCAACCGAATCTCAGGTCTCGGCGCGCTCACCGGGTATGCAGCCGGCATTGGCATCGGCATGATTCTCGGGTTGGCCTACGCGCTGGGCTGGCGGCCGGGGCTACTCGTGGCCACTTTGGTCGCCACGGCCATCGCGCTGATTGGGACCAACGGACCGATGACCGTGCTTGGGGTGACCGACCCACGGACCTGGGGCATTGTCGGGTGGATCAGCGATCTGATTCCGCATTTCGGATACGGGGTGGTCACCGCTCTTGTGCTGCATTACCTCTATCCGCGATGTCGACCGTCCGCCGCGGTGCGACACGCCGAGGCTAGCCCTGGACAGTTGGACGGATCGTGATGTCACCGATTTCCACGTCGTGAGGCTGTTCGATGGCGAACACGATGGCCCGTGCGACCGCGGCCGGCGGGAGACCAAAGTCGTTCATGGTGCGTCGGATCTCCTCGCGGACCGTCAAGTCGTCGATGGAGCTGTCAAGTTGGGTATCAACGAATCCCGGCGATATCGACGTGGTTCGCACGACGCCGTCGGTCGACTCTTGGCGCAGACCCTCCATCAGCGTGCGGACAGCGTTTTTGGTGGCCGCGTACACCGCCATGGTGGACACGATCTGCAGCCCGGCCGTGGACACCGTCGTCACGAAGTGGCCCCGGCCCTGGCGGCGAAACACCGGTAGCGCCGCGGCGATGCCGTGCAGCACCCCGCGCAGGTTGACGTCGATCATCGCCGACCACCCGTCGACGTCCAGATCCGATATCGGCCCGATCTTGCTGATGCCGGCATTGCTCACCAGCACATCGAGGTGATCGAACTCATCGGTTGCCATGCCGACGAGCCCCTCAACATCCGCCCTGCGGGCGACGTCGGTCCGACACGTGATGGCCGTTCCCCCACCGTCGCGTATCTCACGCGCGATGTCGTCGAGGCGCTCCGTTCGGCGCGCGCCGAGGACCACCTTCGCACCGCCGTCGGCAAGCAGGCGCGCGGTCGCCTCGCCGATCCCGCTGCTTGCCCCAGTGATGGCCACGACTTTGCCCGCGATGCCGCTCATCTTGATCCCTTCATGTAGGCCCTGTCGCCCTCGCACACCCAGGCCTTCGCACACAGCACGGCGTGCTGATGTCTCGTATTGTCGGTCCGTGCTGATCGGCTTCCTGCTCGCGCTTGGATGCTCGGTGTGCTACGGCACAGCCACGGTATTGCAGGCCGTTGCGACACGATCGGTGGGAGCCGGTAGCGGCTCGGGCGTCGACCCTGGACTGGTGTTGCGCGCCGGTCGGCAGTGGCAGTATCTCGCTGGCATCGGCCTTGACGGCCTCGGTTTTCTGCTACAGGTAGCGGCACTGCGCTTGGTGCCGATCTACGTCGTCGCCGCGGCCTTGGCCGCCTCGATCGCCGTCACCGGAATCGTGTCCGCGTGGGTGCTGAAGGCGCGGCTTTCAGCCGCTGAGTGGACGGCCGTGGGCGTGGTTTGCGTGAGCCTCGCCGTGCTCGCGAGCGCCGCCGGACCCGGGCACTTTCGGCGTGCCCCGGCCGGACTCGGGTGGGGGCTGCTAGGCGTGGTTGCGGCAGTATTCATCGCCGGTACCGTCGCCGGCCGATTGGCCGACCGCGTGCGCGCACTTGCCCTGGGCTTCGGTGCCGGCACCGGCTTCGGCGTCGTCGAGGTCGCCGTGCGCCTGCTCGACGAGATTGATCCCACCAAACGCGCTTTCTACACCAACCCGGCCCTGTACGCGGTGGCCGCGGGCGGGGCCGCCGGATTTCTATTGCTCACATCGGCATTACAACACGGGTCTGTGACCACAACTGTGGCCGCGATGGTTGTCGGTGAAACGATCGCGCCCGCGCTCGTCGGGGTGGTGTGGCTGGGCGACAGCGCCCGCGACGGCCTCGGTTGGCTGGTAGTCGTGGGATTTGTGGTAGCAATTGCCGGAACGCTTGTGCTCGCCCGGTTCGGCGAAGCACCCGATCCCGCAGAAGCCAGTTGATCCGAAATCAATTGTGCCGCACACCATGTAACGCAGCGCCCAGGCGACCCGATCATTTCGGCCAACCCCCACCTTTGTTGCGCTAGACGATCGTCTAGCCGCAGCGGCATCCGGCCGTATACCTTGGCGAGATCCGGGCCGAAGGCACCGTAACCAACGAGCTGGACGGCGAGGCACTTGTGTGGGGGCTGACACATAGCCAGGAACAAAGCCCTGTACACAACTACTACGTAGTACTACACTACGTAGTAGTTATCCCCGGATTAGACACGGGAAGGGGCCACCGAGATGACCGAACAACGCCGTTCGGGCCGACCCGACTGGGATTCGCGGTTGGGTTGGGCCGCAGTATTTTTCGCGATTGCGCTGACCGTGCATACCGCCGATCACCTACGCAGGGGCATGGACGTGGTGCCCCCGGCGGTGATGATTGCCGGGATGATTCAAGGCGCGGCGGCAGCCATAACCGTTGTCCTGGTCTTTCGAGGCAGTCGGTGGGCTCCCCACGCCGCGATCCTGGTCGGATTCGCCAGCGCCGTGGGGTTTAGCGCTGCCCATCTGCTACCGACCTGGGGAGCGTTCAGTGACAGTTTCATCAACGCCGCGCCGGCCGCGGGTGTGACGTGGTTTTCGTGGGTGACGGCGATCCTGGAAATCCTCGCCGACCTTCTGTTCGCCGGGGCCGGCGTCGCGGTCCTGGTCGCGCCGCCCCCGACAACCCTCAAACCCTTGCGGTCGCTCAGGCGTAGCCCAGCGCTGCGTTCTCCGCGCGAATCCGCACGGTGAGGACCAGAGCATTGGCCATGCTGAACACCATCGCCGTCAACCACGCTGAGTGAACCAGCGGCAGCGCTGCCACCTCCGCCGCAACCGCGGTGTAGTTGGGGTGATGCAACCATCGGTACGGTCCGCGCCGAACTAGTAGCGCGCCAGGGATCACGATCAGCCGTGGGTTCCAGTGTTTGCCGAGTACTGCGACGCACCACCAGCGGACAACGGTGCTGAGCACCACGACGCCAACCATCGGCCATCCCAGCCACCCGATGAACGGCCGATGCTGGACCCATACTTCGACGATGCACGAAACCAGCAGCAGCGTGTGCATGCTGACCATCGCCGGGTAGTGATCGCGCCCGAACTCTTTGCCCCCTTGGGCAATTGACCATGCGGCGTTTCGCCGGGCGAATACCAGCTCGACCAGTCGTTCAAGGCCGACGGCGAGGATGAACAAGTAGTAGTACATGGTTTCCCCCTCACCACTGCAGCAGCAGCAGCTCAAAGCTGAAGCCCGGACCCATCGCGAGCATCACACCGAACGCTCCCTCGGCTGGAGGCTCGGCAACCGTTCGGCGTAGGACGTCGAGCACCGACGCGGACGAGATATTGCCGTTCTCCCTCATGGAGTTTCGGCTATGCACCAAAGCTTCCGGCGGCAGGCCTATCGCGTCCTCGATCGAATCGAGCACCTTCGGACCACCGGGATGACATACCCATGTCGAGATGTCCGCGATGGACAGGCCGTGGTCTGCGAGGAAGTGGTCCACCTCATCACGTAGGTACTCATCGGCCATCTTGGGGACGTCGCGAGTCATCACGAGCTGGAACCCGCCGGAACCGACGTTCCATCCCATGACGTCGACGGTCGCCGGAAGCACCCGGCTGCGGGTCGCCAGGACCCGCGGGCCGCGATTCGCATTGGGGCTCAGTGCAGTCCGATCGGCGCCGGTAGCGACCACAGCGGCTGCGCCGTCCCCGAACAGGGACACCCCGATGAGAGCGGGAATCGAAGTGTCGTCGCGCTGCAGCGTGAGCGAGCACAGCTCGACGGACAACAGCACCGCCACGTGCTCCGGATAGCCGTGCAGATAGTCGTAGACGCGTGCCATCCCGGCAGCACCAGCCACACAGCCGAGCCCAAATAGCGGGACACGCTTGATGTCTGGCCGTAGCCCGATTCGCGAGATCAGCCGGGCGTCAATGGTCGGCACCGCTATACCGGTGCTCGAGACCATCACGATGGTGTCGACGTCGTCAGCTTCGATGTTCGCCGCGGCGAGCGCCGACAGCACCGCCTGCTCGCCGAGATCAACGGCAACCTCGATGTAGGCGTTGTTCGCTTCAGTGAATCCAGTCATTTTCGGGTAGCGCGGCAGCGGAAGTGCGAGACTGCGGTGGTCGACTCCCGTGGTACGCGCGAACCGCATGAACTCCGGCCCGGCGGCCTTGGTGAGCTCGCGCGACACGTCGTCCTGGTTGTACCGATGCGGTGTGAATGCGACTGCGGTACCGGCGATGTGCGGGGCGCGGCGGCTACGGGCGACCGGGTTCGTGGATGTCAAATACGTTGTTGCGGTCATGCCTAAGCCGACGAATTACGTTCCGGTGAAGGTTCATCGAAACGTGGCTAACGTGAAAATAAACACATCCCGGGCTGGGCGGGAAGCGTTTGCGGGGTCCGAGCGTCACGAGCCGAGCGCAGAATGAACTAGCAGGTTAGGCCGGTTTTGTTGCAACCACTAACTCGCAACGATGCGACTGAACCGAAATCCGTTGTGTTGCTTGGTAGCGGTCACTTAGACCGCGCCATGGCGGCGTGACTTCATTTCCGAGACACAGCGATCAGCCGCTCTTGAGGCGAATCTTCCAGCGCACGAAGCTCAGGTAGCAGATGCTGATGAGTGCCAGCATCCCCATGTCGAACCACCACGCGCCGGGCGTGTGACGCCAGTGCGAATCGTGCGGGAGTGACGGGACTTTTTCCTGCAACGTGAGCAGGTCGACGGTGGAGGCTGACGCCGCGTAACCCCATCTCGCCGGTGTGGCCCAGGACATTTGGTCCAGGCCAACGCGCCCGGTGACGGGAATCATGCCGCCGGAGAACACCAGCTGAGACATGACCGCCACGACGAGCAGGGGCATGATCTGTTCGTTGGACTTGGCTATGGATGAAAGTGCCAACCCGAGCATCGCCGACGCGACACAGGTGCCAGCGACGTCCACGAACAGCTCAAAACCGGGCTTACCTAGCGCGACAGCGCCCTGGGTCGGGCCGCCCTTGCCGATTATCGCGATGATGGTCACGATCGCCGACTGAACGATCGCGAAGACGGTGTAGACGCAGACCTTTGCCAACAGATAAGCGGTCGTGGAGAGGCCAACCGCCTGTTCGCGGAGGAAGATGGCACGCTCACCGATCAGATCGCGGATGGTTAGCGCGGTCCCCATGAAGACCGCACCGACATTGAGCAGCACCAGGATCTGCGCCGGCTCGGTGGGCGCGCTGCCCATTGGGTTCGGCTTGCCGAAGCCGACATCGCCGGGCACCGACATCGACAGCGCACCCATGATGAACGGCAGTATCGCAAGGAAGATGAAATAGCCCCGGTCGGAGACGATCAACCGGACCTGCCGCCTGGCGATGGTGGAGAACTGCCGGAACAGGCTGGTGTGGGTTGGCTCGCCCAGCTCGGCGGGCTCCTCCACCGGTGGTGCCGGCGGCGGCGGACCAGTATGTACCAGGTACCGGGCCTTGGCCGCGTCGGGGTCGTCGGCGACCGTGCTGAAGATGTCGGCCCAGTTCGTCGTCCCCATAGCCGGGCCGATCTGGCTGGGCGGCCCGCAGAAAGCGGTCTTACCGCCGGGGGCCAGCAGCAGAACCTGATCGCACACGTCCAGGTAGGTCAGCGAGTGGGTGACCACGAGCACCACCCGGCCGGCGTCAGCCAACTGCCGCAGCATGGTCATGACTTGGCGGTCCAGCGCGGGGTCCAGGCCAGATGTCGGCTCATCGAGGATCAGGAGCGACGGCCCGGTCAGCAGCTCAAGCGCCACCGACGCACGCTTGCGCTGGCCGCCCGACAGTTTGTCGACTCGTTTCTCGAGGTGCTGGGTCATCTCGAGTTCCTCGAGCACTCGGGCAACCACCTGTTCGCGGTCGTCCTTGGTGGTGTCCGGTGGCAGTCGCAGTTCGGCGGCATACATCAGCGCCTGTTTCACGGTCAGCTGACCGTGCACCACGTCGTCCTGCGGCACCATGCCGATCCTGCTGCGCAGCGAGGCATATTCGGCGTGAACATTGTGGCCCTCGAAGCACACCGTGCCCGCGGTCGGGTGCGTGTACCCCGCCACCAACCGGGCGAAGGTCGACTTGCCCGCACCCGACGGGCCAATGACGGCCGTCAGCATTCCCGGGCGCGCAATCAGCGAGATGTCGTCGAGCAGCCTCTTGTTGTTATCGATCGTCCACGCCACCCCGCGCACGTCGAGGCCGCCCGTACCCGTCGCCGCGGCGGTCTCCTCGCGGCGCGCCAGCGTGCCGCCGGCGAAGACGAGGTCGACGTTGCCGATCGTGACGACGTCGCCTTCGCGCAGCAGCGCATGCTCGACCCGGGTGCCGTTGACGAAGGTGCCGTTGATGCTGCGGTTGTCCACGATCTCGGTGCCGTCCTGCGTCGGCACCAGGGTGGCGTGGTGACGACCAGCCAGCACATCGGGAATGACGATGTCGTTGTCGTTGGCGCGGCCGACTCTGATGGCACCCTGCGTATCCGCCGCCGGCGATCGGCCCGGCCGCAAGATCTTCATCATCGACGTCGCCAGGTTTGCCTGATCACCGCCGGGACGGCCACTCACGGCGCCCGTGGGCGCCGGCGGGGGTGATGGTGGCCGGTAGATCTGCGGCGCCTGCTGCGGCCCGCTGGACGGTTGGACGCGCTGCGGCCCGTTGCCCTGGTATGGCGTCTGTGGCCCGCTGGGCGGGTGGGCCGGCGGTGGGCCGCTGGGCGGATACGTCGGCGGCATCCGCGTTGTGATCGGTGCTGACTGTTGAGGATGGCCGGGCCAGGACGTGCCGACCTGCGCTGCAGCCGCGGGTCCACCCGGCGCATTAATCAGCGGCATCGACGTCGTTTGGGGGGGACGTCCGGCCAAACCCCGGTGGCGGCCGACCTCGAAGGTCAGCGCCGGACCGTCGGGGTTGCCGATGTTGATGCGTTGGCCGTCCTGGATGTCGACGTAAGGCACGCGCCGGCTGTTGACGAACATCCCGTTGAGGCTGCCGTTGTCGATCGCGATCCATCGGCCCTGGTCGAATCGCACTACTAGGTGTGCCCGGGAGATCAGAGGGTGTGCGACGCGGACGTCCGCCCGCAGGTCGCGCCCGATGACAACGTCGTTGCCTGCTGCGAAGGTGCGCTCCGATGCGTCATAGCGCACGGTCAGCACCGGTGGGGCTGGTGTGCTCATCGGCACCAACTGTATCGGCAATGAGGCCGACTGCAGGGCAAGTCGAGAACACGGTTTATCGCCCTGGGTTCCTCCCCCGGGCCCAGTGAGTCACCGCTTCAGATCTTCCCGCTGCAGATCTTGACGGCGTCGACGGGCAGATACGTTGGTGTGTTGGCATCGGGTGAGCTGTTGGCCACCGGCACGCGATACGCGGCCGAGAGCGTCCAGCGCTTCATTTGGTCATCGCAGGGGTCCAGGCTGTAAAGGCTCTGTCAAACTCCCGTAAATACGCTTCGGCCGCCTCGCGGACAGGCGATGGACTGCGTAGGTTTTTAACCAGCCGGTCGCACCGTCGGCGTTTTGGTCAGTCCATGCTTACAGGAACAACTCATGCCCACCGTTGAGACGCTGCTTCGCCAGGAATTGCGCAACTATGCCGTTGAGTTACGGCAGCTGGCGTACACGCTGCCCAACGGGGTAGGCGAGCACAATCTGCTCCAATTGTCAGATCGGATGCGCGCTGCTGCCGACCAGGTGGCCCGCAAGGGGGCCTGACCCTGTCGGGCGGCCAATGAAGTGCGGCCGGCGTTGTTGTGTCGCCGTTGCGTCGACGAGCCGAGAAAAGGGTTCGCATTAACAGGGTTTCGCAGCCCCGCGTAAACAGCTCGTCAAGAAAGCAAATCGCTGCGTCAAGAATTCGTGAGTTACCGTTGACCGCCCGCTTGCGAACGGCTGGAATCGAACACATGGTAGGCGACACTGTAATCACGCATGTCGTGCCGTCGGCGCTCGCGCGCTACGGTGTGGGCTGGGACGACGGACCGCCGTCGCGCACGCCTATCAGCGCCCAGCGGAGCTAACGTCGTTCGGCGAGCCTAGCTCGGAGCGGCTTTTCATTCCTCTCGATTCCACCACCATCTGGGTTCTGATGGGTCATGGCCTAGTTTTCACGAAAGTTATTATGTCCCGCATTGTTTCACTCCCTTTGACGGCCTTCTTCGCTGGCGTCTGCCCGAAGCAATCAACCAACCACGGAATGCGGCCAGGAGCATGACGAATGGCAACCCCAACACGCGCTGAGGCCACCGATCCTGCGCAGCTTGCCATCGCTGCCCTCGCACTGGTGCGCGAACAAGCCCCGGAAACCAGGCTGCTGCCGATAGCCGCCCGCCCAGTCGTCGATCACCCTGAATACCAACAGGTCAACCGGATCGGTCACGACGGTGCCGCGCTCAAGCGCGGGTGGACCTTTCTGGTCAACACCACCACCCACACAGTCCTACGCACCGTCGGCGATCCGGACGACCTCGATTTCGAGACCGCGATGCAGCGCGCCATGCCCGCCTAGACCTGAAGTTGTTCGTGCTGCCGGTGTTTCGCGACGACTCTGCGCGTCGCCACGTGGCGTTCGTTTTCCTGGTTTTTGATCGCAACCCTTCTTTGCGGCGTCGAGACAGCCGTGTGTCGGGACGGAGACTAACGAGACGAATCAGTATCTCGCACAGCGACGTTCGCTGACGGATGAGGAGCCGGCCGAGCAGGATCTTCAGCTAACCGTGACCGGGACGCCGTTGAGGACACCATCACCGGACAAACGAATGCCATTCACTTGACAGTTTGACCACAGCACACCTTCCCTCTTGCGGTCTGTAGTGGAATCGCCGACTATCCCGGCGACTGTGCACACATCCGACCCACGCGGCCAGAGCTCGGCACGCGTTCCCCAATGGAAGGGAACCAGAGGTTGGTATAGCGCACGGGGGCACGACCCTAGCGCAAAGACTATCGTTGCCTGGGGTTTTCGTGCGGCACGGTCACGATGGTGTGCCGACTTGACGTTGTCGACGTTGACCAAAAGCTCATGGAAGGACCGATCATGCCTGCCGAGGATGCTCCCACGGTCAATGAGCAAACCGACCGCGCTGTGTCCTACCTGCTGATACGGCTGACCATCGGGGCCAGCCTTTTCGGACACGGTTTGGTCCGACTGCCCAAACTGGGCGCTTTTCACGCGCACTTGACGGGCGAGTTCAAGACGTCGATCCTGCCCGCCGTCCTCGTCAGCGTGTGCAGCTACGCGCTCCCGTTTGCCGAGTTGATCACCGGAGTGCTGCTATTGGCCGGTGCGCTGACCCGAGCGGCCGCCGTGGCCGGCGGCCTGGTGATGATCGTCCTGGTCTTCGGTGCGACGTCGATCGAGCACTTCGACGTGATCGGCGAACAGCTTATCCACTCGAGCTTCCTCGCGGCCGTAATTGCCTTCCGAAGCCACAACAAGTACTCCGTCGACCACCTGCTTTTCCGACGCAGGCCCCCGAGCGTGCAGTCAGCCGCCCGCTGAAAGGTACGAGCAGGATGTGAGCATGGAGCACGCAACGCACGCTGGCCCGCTGCTGGCCGACCGCGTGGCAGTGGTGACGGGCGGAGCTGGCGGAATCGGCGCGGCAACCGCGCGTTTGTTCGCGCAACACGGCGCCCAGGTGGTCATCGCCGACGTCGACACCGAGCGCGCTCAACGGTGCGCCGACGAGATCACGACTTCTGGTGGGTCGGCTCTGCCGGTCGTCACCGACGTCCGCGACGCCGACCAGGTCGCCGGACTGGCGCGATCGGTGCTGGATCACTACGGCCGGGTGGATGTGCTGGTGAACAACGTCGGCCACTGGCTGCGGCACCCGGGCAACTTCGTCGACACCGACCCGCGACTATGGGATGACCTCTACCGGGTGAATCTGCACCACGTCTTCCTCGTCACCCACGCATTCCTGCCGGCGATGACCGACCAACACGCGGGCGCGATCGTCAACGTCTCCTCCGTCGAAGGGCTGCGCGGCTACCCCGAGGATCCCGTCTACGCCGCCTTCAAAGCGGCCGTCATCCACTTCACCCGCAGCCTGGCAGTCCAGGTAGGCCGCGACGGTGTGCGGGTCAATGCGATCGGCCCGGACGTCACCGAATCGCTGCAAGTGCCCTACTCGCAGTGGCTGTCCGCCGAGGAGCAGGCGCAGTGGCCACAGTGGGTTCCGGTCGGACGGATGGGGCTGCCCGAAGACCAGGCCCGCGTGATCCTGTTCCTCGCCTCAGACCTGTCGGCGTTCGTCACCGGCCACACGATCCCCACCGATGGAGGCACGGGCGCAGCGGGCGGGTGGTTCCGCTCCTCGCGCCGAACCGACCGGGAATGGACGAACCGACCTACCGCACCCTGAGTTTTAACGCAGCGCCGCGTGGGCAATCGCATGTCGTGGACAGCGACAACTACGACGACATGCTGGACCAGTCCGAAAGCCTGGATTCCGACGAGGTGCGCAACGACGACGGCGACGAGGTGGTGGATCCGCCCGACCAGTGGATCAACGCCGACGACAACGAGTCGCTCGA
>DATMMZ010000064.1:0-2737 GCA_035569455.1 Mycobacterium sp. | reverse complement strand
TCCTGGGCGGTCTCCTTGGCCCGGCCCGGGCTGGTGTACCCCGCCTCGTGAAAGTGTCTGGTTTCCTGGGTGATCCGGCCACCGGACGTCAGAACGGCGCCCTGGCGCTGCATTTCGTAACGCACAGCAACCTCAACGCTTTTCAGCGAGTTGACGTTTTTGGTTTCGGTCCGGGTGCCGAACTCGGTCGCGCCGGCCGGCTTCAGCGATACGTTCGCGTCGCAACGCATCGACCCTTGGTCCATCCGGACATCGGACACATCTAACGCGCGCAACAGATCTCGCAATGCCGTCACGTAGGCTCGGGCGATCTGCGGTGCCCGGGCTCCGGTTCCCACGATGGGCCTGGTGACAATTTCGATCAGCGGCACGCCGGCACGGTTGTAGTCGATCAGCGAGCCGGTGGCACCTTCGATCCGGCCCGTCTCACTGCCGATGTGGGTGAGCTTGCCGGTATCTTCCTCCATGTGCGCCCGCTCGATCTCCACCCGCCAGGTGGTGCCGTCCTCCAGGGGAGCGTCAAGATAGCCGCTGATGGCGATCGGCTCGTCGTACTGCGAAATCTGGTAGTTCTTTGGCATGTCCGGGTAGAAGTAATTTTTCCGGGCGAAGCGGCACCAGGGCACGATCTCGCAGTTCAGCGCCAGCCCGATCCGGATCGCCGACTCCACCGCGGCCCGGTTGAGCACCGGCAGCGAACCGGGCAGGCCCAGGCACACCGGGCACACCTGAGTGTTGGGCTCGGCCCCGAACGCGGTGGCGCAGCCGCAGAACATCTTGGTCACCGTGGACAGCTCAACGTGCACTTCAAGTCCGAGCACCGGATCAAAGCGTGCGACGACCTCGTCGTAGTCCAGCAGGTCAGCCACTGAAGTCATGGCCCGATCTTAATGGCGAGGCCGGCGCAGCGGCGCCCCGGCGGTCAGCGGGATGGCGAGCGCACGCCGACGCCTCTGCCGAGGTCGTGCGCCGTTTCGGGTTGACGGGCCCTGCTGGGGAACATGTCGGCCAGCGCGGCCGCCAGCTCCAGGTAGCGGCGCCTGCTGTCCTTGCTCAACTTATCCAGCCCGATCGCTTTGCCCTCGTGGAGATGCCGATCGAATGGCAGCACCACCGTGGCGGCGACGTGAGCGGACAATTGCTCGAGTTCCTTGCCGGCCACCGTTTCCAGCTTGGTCGGCTGGACGTGGTTTATCGCGAGCACGGTCGAGCCAATCAACTTCCGATATCCGTTGTTGGACAACCACTCCAGCGTTGTTCTGGTCTTTCGTATCGCGTCGATGGAGGTGCCGCTGACCACCACCAGGGCCTGTGATTCCGGCAGAACCGCCTCCATCACACTGGAATTAATTGCCTTGACGCAGTCCACCAGCACCAGCGAATAGTGCTTCCTGAGAATCGAAAACGCTTTCACGACGTCGGCGCGGCCCAGTCGCCAATTGGTGTGCGCATACTCCGGAAGACCGAGCACTTCCAGCCCGCAGCTATTCATGTACGTGTGTGCCCGCACATCCATATACCGGGTGACCGCGTTGTCCGAGACGAGGTCGGCCATGCTCAGCGGGCTGCGTCGACCATGCCGATCCACCAAGTCCCCGGCGTCGATGTCGACCGCGATAATCCGGTCGTCGCGCGTCTCGGCGAAGGTCGAGCCCAGCGCCTCGACCACCGCGGTCTTGCCGACACCACCTTTGAGGTTGAGCACGGCGATCGGAAATGCGCCCCCCACCGATGTCCGGACGCGATCCCGCAGGCCGGCTTCGTACGCCGATTCTTTGCTCGGACCAACATCGATCCCGGTAACGCGATAGATGATGTCTCGCCAGCCGACCCGCGCGATGCTCGCTGCGTCCTGCTGGTCGAAACCGTCGAGTGCCGTCCCACCCGGGGTCCGCTCACGGCGAACCGACAGCGGCACCCGTATCGCCGGGGTCGGTACGGACGGCTCATCCGATCCGGACGGTGGGCGGTACCCGGACGCATCTGAGCGGTGGGGCGGCGGCACCATGCTGGGCGGGCGATCCGGCTCAAGCCGCCGACTGGGCGAGGACGATGACTGCTTTTCCGGTGGCCGCGGAGGCCCCGCCGATGACGAAGGCTGCTGAATGACTCCGCGTAAAGAACCGCGGTTGCTCATAAGCAACGGTATAGCCGATTTCAGACCCAGGGAAACCGCGGATATCCCTAATTCGGTAAACCGTTCGTGGCGAGTCAGTGAATACGGCGCAAGTTCAAACAGTCGTTAGTTCGGCGCAACCGCTTGTTCGCCGAACCCGCCGGCTTTAACCGAAGAAGGCGGCAGCGTCGTCGTAGCGGCTTTCAGGCACCAGCTTGAGTTGGCGCGTCGCATCCGCGAGCGCCACCCGGCCGATGTCCTGGCCGCGCAGCGACACCATCATTCCGTACTCGCCGGCGTGGGCTGCGTCAGTGGCGTTGACGCCGAACCGGGTGGCCAGTACGCGGTCGTACGCCGTCGGCGTGCCGCCGCGCTGGACGTGCCCGAGGATCGTGTAGCGGGTCTCGAAGCCGGTGCGCTCCTCGATCTGCGAGCTCAGCGACACCGCAACGCCGCCAAGGCGCGCGTGACCGAACGCATCCACGCCGGCGCCGGCGGTGGTGTCCGCCGTCGCATCCTTCGAGCGGGCCCCCTCGGAGACGACGACGATCGAGTACTGCGCACCGCTCGCGTGGCGGGCACGAAGGAGCTCGCACACCTCGGCGGTGTCATAGGGCCACT
>DATMMZ010000063.1:0-16632 GCA_035569455.1 Mycobacterium sp. | reverse complement strand
TAGTATCCGTTGACCCGCTCGGTCAGCGGTCCGGGACCGGTGTAGGCGAAACTCAAAGCGCCGATGGCCTTTTGGGCGGCCATCTGGACGCTGGCCGGCCGCGTGCAGGCGACCCAGACCGGCGGATGCGGCTTTTGCATCGGCTTGGGAATGACGTTGCGGGCCGGCATCTCGATGTGCTCGCCTTTGAAACCCGCGAATGGCTCCTCGATCATGCACCGGATCGCGACCTCGAGCGCCTCCTCCCATTGTGCCCGCTTGTCGGCGGGATCGATGTTGAAGCCGCCGAGCTCACCGACGGAGGAGGATTCCCCGGTGCCGAACTCGACGCGCCCGTTGGAGAGCAGGTCGAGGGTGGCGATGCGTTCGGCCACTCGGGCGGGGTGATTGACCGCGGGCGGCATGTGCATGATGCCGAATCCCAGCCGGATGTTCTTGGTCCGCTGGCTCGCCGCGGCCAAAAATATTTCCGGCGCGGTGGAATGGCAGTATTCCTCGAGGAAGTGGTGCTCGGTGAGCCAAACGGTGGAGAACCCGGCCTTGTCGGCGGCCTCGACCTCGTCCAGACACTCCTGCAGCAAGACCCGCTCGTCATCCGGCACCCACGGACGCGGCAAGGCGAATTCGTAGAATAGTGAGATCTTCATCGTTACCTCCTATGAGCACTAAAGGGCCGCTTGGCGGCCCGACCGGCACAGTGTTTCGCCGCGACAAAGCCAAACGTCATGGCCGGGCCTATGGTCGCCCCGGCACCCGCGTAACTGCGGCCCATCACCGCCGCAGAGGTGTTGCCCACCGCGTACAGGCCCGGCACAACGGAGCCGTCCGGCCGCAGCACGCGCGCGTATTCGTCGGTCAGCAGACCGCCTGATGTCCCCAGATCGCCGAGAACGATACGAAACGCGTAGTACGGTGGATTCCCCAGCCGATACAGGTTGGGGTTGGGCAGGGTCGGATCGCCGTAGTAGTTGTCGTAAACGCTGTCACCGCGGTTGAAATCGTCGTCGTGCCCCTTGCGCGCCAGCTCGTCGAAACGCGTTGCGGTTTCCCGAAGCTGGTCCGCCGGGACGTCGATCTTCCTCGCCAGCTCATCCCAGCTCATCGCCGCTTTGACCACGCCCGACTCCAGCCAGGCCGCCGGCACCTTGCGCCCGGTGGGTACCGGCGCCCACGGCACCTTGGGTATCGGCAGGTGCCCGCCGACGACGTAGCGGTTGAAGGAGCGGTGATCGGTGATGAGCCAGCATGGGATGTGGGTGACACCGGACTTCTGGCCGTCGATCATTGCGTGACCGAAGTCCATGTAACTCGCCGCTTCGTTGATGAAGCGCTTGCCTTCGCCGTTGACGATGAACTGCGCCGGCATCATCCGTTCGTTGAGCATGAATTGCATTCGGCCGTCCGACCATTGGATTGCCGGAAACCACCAGGCCTCGTCGAGCAGCTCGGTCGCCGCGCCCACCCGTTCTCCGGCGCGAATACCGTCGCCCATCGAGGCGGGGTTGCCGAAGCTCCAGTCCTGGTCCACGACGGGTTGATGCTCCTTGCGCCAGGCAAGGTCGTGGTCGAAGCCGCCGGAGGCCAGGATCACCCCGCGGCGCGCACCGATCCGCTGCTTGCTGCCGTCTCGCTCCACCAACGCGCCGGTCACCGATCCGTCTGCGTCGGTGAGCAACTCGGCCATCGGCGAGTCCAGCCACAGCGGGATACCCCGCTCCCTCATCGCCAGCCTGAGCCGGGCCGCCAGCGACTGTCCGATCGCAGCGATCCGCTCGCCGAACAGTCGCGCCCTGACCATCCGCGAAATCAACTTCAGCAGCACGCCTTTTCCGGCCCACGACTGGCGGATCCGATAGAAGGACCTCAGTTCCTTGGGACCAAGCCAGATCCCCTTTGGGGCAAGCGCCAGCGGCTTGAGTAGCTTCTCCTCGTCGTCGCCCAGCTTCCGCAGGTCGATGGGCGGCACATTGATGGTGCTGCCGAGCTCGGAGCCACCGGACAATTCCGGGTAGTAATCGGCATAGCCTGGCTTCCAGACGAACTCGAGCCACGGTGAGAGTCCTTCCAGGAACTCCAGCATGTGCGGCGACGACTCGACGTATCGCCGAAGGCGAGCCTCGCTCACGAGGCCGTCGGTGATCAGCCGCAGGTACTCGACGACGCCGTCTGGGTCGGGGGCGTATCCCGCCCTGCGTTGCGCGGGTGCCCCGGGCACCCAGATGCCACCACCGGAAAGGGCGGTGGAACCGCCGAAATGGGAGGACTTTTCCACCACCAATGCGTCCAGTCCGGAAGCGTTGGCCGTCAGCGCGGCGGTCATGCCACCACCGCCGGACCCGACGATGAGCACGTCGACAACATGATCGAATCCGTCAAAGGCATCCGAGGAAGTCATTTTGGCGCCGCCGTCCTGATGGCGAAGCCGGCGATCAGTTCGGCGGCCGGCTTGTAGTAGCGCTCCGTGGTCTGGTATGGCCCCGCCGTTGCCAATGCTGCGAAAGCCGCAATCCACGTTCGGATTTCGTGGGCTGAGCCGCCGCCTTCGTACATCACGAACGAATTCGACCAGGAATCGAGCTCGTCGAGCCGACCCTCGTCGATGATCTCCAGAAATTGGTGATCCCACACCGGGTTGAGGGGTTGCAGGTCGCTCTCGCCCCCGGCGAAGCTCTTCGCCGCGTCGATCACAGCGGCCTGCCGGGCCTGACGCTGCTCGGACGTCATCGGTTCGCCGTGCACGATCCGCTGCAAGACCGCCGGACCGGCAGTGGCCAGGGTTGGCACCGGAGGACTGTGTGAGAGCCCACCGGACCCGATCACCAGGACCCGCTTGTCCAAGGTCGCCAGGTAGTTGCCTACCGCGGTGCCCAGCGCCCGGCAGCGGTGCAACGGTCCCAACGGCACCGCGATGGCGTTGATGAAGATCGGTATCACCGGGCGCGAGGTCGCGTCGCCGAAGAGTTTCTCCAGCGGCTGGACGGTGCCGTGGTCCACGTCCATGCTCACCGATACCGCGACGTCGACGCCCGAGCCGAGTACGGCTTTTGCGCAGTCGGCCGCGATGTCTTCGGGAACGTTGAGCGAGCCGAGGTGGGTGCCGTAATCGCCAACTCCTCTGGCGCGCATGCCGATACAGAACGACGGCATCACCTTGTAGAAGAAGCCGTTGTAGTGATCCGGAGAAAAGATGACGACGAGCTCTGGGTCATACTCTTGTACAAATAATCGCGCCTGCGCGATCGCGGCGTTCACGTCGTCAAGCAGATCCCGCGACGGCCCCGGTAGATTCAGGAGCGGGCTGTGGGACATACAGCACAGAGCCAGAGGCACTTGAGGACTCACCCCCTCCCGGCGTGAGCGCGAGGGTGTCGAGCAGCGAGGCGCCGAGCTCGGGAGCGAGCTGAGCGATGCAGGCACCCGCGATACAGCGATCGGGGCGAAGGAACAGCACCGATTCCTTGTGCGCGTCGAACCAGGACTTAAGACCACCGGCGCGATCGCCGACGATCACAACGTCGGGGTCGTCGTGCCCGGTCCAATGCAGCTGAGTGAGCGGGCGGAGCGCAATAAAGCCGCCGCCCAAGGCTTTCCACGCCGCGAAAGCGTCATCGCCGAGGATTTTGCGCGGGTTGTTGTTCCAACACAGCACCGCGAACCAGCGGCCCAGGACCTCGTCCAAGAGGACATCTTGCTGCGTTCGGGTATCAACCCGGGGCTGAATGAACAGCGTGCCGACCGGCGAGCCGGGATCGCGCGGCTCGTTAGGATCCAACGAGTGAACCACGGCCCCCTGCTCGTAGCGCGGCATCGGCTTGAACCGCATTTCCAGCACATACCGCTTGAGCGACGGCACAATTGACGCGGACCGCACGATGAGATCCCGGGCGGCGGCAACCCTGCGGTCGGTCGGTGAGATGACCCGCCCCACCATGGTGGAAAGGTCGATCATCGCCCGGGCGTGCTTGCGTCGTTCGATGTCGTAGGTATCCAGCAACCGGTCGTCGGCCCGGCCGCTTACCACCGCCGCAAGCTTCCATCCCAGGTTCGCCGCGTCCCGGATACCGCTGTTGTAGCCCTGACCCTGCCACACCGGCATCAGGTGCGCGGCATCCCCGGCCAGCAGTAACCGGCCGCTGCGAAACGCGCCCGCGATCCGCGAGTGATGAGTGTAGATGCGGCGCCGGATCACCTCGACCCGGTCGGGATACGGCACCATTCGCGCCAGCATCCGCGTCAGGAAAGCCGGATCCTCCGCCTGCTCGTCGGACTCGTCGGCGTGAATCATGAACTCAAACCGGCGAATCCCGTGCGCGATCGAGATCGAGGCGTACGGGCGTTCCGGGTCCGCACCCACCTCACTGTTGGGGTGACCCAGCGGATCGTTGGCGATATCAACGACCAGCCACCGGGTGGACGACGTCGTACCGTCGAAGGACACGCCCATCATCCGCCTGGTGGTGCTCCGGCCCCCGTCGCAGCCGACGACGTAACGCGCCCGCACGCTGGCGGTGTCGCCTTCGCTGCCGAGCTCGACGGTCACCGCATCGGCGGCTTGCACGCACGAGGTCATCGGGCTGTCCCAGCGCACCTCGACGTGCTGGAATCGGTCTAGACCGCGCAGCAATTCGGCGTCGACCAGCGGCTGCACGAACCCATTGCGCTTCGGCCAGCCGAAACGCGCGTCGGGCGGGGCCATTTCGGCAAGCACCCGGCGCTTGGCGTCGAAGAAGCGCAGAATCTGGTTGGGCACGGTGTGCGGCAGGATGCGGTCGACCAGACCGATCGACTGGAAGGTGCGTAATGCCTCGTCGTCCAGTCCGACCCCGCGGGGGTAGTCGATGAGTGTCGCCCGTTCCTCGACCACCAGGGTGCGAACACCCTGCAGGCCAAGGATGTTGGCTATGGTCAACCCGACCGGTCCGGCGCCGACGATGAGAACATCGACGTCTACACCGTGCTCGGCTCCGCTCATCAACGCCCCAGCAAAAAGTCGAGATGCAAGCGGTTAAAGGTCTTGGCGTCCTCGTACTGCGGCCAGTGACCACAGCCCGGCATCACCTCGAAGCGTGCACCCGGGATCATCGACGCGATGCGGCGGCCCTCAGTGACGTCGGCGGTCGGGTCGTCACTGGTCCACAACACCAGCGTCGGCGCGGTGATGGCTCCGTATTCGTCCGGGCCGAGAATGTTGCGCGCCCGAATCTCGGGATCCTGCAGCGCCATGATGTCGCGCATCGCCGCGACGAATCTCGGTTGCCGATAGATCCGTTGGCGGCTGGCGACCAAATCGTCGTAGTCCTTGGACTTGTCGGCCATTAACCACTTGATGCGCGCCTGAACCGTGTCCCACGTCGGGTTCTCGGCGGCCGCCATGGACAACGTGATGATCCGCTGCATCACCGCGGGATCGGCCTGTGATCCACCTGCGGTGTTAAGCACAAGCCGGTCAACGACGTCCGGATGGTCGACGGCGGCGCGGGCCGCCACCCAGCCCCCCAGGGATTCACCGCTGACGCTGGCGCGCTCGACACCAATGGTGCGCAGCACCGCCATCAGATGCTGGACATAGTGGCTGATTTCCAGCGGGTGGCCCGGCTTGTCGGTGTACCCGTGGCCCAACATGTCGATCGCCCAGGTCCAGAAATACTCGGCGTGCGCAGCCAAATTGCGGATGTAGGCCTCGGCGTGGCCCCCGGACCCGTGCAACAGCATCAGGACCGGCTTGCCGGGATCGCCGGCACGCAGGTATCGGGTCCGGACTCCTCCAACCATGAGATAGCCCTGTTCAAACGGGACACCCTGGAGGTCACTCCAGACGCTCTCGAACTCCACCACTAGTCCGCTCTGGTCCTCTCTGGCCCAACACATCTTGTGGAAATTATGTTCTCGTTTTCGGCTTATCTCATGTGCTAATATCGCACAATAGTGTGCGTTATATATAAAGCTTTGCTCTCGCATGGGGGTCTGTCAAGACCATGACAGGTTCGCAAACGCTGGCCAGGGGACTCGCCGCGCTGCAAATGGTGGCGGCGTCCCCGGGCGGGCTCACCATGCAACAGCTCGCCGACCAGGTCGGCGTGCATCGGACAATCGCATATCGATTGCTCACGACGTTGGCCGAGTTCCGACTGGTCGCCAAGGGGGAAGACGGGCGCTACCGGCCGGCAGCCGGCCTCGCCGTCCTCGGCGCGTCATTCGACCGAAACGTGCGTCAACTCAGTCTGCCGACGCTGCGCGCACTGGCCGACGAACTCGGCAGCACCGTGTCGTTGCTTGTCGCCGAGGGTGACCAGCAGGTGGCAGTCGGGGTGATCGTGCCCAGCCAGGTCGCCTACCAGCTCGCCTTCCACGAGGGGAGCCGATATCCGCTGGACCGCGGGGCCGCCGGCATCGCGCTGCTCGCGAGCATGCCCCCGCGCCCGGGAGAACGGGAGCTGGTCGCCCGCACCCGCGAGCGCGGCTGGGTGATGACGTACGGGGAGATCGAGCCGAACACCTATGGGCTGGCCGTGGCGGTCCACCGCCAGGCACCGTCTCCACCAACGTGCATCAACCTCATATCCCATCGAGAAGACGTCGTGATGCGTGGGAAGGAAGCGGTCGTCAAAGCCGCGAAGCAGTTGTCGGGGCTACTGAGCTGAAGGGATTAAAAGTCGATGTCTTGGGACCACGAAGTCGATGTCGTCGTGCTCGGCAGTGGCGGCGCCGCGCTGACGGCCGCACTGACGGCGGTGGTCGCCGGCGCCTCGGTGGAGGTGTTCGAGAAGGCCCCGACCGTCGGCGGGACCACCGCAGTGTCCGGTGGCATCGTGTGGATACCCGCCCATAGCCGTTGTCCGGAAAGGGAATTGACGGCCTCCGACGCACTGCAGTACCTTCGCGCACAGTCGTTCGGTTCGATGGACGACGCACTGGTGGAGACGTTCGTGCAATCGGGCCCGGCCATGCTGGACTTCGTCGAGGCACACAGCGGTCTGCGTTTCGAGGTCGCGGAAGGCTTCCCCGATTACCAGCCCGAGTTGCCGGGCGGACAACCCACCGGCGGCCGGTCGCTCAGCGCAGCAGCCTTCGACCTGACCCGGCTCGGCGAGTGGGCGGGCCGTATAACGTCATTCCCCGCCGACTGGTCCAACGTCGGTTTCGATGCCGAAACCCGGGCGCGTCTGCACGCGGCGGTGGACCAAGTATCCGAGGAGCTGTGCGTGGCGGGCGCCGCGCTGATCGCCGGACTGCTCGAGGGGTTACTCGATGCCGGGGTGCCGATCCACACGAATGCCCGGGCCACAGAGCTCATTGTCGACTCGGGAGAGGTCACCGGGGTAACGATCGGGCAGAACACCAACGTGCGCGCACGGCACGGCGTCATTCTGGGCACCGGCGGCTTCGAATGGGATCCCGTTGCGGTGCAGGCATTTCTGCGTGGGCCGATGCACGGCGCGGTGTCCCCGCCGAACAACACCGGCGACGGATTGCGGATGGCGATGGCGCACGGCGCCGAGTTGGCCAACATGGGCGAAGCGTGGTGGGTGCCGATCGTGCGGATCCCGGGCGACACCATCGACGGCAAGCAGCGCAGCCGCAGCGTACGGCTGGAGCGAACCCGCCCCAGGAGCATCATGGTCAACCAGGCCGGACGCCGATTCGTCAACGAGGCCTGCGACTACAACTCGATGGCTGGTGCGTTCCACTACCTCGATCCCCGCGGTGGTTACGTCAATGACCGCGCGTGGATCGTGTTCGACTCAGTTCACTTGCAGCGCTATGGCTTTCTGGGGATCGTCCCGGGAGAGCCGGTTCCGGACTGGTTCTGTGAGTCGGCCGACCTTGCCGAGTTGGCCGGCAAGACCGGCATTGACGCCGACGGCCTAATCCGCACGATCGAGGCATGGAACCGCCATGTCGCCGCCGGTGCCGATCCCGACTTCGGCCGCGGTTCCAGTGCCTACGACGGCTACTGGGGTGACGACACTGCCACCACGCCAGCCGGTAAGACGCTCGGCCCCATCGACACCGCCCCCTTCTACGCGGTGCCGGTGTGCGTGGGTGCGATGGGCACCAAGGGCGGGCCGCGCACCGATCGCGACGGCCGGGTGCTCCATGTCAGCGGAGAGCCCATCCCGGGGCTGTTCGCCGCGGGCAACGCGATGGCCGGGCCGACCGGCCGGGCCTACGGCGGCGCCGGCGGAACCATCGGTCCGGCAATGGTTTTCGGCTACCGCGCGGGCCACGCGGCCGCGACCGGGAAATCCATCGACCTTCAGTAGCAGGCCCCGGCTCGCTTGACTGCTTGAGAGGGACACATCGCGACGGACCGTCCAAGGCTCCACGCCTGCGATATCCTTTAATCGTGCCTAGAAAATTCGCGCCGGCCGGGACCGGGGCAGCCAAGCCCGAAAACGATTCGAAGTCAGCGCGCACCCGCGTCCGCATCCTCGATGCGGCAGCGCACGTCCTGAGTTCGAAAGGGTTTGCCGGGACAAGGCTGTCGGATGTGGCCGAGCATGCGGAGCTTCAGGCGCCCGCTATCTACTACTACTTCGGGTCTCGTGAAGAGCTCATCGAAGAGGTGATGTATTGCGGCATTGCCGAACTGCGTAGGCACGTGCAAGACGCCCTGAACGCGTTGCCGACGGAAACCTCGCCGCTGGACAGGATCATGACCGCGGTCGAAGCCCACCTACGACACGAACTCGAGATCTCCGACTACGCCACCGCGTCGATCCGCAATTCTGGACAGATACCGGATCGGCTGCGGACCCGACAGCTCAAAGAGGAAGCGAGCTATGGACGGATGTGGCGCCGGTTGTTCGACAACGCCTTGGCCGACGGCCAGATTCGCGCCGACCTCGATCCCCGCTATGCGCAATTGCTGGTTCTCGGAGCGCTGAATTGGGCAGCCGAGTGGCGTGACCCTGGTCGCGACTCAGTAGACACCATCGTCTTCAACGCACAGTCGTTGGTTCGCCACGGACTTTGCCCCGCGAACACTCGCGTTCGCGGGTCGCACAAAAACCACGCGCAGCGAGCGCTCGCCGCTGAGCCTCCGAGACGCGGGATTCATGAAAGGGCTCATCGGGCGGGAGATAGCCAGCGATGACGTCGGCGGCCGCCGCCCGCGGATGAGAAAGAACCGCCCTGGCCCTTCCTCGCGCTCCTATTGAATTTCTAGTCTTGGGTAATCAGTCGGTCAAGCGGGCGCCACTGGTTTTGGTTCCCATTTCGCCTATCCCCCAACGTCCTCGATCGACAACGCGCCGGTTGGACATCCGTATACCGCCTCCTCGACGGCGGCGCGCTCGTCGTCCGGCGGGTGCTGTTTGATGACATGCGATTGCCCATCGGCGCCGACTTCGAACACCGTCGGGGCGGCCACCTCGCACAGCCCGATTCCCGAGCACTTGGTCCGGTCTACCTGAACTTTCATCAGAAGAGCCTGCGCATGATTTTCACGGATGAGCCCTAGATTTCCGGTGCCGGGACGACGCCGCTCAACACGGCACCGGTGATACCGCCGTCTACCACGAGTGCGTGGCCGTTGATCCATCGCGCCGCATCCGAGGCGAGGAACAACACCACGTCGGCGATGTCGTCCGGTGTGGCATGGCGACCGAGCAGTTCCTTGACGCCGTCGAGGGTATCCTTACCCATCGTTTCCTCGAAGTCGGCCAGGATCGGAGTCTGCACCGGACCCGGCAACACAGCGTTGATGCGAAAACCCATTTGCGCCAACGCCAGCGCCATCGACATCGTGTACACGGTAGTGACTTCCTTGGAGAAGTTGTAGGCGTTGCCCTGTTGCGGATTGGCCTTGAACCAGGCCGCCCCCTGCTCAAAAGTGTCGGTGGCCAACAGGTCCCGGATAGCTTCCAAGCGTCCGGGCCAGCCGAATCCCGCCGTGGACGACACGATGGTCACCGATCCCCCGGGCACCAGTCGCTCGACGAATGACTCGGTCAGATGCCGCACCGCCAGGCTGTTGACCGCGAGTACGAGATCGGCGGGGGCGGTGCCGGGAATGCCGGCGACGTTCATCAAGCCGTCGAATTCGCCGTCGATTTGCTCCAGTGCCGCGTCGATGCTGCGCGGGTTGGCAAGGTCCACCTCGACATGGCGGGTCACCGCGGCGGTCGGGCTGTTGCGGTCCAGTGAGATCACCTCGGCATCAGCGGCCAGCAGTTTCTCGGCGGCCGCGTGCCCGATGCCCGACGCCGCGCCCGTGACAACGTAGCGCTTGCCCCTGAATTCGGATACATATTCGGACACGTCTTCTCCTAGTCGAGGGTGTAGGGCAGCGACTTGACGGCGTGCATGAAGTTGCTGGTCAGGTACTCGGGTTCACCCACCCGCAGGGTCGGGGCACGGAAGATCAGTTCACGGAAGATCGCCTCCAGCTGCATCTTGGCGAGGAAAGCGCCCATGCAAAAGTGCGGGCCACCTCCACCGAACGCGACGTGCGGGTTCGGATTTCGCCGGATGTCGAAGGTATTGGGGTTTCCGAATGCCCGCTCGTCGCGGTTGCCCGATGGATACATCATCAGCACCCAGTCGCCCTCCCTGATGTGCTGATCGCGCAGTACAGTGTCGCGGGTGGCAGTGCGCCGGAACGTCATCACCGGGGTGGCCCACCGCACGAACTCCTCGATGGCGACCTTGATGCGGCCGTTGAAGTCCTTCTCGAGCAAGGCCCGCTGTTCGGGGAACTGCTGCAGCGCCACGGTCGTCAGCGACGTGGTGTTGCGGGTGGTGTCGTTGCCGGCGACCGACAGCAGCACGAAGAACGCACCGAGCTCGTCGTCGGTGAGCCGCCGACCGTCGACCTCGGCCTGCACCAGCAGACTCATCAGATCCGACTCGGGATGCGCACGGCGTTGTTCGGCGAGTTCGAGACCCGCGGTCAGCAGCCCGATCAACGAGTCGTTGAGCACTTCGGCCGGCTCGCGGCCGGCGGCGACCTCCTCGTCGGCCCACGACACCATGCCGTCGGCGAAGATGGTTGTCTCGTCGCGCTTTTCGGGTGGCAACCCGACCATTTCGTAGATCGTCCACATCGGCAGCCGTTTGGAGACCTGCGCGACGAAGTCGCCCTGCTTGGTCTTGACCAGGTCGTCGACGATCATCGTGGCCTGGTTGTTGACCTGGTCTTGAATCTTGGCCACCTGGCGGGGGGTGAACACCGAGCTGATCAGGCGGCGCAGCCCGGAGTGCTTCTCCCCGTCCATCGCGAGAAATGACTGTGCCGCGTCCAGCAGTTCCTCGGGGACGGCCTCGATGATCACGCCCTGGCCGGAGCAGAAGAGTTCGGGGTTCTTACTGACATGGACGATGTCCTCGTTGCGCGTCACCGCCCACACGCCGTCCACCGGCGCCGGCATCATCGTGCCCTCGATGGGCGGATGCCAGCTGACCGGGCGCTCGTCGCGCAGGATCTTGAAATGCGGTTCGCGCTCCTCGGCCGTGAGCTGCCAGAAGCTCAGCGGCGAAACGCTGATCGGATCGAAGGGCGGGCGCGTCGCGTGCAAAGCCTGGACGGTCATGTGTGGGCCTCTGGGTAGCGATTGATGAGGACTCTTTTGGCCGGCTTCCGCATGAGCGCCTAGACGAGGAGGTCCTCGCGGCCGTCGCTCTGCAGCCGCTCGATGTAGCGCGCGTACAGCTTCTTGCCGAGTGGGGCCAGTTTGAGCAGGCTGCCGACGTTGCCGTCGACCTTGATCTTCTTCTTGGCCATCGCCAACGGCAGGTTCACCTTGCCCTGCCAGTACGCGTTGCCGGTGTCGGCCGTCATCGACATCGTCGCGGTGGGCGCGGGGCCGTCGGCCAGGCCCTCACGCACAGACTTGTCGGCCATGTCGATGACCACCAGCGCCTCGGGATCGGTGAAGTCGAAGGCGACCACGAGACCGGTGTCGACGAGCTTGGGACCGATCTCGTCATCCTCGAAGGCAGTCTCGAAGATGCCGCCGATGTAGTTGGTCACCTCCGCCGAATTGGCAAACCCCATCGTTTTCCTTAATTTATATTCAATTCGGAACGGATACCACGCGACGGAAGCTGGACCAACCTCGACCGCTATGGCGCCCGTCACAAGACGATACCATAAGTCGACTTATGATAGCAGCGACAACCGCCGTTCTCGTCGACTTAAGACGGGATAGAAAACGACGGCGCTCGCGTGGCGCACATCGGATAGTTGCCGTATGAGCTGGGCGGTCTGCGATGCAGTGGCAATATTGAACATCAGATAGAAAACTGCGTCGTCTTGCGGCTGCGAGTACCGCCCGCCCGATAGAATCACACCATGGCCAGCCCGACTGACGCCGCATCCAAGTCAGCCCAGACGCGACGGCGGATTTTGGATGCCGCCGCGCAGGTGTTGAGCGCCAAGGGATATGCAGGGCTGCGCCTGACTGATGTCGCCGCACAGGCCGAGCTGCAGGCGCCGGCCATCTACTACTACTACCCGTCGCGTGACGACCTCATCGAGGAGGTCATGTGGGCCGGCATTGCCGACATGCGCCAACACGTAATCGCGGTGCTCGACGATCTGCCCGCCGATACCCCGGCGCTGGATCGGTTGCTCGCGGCGGTGGAGGCCCATCTGCGGCACGAACTTGAGATATCCGACTACACGACCGCGGCGATCCGCAATGCCGGGCAAGTGCCGTTGAAAATCCGCAAGCGCCAGATCCTCGAGGAACAACGCTACGGCGAGGTCTGGCGACGGCTCATCAACGACATGGCGCGATCCGGGGAACTTCGCGCCGACCTCGACCTATACATCGCGCAGATGTTGGTCCTGGGCGCGCTGAATTGGGCGGTCGAGTGGTGGGACCCGCGGCGCGGTTCGCTGGAGGCCGTGGTGGCCAACGCCCAGTCGTTCGTCCGGCACGGTCTCGCGGACCCGTCGCCCGGCTAGGGCCCCGGCGCGGGCGGGCACGCGGCAACGATCTTGTCGGCCACCAGCTGAGCCGTCTCCGCGCACGCCGTGGTGCCGCCGTTGGCGTATTCCTTCACCGCGTCACCGACATTCCACAGGCCCGCGAACGGGGTGTCGTGCGGCACGTCGAATCCCGCCACCGCCCGTTGCGGCGGCCAGTCGTCGCGGGTAACCGAGATGCTCAATATCCTTGCGCGGTCATCGAACCCTTCGATCGTGTCGCGCAGATCGCGCAACAAGAGCTCGGTTTCGGCGGCCTCGTCGAATTCGCCGATGGATGGCTTGGGAACCGACGTCCCGACGTAAAGCTGCCAACCTTGCGGCGCCATCTCCGGGCACGTGTCGGTGAAGTTGGCGATATAGGCCAAGCGCCGCGACGTGGCGAAGCTGAGCATGCCGGGAACGTCGACGAGGCGGTCGCGGCTGGCGAAGTTCACCGAGATCATTGCGGTCGGGCGGTCACCCTTCTTGACCAGGTCCTGGTAGTCGGCGGGCACGTTGTCCTCGCCGAGAAGCTTGACGGTGGCGGCGGGCCCGACATCGCTTACCACGACCGGCGCTGCGACGCTTACCTTTTCGCCGGCACGGATCACCTCCACCCCGGTCACCCTGTTGGCGTCGGAGGCGATCTGGGTGGCAGTCGTGGAAAGCCACACTTCGCCACCGTGCGACTCGACGACGTCGGCCAGGCCGCGCCATAGCCCGATGGTGCCCTGGGGGTGAAAGCCGAACCGCTTGAACGCGCTCTTACGCGTGAAGTAGGTGAGGAACACCCGCGCCGGAAGGTCCTCGGAGCCGACCGCGAAAATCGAGGCGCACATGTTACGGAAAATGCCGTGTACGCGTTCGTTCTTGGTGTAGCGAGAAACCCACTCGGCGGTACTGATCTGGTCTTCGGGCAGACCGGAGTCGCTGCGCGCAGCACCGATGCCGGCGACCAGTTTGGCGCCCTGGCGGGTGAGCTTACTCAGCAGGAAACCCCACCCGCCGCCGGTCACGTCGACGTTCTTGCCGCCAATCCGGTACAACAGCGCCGGTTTGGGTTCGCGGATGTCAAACGGCGCGCCGACCTCGTCACAGGTCTGCTGCGTAATGCCGCCGACCTCGATCACGATGGCACCGGTGTTGACTTTGAACCCGTCGATGTCGTCGGTGGAGGCGCGTCCACCGACCTTGTCGAGGCGTTCCACGACCAGGGTGCGGTAGCCGTGGTGGGCAAGCCGGGCGGCGGTGAACAAGCCGCCCGCGCCGGCTCCGATGACCACGACATCGAATCCCGTTGCACGCATGCACGTTTCGCCTTCTAGTAGGAGCGGGGCAGGCCCAGCGAGGTTTGGGCGATGAAGTTCAGCACCATTTCGCGGCTCACCGGTGCGGTGCGCATCAGGCGGGTGACGAACCAAAGTTCCGCGAGCCCGTATTCGTGGGCCAGGCCGTTGCCGCCGTGAGTCTGAATGGCCTGGTCGAGTGCCTTCAAGGCGGCCTCCGAGGCCGCGTACTTGGCGATGTTGGCGGCCTCGCCGGCCGGCTCACCGGCGTCAAAGAGCTGGGCGCTGCGTGCGGTTGCCATCCGTGCCAGCTCGATTCCGACATGGCACTCGGCCAGCGGGTGGGCGATGCCCTGATGGGCGCCGATTGGGGTCGACCAGACGCTGCGCTGCCGGGCGTAGTCCACGGCCTTGCCGATCGCGTAACGCCCGATCCCGCTGGACAGTGCGCCGACCAGAATCCGCTCGGGGTTCAGGCCGTCGAAAACCTGTCGCAGACCGTTGCCGGCCGCACCGATGAGTGCATCTTCGCCAACGGCGACGTCGTCGAGGTACACCGTGAATTGTTTGTCCGGCGACACGATCGACGTGGCAATGGGCGCGAGGGTCAATCCCACGCTGGCGGTCGGGACGGCGAAGAGTGACAGCCGGCTGCGCTCCGCGGTCGAATGATCCGCGTCGCGGGCCACCAGCAGTATCGCGTCGGCCTGGTCCACCGCCGAGATGTAGTACTTGGAGCCCGAGACCCTCCAGCCGGTGTCGGTGCGCCTCGCGGTGGTCTTGAGGTTGTGGCTGTTGGACCCGGCGTCGGGTTCGGTCAGCCCGAACGCCATCTTTTTCGTCCCGTCCGCGATCGGCGGCAGCCACCGCCGCTTCATTTCTTCCGACGCGTGACGCGCCAGGATGCTGCCGCAGATGGCCGGCGAGATGACCCAGATCAGCAACGGCATCCCTTGTGCGGCAAGCTCTTCCACGACGACCACGGCTTCGGCCATGCCGCCCCCGCCGCCTCCGTAGTCCTCGGGCAGGTGCAGGCCGAGCAGGCCGGCGGCGCCGAGATCGCTCCACAACTCCTCAATCCCTGCGCCGGCGCGTGCCCGCTCCAGGAAGTACTCGGGCCCGTATCGCTTGGCGATGCCGGCGACGCTTTCCCGAATCGCTTTGTGCTCAGGGGAATCGTTGATCAATCCCATGTCCTACCCTCCGGTGAAGCGGGGTGTGCGCTTGGCCCTGAACGCCGAAAGCGCTTCTGCGGCATCGGCGGTGCCGGCGGTGGCCTTCAGCGCCTCGATCTCTAATTGCAGTTGAGTCGCCAAGTCGTTGCGCCACGAGTCCCGCATCAGTGCCCGGATTCGGCCGAATGCCCGGGTCGGGCCATGCGCCAGCTCGGTGGCCAGCGCCAGCGCTCGTGATCGCAGCTCCTCGGCAGGCACGATGTCGTTGATCATCCCCCACTCGAGGGCCTCGGCCGCCTCGATGGGTGTGTTCCGCAGGTAGGCCTGCGCCGCCCGGCGCGCGCCGATCAGGCGCGGCAAGTGCCAGGTGCCGCCACCGTCTCCCGAAAGGCCAAGCCCCGCAAACGCTGTGACGAACTTGGTGCCCTCGGCCGCCAGCACCAGGTCGGCCGCATAGACGTAGCCGAGCGCGCCGCCGGCGACGGCTCCATGGGCGGCGGTCACGATCGGCGCGTCGATTCGGCTGAGCACGCGAAAGGCTTCATGGAACGGTGTAGCCATCCGCTCCAGCGACTCGCCAAACGATGTAGACGCATCTGACAGAAAGGAATTGATGTCGCCACCAACAGACAATGATGGCCCGCCACCGCAGATGAGCACCGCCCGGATAGACCGATCATCTGCGATCCGGCGGGCCACGACGAGCGATTCGATCGCCATGCGCATGTCGATTGCATTGCGGGCCCCGGGCCGGTTCAGGCAGACGGTCGCCACTGAGGCGGTGACGCAATAGTCGATCGTTTCCAGGCCGGCCTGTTCACCGAGCGCCTCGACCCACCCCGCGCTATCGGTCAGCTGATCCAGTGACGTCATGCGCCCGTCGTCGGCGAAACCGATCACATGATGGAATGCCGCGTCCAGCTTGTTGCCCGACCGGCGGGCCTCCCCCCGGTAGCGGCCGGCGACCAACAGGCGGCCGTCGTCCAGGGTGTGGAATTCGTCGGGTTGGGCCTGAACGTTGTAGTGGCGACCGAGCCGCCACCACACCTCGCGCCGCATCGCGTCCGGTCCAACGTGCTCGCCGCCCACGCCCAGCGGCAGACCCGCCGTGGCATGGCCGAGGAAATCCGGATGCAGCAGCTTACCCAGCGCCTCCCGGTCGCCGGCGGCCAACGCACGGTAGAGGCTTCGAACGGCGGCGACCTTCGCTTCGTACTCCGAGTCGAAGTCGTCCACAAACACGTCCCTTCCCATC
>DATMMZ010000062.1:0-9986 GCA_035569455.1 Mycobacterium sp. | reverse complement strand
GCGCGCGGCGGCCACCGGCGCCTCGGTGACCGTGACAGCCGATGCCGACAAGGCAGCCGTCGACGCCGACGTGCTGGTCACCGACACGTGGACTTCCATGGGGCAGGAGGACGACGGGCTGGACCGGGTGAAGCCGTTTCGGCCCTTCCAGGTCAACGCGCGACTTGTGGGGCTGGCGGACCCGGAAGCCATTGTGCTGCATTGCCTTCCAGCCCATCGCGGGGACGAGATCACCGACGAGGTGATGGACGGGCCGGCCAGCGCGGTCTGGGACGAGGCGGAAAACCGGCTGCACGCGCAGAAGGCGCTGCTGGTGTGGTTGCTGGAGCGGTCGCGATGACCCGCAGCGGTTCGAAGGCGGCGCCGGAAGTCAGCACCACTCGCGCCGGCCGACAGGCGCGCATCGTGGCCATCCTGTCGTCGTCAGAGGTGCGCAGCCAAAGCGAGCTGGCCGCACTGCTGGCCAACGAAGGCATCGAGGTCACCCAGGCCACGTTGTCCCGGGATCTGGAAGAGCTCGGCGCGGTGAAGCTGCGCGGCGCGGACGGTGGTACCGGCGTTTACATCGTGCCCGAGGACGGCAGCCCCGTCCGCGGGGTTGCTGGCGGGACCGACCGGATGTCGCGACTGCTCAGTGAGTTGCTGGTGTCGACCGACGCGAGCGGCAACCTCGCAGTGCTGCGCACTCCGCCGGGCGCGGCGCACTACCTGGCCAGCGCCATCGACCGCGCCGCCCTGCCCCAAGTTGTTGGGACTGTCGCCGGTGATGACACCATCCTTGTGGTTGCCCGCGAGCCGATGACGGGCGCCGAACTCGCCAGGATGTTCGAGAACATTCAGTAAGGAGATTGGCCAATGTCAGAACGCGTCATCCTGGCGTATTCCGGCGGTCTGGACACCTCGGTGGCGATCAGCTGGATAGGCAAGGAGACCGGCCGTGGGGTCGTGGCGGTGGCGATTGATCTCGGCCAGGGCGGCGAGGACATGGACGTGGTGCGCCAGCGGGCTCTGGACTGCGGCGCGGTCGAGGCTGTCGTCGTCGATGCCCGCGATGAGTTCGCCGAGGGCTACTGCCTGCCCACCGTCATGAACAACGCGCTGTACATGGACCGCTACCCGCTGGTGTCCGCGATCAGCCGGCCGCTGATCGTCAAGCATCTGGTCGCGGCCGCTCGTGAGCACGGTGGCGGCATCGTCGCGCACGGCTGCACCGGCAAGGGCAACGACCAGGTCCGGTTCGAGGTCGGCTTCGCCTCGCTGGCGCCGGATCTCGAGGTGCTGGCGCCGGTGCGCGACTATGCCTGGACGCGGGAGAAGGCGATCGCGTTCGCCGAGGAGAACGCCATCCCGATCGGTGTCACCAAACGCTCGCCGTTCTCCATCGATCAGAACGTGTGGGGCCGAGCGGTGGAAACCGGCTTCCTCGAGCACCTGTGGAACGCGCCCACCAAGGACGTCTACTCCTACACCGAAGACCCCACGCTGAACTGGAACACTCCCGATGAGGTGATCGTCGGGTTCGAGCGTGGGGTGCCGGTGTCCATTGACGGCAACCCGGTGTCGATGCTGCAGGCCATCGAGGAGCTCAACCGCCGGGCCGGCGCGCAGGGGGTCGGGCGCCTCGATGTGGTCGAGGACCGGCTGGTGGGCATCAAGAGCCGCGAGATCTACGAGGCGCCGGGGGCGATGGTGTTGATCACCGCGCACACCGAACTCGAACACGTCACGCTGGAGCGCGAGCTGGGCCGGTTCAAACGCCAGACCGACCAGCGCTGGGCCGAGCTGGTGTACGACGGGCTGTGGTACTCGCCCCTGAAGGCCGCACTGGAGAGTTTTGTCGCCAAGACTCAAGAGCATGTTTCCGGTGAGGTGCGAATGGTGTTGCACGGCGGCCACATTGCGGTGAACGGCCGGCGCAGCGCGGAGTCGCTCTACGACTTCAACCTGGCCACCTACGACGAGGGCGACAGTTTCGACCAGTCCATGTCCAAGGGCTTCGTCTACGTGCACGGGTTGTCGTCCAAACTCGCCGCCCGCCGGGACCTGGCCAGCGAGGCGTGAGCACCAACGAGGGGTCGTTGTGGGGCGGGCGGTTCGCCGAGGGCCCGTCCGACGCGCTGGCCGCGCTGAGCCGCTCCACCCACTTCGACTGGGTGCTGGCCCCGTATGACATCACCGCGTCGCGGGCCCACACCGTCGTTCTGTTCCGGGCCGGGCTGCTCACCGAAGAGCAACGCGACGGGCTGCTGGCCGGGCTTGACAGCCTCGGCGAAGACGTTGCGGACGGCAGCTTCGGCCCGCTGGTCACCGACGAGGATGTGCACGCCGCGGTGGAGCGCGGACTGATCGACCGCGTCGGGCCCGACCTCGGCGGCCGCTTAAGAGCCGGGCGGTCGCGCAACGACCAGGTGGCCACCCTGTTCCGGATGTGGCTGCGGGACGCGGTGCGACGGGTCGCCAGCGGTGTGCTCGACTTGGTCGGCGCGCTGGCCGCCCAGGCCGCCGCGCACCCGACGGCCATCATGTCTGGTAAGACCCATCTGCAGTCCGCCCAGCCGATCCTGCTGGCACACCATTTGCTGGCGCACGCCCATCCGCTGCTGCGCGACGTGGACCGAATCGTCGACTTCGACGAGCGCGTCGCGGTGTCCCCGTACGGCGCCGGTGCACTGGCCGGCTCGTCGTTGGGCCTGGATCCGGACGCGATCGCCGCCGATCTGGGTTTCACGGCCGCTGCCGACAATTCCGTCGACGCGACCGCCGCCAGGGATTTTGCCGCCGAGGCGGCGTTCGTGTTCGCCATGATCGCCGTCGACCTGTCGCGGCTCGCCGAGGACATCATCATCTGGAGTTCGACCGAGTTCGGCTACGTCACCTTGCACGATTCGTGGTCCACGGGCAGCTCGATCATGCCGCAAAAGAAGAATCCGGACATCGCTGAGCTGGCCCGCGGTAAGTCCGGGCGGTTGATCGGCAACCTGGCGGGGCTGCTGGCGACGTTGAAGGCTCAGCCGCTGGCCTACAACCGCGACCTGCAGGAGGACAAGGAGCCGGTATTCGACTCGGTGGCCCAGCTGGAGCTGCTGTTGCCGGCGATGGCGGGGCTGGTGGCCAGCTTGACGTTCAACGTCGAGCGGATGGCGGCGCTGGCCTCGGCCGGCTACACGCTGGCCACCGATATCGCTGAATGGCTCGTCCGTCAAGGCGTCCCGTTTCGCTCCGCACACGAGGCCGCCGGTGCTGCGGTGCGTGCCGCCGAGGAGCGCGGCGTCGGGCTGGAGGAGCTGACCGACGACGAGCTGGCTGCCATCAGCACCGAGCTGACGCCAGAGGTGCGCGACGTCCTGACGATCGAGGGCTCGGTGTCGTCGCGTGACGCTCGAGGCGGTACGGCGCCACGCCGGGTCGCCGACCAACTGGATGCGGTCCAGACAAGCTCGGAGGAGCTAAGGGCCAGGCTGCTCCGGCACCCGGGGGGATGACCGGCGGACTTTGCCGGGCAGTCGTCGGCGGACTAAACTTCGACCACTAGGCGAACGGGTTGAACCTTTCGGCCTAGATCTTCGTCACCAAGGGGTGGGACCAATGAGCGTCATCGCAGGTGTGTTCGGTGCGTTGCCCCCATATCGCTATTCCCAGCGCGATCTCACCGAGATGTTCCTCAGCATTCCGGAATTCGAGGGTTACGAAGACATAGTTCGGCAGCTGCATGCCAGCGCCAAGGTCAATAGCCGCCACCTCGCTCTGCCGCTGGAGAGGTATGCGACGCTGACCGACTTCGGCGCAGCAAACCGGATTTTCATCGAAAAAGCTGTGGATCTTGGCTGTGAGGCGTTGCTCGGCGCGCTTGACGAGGCGGGTCTGCAACCGCAGGACCTCGATGTGGTGATCACGACGACGGTCACGGGTCTGGCGGTGCCGTCACTGGATGCCCGGATCGCCGGGCGGCTCGGGCTGCGCGACGACGTGCGGCGAGTGCCGCTGTTCGGTCTGGGCTGCGTGGCCGGGGCCGCGGGGGTGGCCCGGCTGCACGACTACCTACGCGGTGCGCCGGACAGCGTCGCGGCGCTGGTCTCAGTCGAGCTTTGCTCGATGACCTATCCGGGATATAAGCCTTCCCTGGCGGGCCTGGTCGGCAGCGCGCTGTTTGCTGACGGAGCAGCCGCGGTGGTGGCCGTCGGCGAGCGGCGCGCGGAACTGGTCGGTGCCGGCGGGCCGGACATCATCGATTCCCGCAGCCATCTTTACCCCGACTCGCTGCGCACGATGGGTTATGACGTCGGCGCCACCGGGTTCGAGCTGGTGCTGTCGAAGGACGTGGCCGCCGTGGTCGAGCAATACATCGCCGACGACGTCACCACCTTTCTGGGCGCGCACGGCCTGAGCACCACCGACATCGGCGCCTGGGTCAGCCACCCCGGCGGTCCCAAGGTCATCGAAGCGATCAATGCCAGCCTCGACCTGCCACCGGAGGCGCTGGAGCTGACGTGGCGCTCGCTCGGCGAGATCGGCAACCTCTCGTCGGCCTCGGTGTTGCATGTGCTTCGTGACACCATCGCCAAACCGCCGCCGAGCAAAAGCCCGGGGCTGATGATCGCGATGGGTCCCGGATTCTGTTCGGAGCTCGTGTTGCTGCGCTGGCACTGATGGTGACGCGCGCCTGTGGACCTCCGTTCGTGCCGTAGGGCATCGCCCCGAGAATGATGGCGATGCGACGACAAGAGTTTGGTCGGGGGTTCACGAAAAGGCACAATCCGTGGTGGCCGGGGCTGATAACCCATACGCAGCTGCCGATATCCTGCATTCTCGCGCCATTAGCGGCCGTTGCGACGATATCGCCATGGCTGTCGTGCGCCGGTCATCCGTTCGTTTGAGTAATACGAAAGCCGGGGTCGTATGAACAGCACGCAAGACGAGCTCGTCAAAGCCCTGCGCAAATCTCTCAAGGAAAACGAGCGGTTGAAGCGAGAGAACCGCGAGTATCTCGCCCTCGCTACGGAGCCGGTTGCGGTGGTTGGGATGGCGTGCCGGTATCCGGGTGGGGTGGATTCGCCGGAGGCCTTGTGGGAGATGGTGGTTAACGGTCGCGATGTGGTGTCGGATTTTCCGGGCGACCGTGGCTGGGATTTGGATGGGGTGTTTGATCCCGATCCTGATGCGGTAGGGAAGTCGTACACGAGCCGCGGCGGATTTTTGGCGGATGTCGCCGATTTCGACGCCGCGTTCTTCGGGATCCCACCCAGTGAGGCGCTGGCGATGGATCCGCAGCAGCGCCTATTGCTGGAAGTGTCGTGGGAAGCGTTGGAGCGGGCCGGGATTGACCCGCTGGCGTTGCGGGGTTCGCCGACGGGTGTGTTCGCCGGGGTGTTCCACGGTTCGTATGGGGGCCAGGGCCGGGTGCCCGGAGATCTGGAGAGATACGGGCTGCGCGGTTCGACGTTGAGTGTGGCGTCGGGGCGGGTGGCGTATTCGCTGGGGCTGGAGGGCCCGGCGGTGTCGGTGGATACGGCGTGTTCGTCATCGTTGGTGGCGTTGCATTTGGCGGCGCAGTCGTTGCGGTCGGGCGAATGCGATTTGGCACTCGTCGGCGGGGTGACGGTAATGGCCACCCCGGCGATGTTTGTGGAGTTCAGTCGGCAGCGCGGCCTGGCCGCTGATGGGCGGTGCAAGGCGTACGCCGGCGCCGCCGACGGAACCGGCTTTTCCGAGGGCGTCGGGGCGTTGGTGGTGGAGCGTCTCGCTGATGCGCAGCGCTTGGGGCATTCGGTGTTGGCGGTCGTGCGGGGCTCGGCGGTCAATCAGGACGGTGCCTCCAACGGGCTGGCGACCCCCAATGGGCCGGCGCAGCAGCGGGTGATCCGGGCGGCGTTGGCCAGTGCCCGGTTGACTGCGGCAGACGTGGATCTGGTGGAGGGCCATGGGACGGGCACCACATTGGGGGATCCCATTGAGGCGCAAGCAATTTTGGCGACCTACGGGCAGGATCGGCCGACGGGTCAGCCGTTGTGGTTGGGGTCGATCAAATCGAACATGGGTCATACGTCGGCGGCGGCGGGGGTGGCCGGCGTGATCAAGATGATGCAGGCGATGCGGCATGGGGTGATGCCCAAGACGTTGCATGTCGATGTGCCGACGCCGCATGTGGATTGGTCGGCGGGGGCGGTGTCGTTGTTGACCGAGCCGCGGGCGTGGCCGGCGGGGGGCAGGCCGCGGCGGGCGGGGGTGTCGTCATTCGGGATTAGCGGGACGAATGCGCATGTGATCTTGGAACAAGCTCCGGCGCTGGAAAGCGTTGGCGCTTCGGACGATAACGACATGCCGGTAGTCCCGTGGGTGCTGTCCGCGCGTTCGGTTGAGGCTTTGGCAGCCCAGGCGGAGCGGTTATTGACGCATGTGGGGACGGACCAGGATCTCGGCGCGGCCAACGTGGGGTGGTCCTTGGTGTCGACGCGGTCGGTGTTTGAGCATCGGGCGGTGGTCGTCGGCTCCGACCGTGAGCAGCTGATGGCCGGGTTGGCCGGGCTGGCCGCCGGTGAGCCGGGCGCGAACGTGGTGGTGGGGCGTGCCCAAGCGGTGGGCAAGACGGTTTTCGTGTTTCCCGGCCAAGGCTCGCAATGGGTCGGTATGGGAGCCCAGTTACTCGATACTCCCCCGCAAGCGGGCGGTACCCCCACGAAGGTGTTCGCCGACCACATGCACCGATGCGACAAGGCGCTCGGCGAGCACGTGGAATGGTCCTTGATCGATGTCGTCCGAGGCGTGGCGGGTGCCCCGGGGCTGGATCGGGTGGATGTGGTGCAGCCGGTGCTGTGGGCGGTGATGGTGTCGCTGGCCGAATTGTGGCGCTCGCTGGGCGTGATTCCCGATGCGGTGATCGGCCATTCGCAGGGCGAGATCGCTGCGGCGTATGTGGCGGGCGGGTTGTCACTGGAGGATGCCGCCCGGGTGGTGGCGCTGCGCAGCCGGCTACTGGTCCAGTTGTCGGGCGCTGGGGGCATGGTCTCGCTGGCGTGTGGGCTGCCACAGGCACAGGAGTTGTTGGCCGAGTGGGGCGATCGATTGAATATCGCCGCGGTCAACGGCGCTTCAGCGGTCGTCGTCTCCGGCCAGGTAGACGCCCTCGAGGAGTTGATGCGGCGCTGCGAGGCGGACGACGTGCGGGCCCGCAGGATCGATGTCGACTACGCCTCCCACTCCGCACAGGTCGACGCGATTCGTGAGCCCCTTAAGCAGGCACTGGCCGGCATTGTGCCCACTTCGTCCTCGGTGGCCTTCATCTCGACGGTGACCGGTGAGCTCATGGACACGGCCGGCGTGAACGCCGACTACTGGTACCAGAGCATCCGGCACACCGTGCAGTTCGAACAGGCAGTACGCAGCGCGTACGACGCAGGGTATCGGGTGTTCATCGAATCCAGTCCGCATCCGATCTTGACCACCGGCATCGAGGAAGTTGCAGCCACGCTGGCCGACCGGAACCTCGCCGACGCCTCTGACGCCATTGTCATTCCATCGCTGGGCCGCGATGACGGTGGGCTGGACAGGTTTTGGCTGTCCGCGGGTCAGGCCCACGTCGCGGGCGTGACTGTGGCTTGGCGGGCAGCGTTTGAGGGTGGGCGTCAGGTGGAGTTGCCGACGTATGCCTTTCAGCGGCGGCGGTTTTGGTTGCCACCGTCGGGCGTTGGTGGCGGTGACCTGGGCGGTTTCGGGCTGGTCGGGGCCGAGCACGGCTTGCTGGGTGCCGTGGTGGAACGCCCCGATTCCGGTGGGATGGTACTGACCGGCCGGCTGTCGACGGCTGCTCAGCCGTGGTTGACCGATCACGCGGTGGCTGGGGTGGTGTTATTCCCGGGCGCCGGGTTCGTGGAGTTGGTGTTGCGGGCCGGTGACGAGGTCGGTTGTTCCGTGGTGGACGAGCTGACCCTGTCGTCGCCGCTGCTGTTGCGCGCGGGCGACGCGGCTCAGGTGCAGGTGGTGGTGGGCGCCGCAGATGGTTCCGGCCGTCGGGGCGTGTCGGTGTATTCGCTTGGAGGTCAGCCTGGTTCGGAATGGACGTCGAAATGGGCCCTGCATGCCGAGGGTGTGTTGAGCATGGGGTCGCCTGAGCCGGCCGCGGACTTGTCGGTGTGGCCGCCGGTGGGGGCGATCGCGCTGGACGTGACCGGCGCCTATGAGCGGCTGGCCGGGCGGGGCTACGAATACGGTCCGGCGTTTCGGGGTTTGCAGGCGATGTGGCGGCTCGGAAATGAAGTATTCGCCGAAGTCGCTGTCCCGGAGGCCGCAGGAGCGAAAGTCGGCGGCTTCGGGATTCATCCGGTGCTGGTGGACGCCTCGTTGCACGCGATGGGGGTGGCCGGCGAGGAGACCGGGACGATGTTGCCGTTCTCCTGGCAGGGTGTGTGTCTGCATGCTGCCGGGGCGTCGCGGGCGCGGGTCCGGATAGCGCCGGTGGGTGTCGGGACGGTATCGGTGGACTTGGCTGACGGGACCGGCCTGCCGATTTTGTCGGTGCGGGAGTTGGTGGTTCGTCCGGTCTCAACGGCGCAACTGTTGGCCGCGGCTCCCCGTGTTGGTGGCGGGCTGTTGGAGGTAGCGTGGTCGCCGGTGTCGTTGGAGCCCAACGGTATTTCCGGTGACGGCATGGTGGTCTGGGAACCGAGCCCTGGCGCCGACGATGTGGTTGGGGTGGTGCATTCCGCCACGCATGAGGTGCTGGGGGTGCTGCAGTCGTGGTTGGCCGGCGATGGATCCGGCGTGCTGGTCGTCATGACTCATGGGGCGGTGGGTTTAGCCGGTGAGGATGTCACGGATTTGGCGGGTGCGGCGGTGTGGGGGTTGGTGCGCTCCGCGCAGGCCGAACATCCGGGCCGCGTCATGCTGCTGGATTCCGACGGATCATTAGACGTTGCCGAGGTAATCGGCTGCGGCGAACCACAATTGGTGGTGCGCTCCGGGGTGGCCCATGCCGCCAGGCTGACGCCGGCGGGGTCGGCACTGGACCTGCCGGCCGGGGAGTGGCAGATCACTGCCGGCGGCGCGGGCACCCTGGAAGACCTGGTGGTGCGGTCGAGCCCACGAGCAGAACTGTCGGCCGGGCAGGTGCGGGTGGCGGTGGCCGCGGTGGGCGTGAACTTCCGCGATGTGTTGGTGGCGTTGGGGATGTATCCCGGCGGTGGGGAGCTGGGCGTCGAGGGTGCCGGGGTGGTCGTCGAGGTCGGTCCCGAGGTTGGGGGCCTGGCCGTGGGCGATGCGGTGCTCGGGTTGTTGGGGGTGGTGGGCTCTGAGGCGGTGATCGACGCGCGGTTGGTGACCGTGGTGCCGGCGGGGTGGTCGCTGGTGCAGGCGGCCAGTGTCCCGGTGGTGTTCTTGACCGCGTGGTATGGCTTGTCGGTGTTGGCGGGTGTTAAGGCCGGACAGCGGGTATTGGTGCATGCCGCCACCGGCGGGGTGGGGATGGCGGCGGTGCAGCTGGCCCGGTATTGGGGTGCGGAGGTTTTCGCCACCGCCAGCCGCGGCAAATGGGACACGTTGCGGGCGATGGGCTTCGACGACAAGCACATCGGTGATTCGCGGTCGGTGGAGTTTGAGGACAAGTTCCTGGCGGCCACCGACGGCGCCGGCGTTGACGTGGTGCTCAACTCACTGGCCGGCGAGTTCCTCGACGCTTCCCTGCGGTTGTTGACCAACGGCGGGCGGTTTATCGAAATGGGCAAAACCGACCTTCGCGACCCCGAGGTAGTGGCGACCCAACATCAAGGAGTGCGCTACCGGGCATTCGACCTGATCGAGGCCGGCCCCGACGGCACCGCGACCATGCTGGGCGAGTTGATGACCCTGTTTGCCGCTGGGGTGTTGGAGCCGTTGCCGGTCAAGACGTTTGATGTGCGGTGTGCCTCGGCGGCGTATCGGTTTGTCAGCCAGGCCCGCCAGATCGGCAAGGTCGTGCTCACCGTCCCCGACGGGCCCGGCGAGGTGGTGCTGGCGGG
>DATMMZ010000061.1:0-6458 GCA_035569455.1 Mycobacterium sp. | reverse complement strand
AGTCCCCCCGCAGATCGATGCTGACCGTTCGCCGGTCGGCGGCCGGGGCGGCGCTTAGTGCCGACATCATGGCGCTCTTGAACTCGATGACCTTGGGCTGGTCGACTTCATAGACCACACTGCCGCTCGGCCACGACAACCGATAAGGCCGAGCGTCGAGGCCGGCGGCCAGAATCACCGCCTGACGCACACCGTCGCGCGAGGCGTTCAGGAAGAAGTCGTCGAAGAAGCGGGTACGCACCGCGATCGAATCGGTCTCGAGCTGCAAGTCCCGTTCGGCCTGAACTGCTTGGTCGTGGGTCTGGGACGCAACAATGTCGCCGTCGACCAAACGGATGAAGAAGTTGAGGCCGACCGCGCGCACCAACGGCGCCGCGAACGGGTCATTGATAATCGGGTTGGGCTCCGCGCTGGCCAGTGCGCGCGTGGCGGCGACCATCGTGGCCGTGGCGCCGACGCTGGAGGCCAGGTCCCAGGTGTCCTGCTCAGTGCGTGTCATGGTGCTCCTGTGTGAGCCTTCGAGAGACCGGTTTCGATACTTAGCGAATGTAAAGAGTCATCTGAAACTGTACCTGTTTTTTGGGGGGCTCCCCGGCGGCCCGCAAAGGGCCTACGCACGCCAGCTGTTAGTCTCGTACACGGTTTGTACGCGCACGGGGCCGTATTGCTGCCTGCGGGTATTGGGCGCGTGACGCAGGATCGACCCCCGGCTGCGCAGGAGGAACGAGTGCTTTCGGCTTTCATCTCATCGCTGCGGACAGCCGACCTGAGACGGAAGATCCTCTTCACACTGGGCATCGTCGTCCTTTATCGTCTCGGCGCCGCGCTGCCGTCCCCCGGCGTCAACTACAAGAACGTGCAGGAGTGCATCAAAGAGGCCACCGGCGGCGAAGCCGGACAGATCTACTCGCTGATCAACCTGTTTTCCGGCGGCGCGCTACTGAAGCTGACGGTGTTCGCGGTGGGGGTGATGCCGTACATCACCGCCAGCATCATCGTCCAGCTGCTCACCGTGGTCATCCCTCGGTTCGAGGAACTGCGCAAGGAAGGCCAGGCCGGCCAGGCCAAAATGACGCAGTACACCCGCTATCTGGCCATCGCGCTGGCCGTCCTGCAGGCCACCAGCATCGTGGCGCTGGCGGCCAACGGCGGGCTGCTGCAGGGCTGCCAACAGGACATCATCGTCGATCAGAGCATCTTCACGCTGATCGTGATCGTGCTGGTGATGACGGCCGGCGCGGCGCTGGTGATGTGGATGGGCGAGCTGATCACCGAACGCGGCATCGGTAACGGCATGTCGCTGCTGATCTTCGTCGGCATCGCCGCCCGCATTCCTTCCGAGGGAAAACAGATCCTGGACAGCCGCGGCGGGGTCATCTTCGCCGCTGTCTGCGTGGCCGCGCTGATCATCATCGTCGGCGTGGTGTTCGTCGAGCAGGGCCAGCGCCGGATCCCGGTGCAATACGCCAAGCGCATGGTGGGCCGGCGCATGTACGGCGGAACCTCGACGTATCTGCCGCTGAAGGTCAACCAGGCCGGCGTTATCCCGGTCATCTTCGCGTCCTCGCTGATCTACATTCCGCATTTGATCACCCAGCTGGTGCGCAGCGGCACCGGTGGTGTGGGCAATAGCTGGTGGGACAAATTCGTCGGGACGTACCTGTCCGACCCCAGCGACCCGGTGTATATCTGCATCTACTTCGGGCTCATCATCTTCTTCACCTACTTCTACGTGTCGGTGACCTTCAACCCCGACGAACGCGCCGACGAGATGAAGAAGTTCGGCGGCTTCATCCCCGGCATCAGGCCCGGCAAACCGACCGCCGACTATCTGCGCTTTGTGCTGAGCCGGATTACCCTGCCGGGCTCGATCTACCTCGGCGTGATCGCGGTGCTGCCCAATCTGTTCCTTCAGATCGGCGCCAGCGGCGGGGTCCAGAACCTACCCTTCGGGGGTACGGCCGTTCTGATCATGATCGGCGTCGGTTTGGATACGGTCAAACAGATAGAGAGTCAGCTCATGCAGCGCAACTACGAAGGGTTCCTGAAGTGAGACTTGTTTTGCTGGGACCGCCGGGAGCGGGCAAGGGGACGCAGGCCGAAAAGCTCGCCGAGAAGCTGGGGATCCCGCAGATCTCCACTGGCGAACTCTTCCGGCGCAACATCGAAAACGGCACCAAACTCGGCCTGGAAGCCAAACGCTACCTGGACGCCGGTGACCTGGTGCCCTCCGAGCTGACCAACCAGCTGGTCGACGACCGGATCGACGAACCGGACGCGGCGGGCGGTTTCATCCTGGACGGATACCCACGCTCGGTAGAGCAGGCCAAGGCGCTGCACGAGATGCTCGAGCGCCGCGGGACCGACATCGACGCCGTCGTGGAGTTCCGCGTCTCGCAGGATGAGCTGTTGCAGCGGCTCAAAGCGCGCGGTCGCGCCGATGACACCGAAGACGTCATCCTCAACCGGATGAAGGTCTACCGCGAAGAGACCGCGCCGCTGCTGGAGTACTACAGCGGCCAATTGAAGACCGTCGATGCCATCGGCTCCACGGATGAAGTATTCGCCCGCGCGCTGCAAGCGCTGGGACAATAATTCACATGCGCACCCTGGCACGGCTCCGAAGTCGCCGGGTCGTGCCGCAGCGCAGTGCCGACGAACTCGACGCGATGGCCGCGGCCGGCGCGGTGGTCGCGACCGCCCTGCAAGCGGTCCATGCGGCCGCGGGTCCCGGGGTTTCGAGCCTGAGTCTTGATCAAATCGCCGAGTCGGTGATTCGCGAAGCCGGCGCCATTCCGTCGTTCCTGGGCTATCACGGCTACCCGGCGTCGATCTGCGCATCGATCAACGACAGGGTGGTTCATGGCATCCCGTCCGCCGCGGAGGTCCTCTCACCTGGTGACCTGGTATCCATCGACTGCGGTGCGGTGCTGGACGGCTGGCACGGTGATGCGGCGATCAGCTTCGGGGTCGGGACCCTCGACCCAGCTGACGAAGCGCTCTCGCAGGCCACCAGGGAATCGCTGGAAGCCGGAATCGCGGCGATGATTGCGGGCAATCGGTTGACCGACGTCGCGCACGCCATCGAACGGGGCACCCGTGCGGCCGAGGTCCGCTATGGACGCCAATTTGGCATCGTGCAGGGATACGGGGGCCACGGCATCGGCCGTCACATGCACATGGATCCGTTCCTGCCCAACGAGGGCGAACCAGGGCGTGGCCCGCTGCTGGCCTCCGGTTCGGTACTGGCCATCGAACCGATGCTGACGCTCGGAACAGGCAAAACGGTGGTGCTCAACGACGAATGGACGGTCACCACAGCCGACGGGTCGCGTGCCGCACACTGGGAACACACCGTGGCGGTTACTGAAAACGGGCCGCGCATCTTGACCCTGGTCTGACGCGGGCCTCTTGTACCCGCGAGTGTCGTGAACTAAACGTCGACTCCGCTCGTTTCACTAAGTGGAGGTGATCGAGTGGCTCGGGTGGCCGGGACCGCGGCTGCGGAAGCCGCTCTCATGAAGGCGCTCTATGACGAGCATGCCGCGGTTTTGTGGCGCTATGCGCTGCGGTTGACGGGTGACGCCAGCCAAGCCGAGGACGTCGTCCAGGAAACGCTGCTGCGGGCCTGGCAGCATCCCGAGGTGATCGGCGACACAGAGCGGTCGGCGCGGGCGTGGTTGTTCACCGTCGCTCGCAACATGATCATCGACGATCGACGCAGCGCACGGCACCGCAATGTCGTCGCTTCCATCGACGAAGAAGGCGCGCCTGAGCAGTCCACGCCGGACGAGGTGAACGAAGCGCTGGACCGGTTGCTGATCGCAGACGCGATGGCCCAGCTGTCCGCCGACCACCGAGCCGTGATCGAGCGGTCTTACTACCGCGGATGGACCACAGCACAAATTGCTACAGACCTACAGATCGCCGAAGGAACAGTGAAGTCGCGACTACACTATGCCGTGCGGGCATTGCGGCTCACTCTGCAGGAACTTGGAGTCACACGATGACGACGAAGGGGTTTACTGAGGGACCCATCCGGTTGGTCGTCGGCTCCGAATACTTGAGAGTGACAGGAGATGGATGACATGAGGACGCCAGTATGGGGAATGGGCCCGCCCGGTGACAACGAGGTACGGAGCCTGAACATCATGGGTGGCAACGACCGCTACGCGATGTGGGATGCCGCATACGTGCTGGGGTCTCTGTCTGCCTCCGACCGCCGTGAATTCGAGACGCACATGGCCACCTGCCCGGAATGCCGGGAGGCTGTCGCCGAACTCAGTGGTGTGCCGGCGCTGCTGTCGCAGCTCGACGGTGATGTAGTGGCCGCGATCAATGCATCTCAGGCCGCAGTGGGGACGCCACCGGCGGCACCGGAAATGTCGCCGGAGTTATTGCCGTCATTGTTGGCAACCGTGCGCTGGCGCCGCCGCCGTACCCGCGTGGCGACCTGGGTGGCCTCGGCCGCGGCTGCCGCGGTGCTGGGGATTGGCGTGCTCGTCGGTGTTGAGAATCAATCCTCCATAGCTCCGCAGCAGGTGACTTCGTCCGCGCAGCCGATGGCGCAGATCGGGACGAACCTGCTGGCCTCGACGGTGTCGGTGACCAGCCAGCACTGGGGGACGTTCATCGACCTGAAATGCGTCTGCCTGGCTCCGCTGACTGCTCACCATGACACGCTGGCGATGGTCGTGGTGGGTCGCGACGGCACTCAAACTCGGTTGGCGACCTGGGTGGCCGATCCCGGCCACACTGCGACGCCCGCGGGCAGCATTTCGACTCCGATCAACCAGATCGCTGCCGTGCAAGTCGTTTCCGCTGATACCGGCGAGGTTTTGCTGCAGCGTTCGCTGTAATTTGGCACCGGCGGTGAACTGAAGCCGCCCGCCCGTCGTGTTACAAGGCATGCCAAGGAAGCAACGGGTGGTCGACCACATCGTCGAACGCCTCGCGGCAATCGGCGTCGACCACATTTTCGGAGTGGACGGCGCCAACATCGAGGATCTGTACGACGCTGCCCACTTCCGCCCCGGAATCACCGCGGTGCTGGCCAAACACGAGTTCGCCGCCGCAACGATGGCCGACGGGTACAGCCGCAGCGGTGCCGGGCTCGGAGTGGTGGCGGCGACCTCGGGTGGCGGTGCGCTGAATCTGGTCGCGGGCCTGGGGGAAGCGCTGGCCAGCCGCGTTCCGGTGTTGGCGCTGATCGGCCAAACCCCCACCCCGATGGACGGCCTGGGCAGTTTCCAGGACACCAGCGGTCGTAACGGATCGCTGGACGCCGAGGCGGTGTTTTCCGCGGTGTCGGTGTCATGCGAGCGGGTGCTCACGCCGGAGGGCATCGTTTCGGCGCTGCCGCGCGCGATCGCCGCAGCGCGCACCGGTGGCCCGGCAGTTCTGTTGCTGCCCAAGGACATTCAGCAGGGATATGTTGAGGTCCCAGAGATCCTTGAGATCGACGCCAGGCGCCATGGACACGTCGCACAGGATCTGCGGCCGATCGGCAACCCGCACGCGATCGCCCAGGTGCTGCGCAAAGCGAACGGTCCGGTCACCATCATCGTGGGCGAGCAGGTGGCCCGAGACAACGCCAGGGCCGAGCTTGAAGCGCTGCGTGCGGTGTTGCGCGCGCGGGTGGCTACCGTCCCCGACGCCAAGGATGTCGCCGGCACCCCCGGTTTCGGCTCATCGTCCGCGTTGGGGGTAACCGGTGTCATGGGCCACCCGGGTGTGGCCGAAGCGGCGGCCGCCAGCGCCGTGTGCCTGGTGGTCGGCACCCGACTGTCGGTCACCGCGCGAACCGGCCTCGACGACGTGCTGGCGAAGGTGCGGACGGTTTCGCTCGGATCGGCGCAGCCATATGTTCCCTGCACCCATGTGCACACCGACGACCTGCGTGGCTCGCTGCGCATCCTGACCCAGGCACTGTCCGGGCGCGGACGGCCCACCGGCTTGCGGGTGCCCGACGTGGTGCGGCGCACCGAACTGAAGCCCCCGCCTTACGTGGGCGCCGGGGTGCGGTACCGCGACGCCCTGGCGGTGCTGGATGGTGTCCTGCCCGACGGGTCAGACATCGTGGTCGACGCCGGCAACACCGGCGCCTCGGCGGTCCACTACCTGCCGGCCCGGCGGGGCGGCAGATTCGCGGTCGCGCTCGGCATGGGCGGCATGGGTTACAGCTTCGGCGCCGGCATCGGGATGGCGTTCGGTCGTGCCAACAGCGGACGGCCCGATGGGCGCACCGTGGTGATTGCCGGAGACGGAGCGTTTTTCATGCACGGCATGGAGGTACACACCGCGGTGCACTACCGGCTTCCGGTGACGTTCGTGTTGTTCAACAACAACGCCCACGCCATGTGCGTGACCCGTGAACAGCTGTTCTATGACGACCTGTACAGCTACAACCGATTCAGTTCCAGCCAGCTGGGTGCCGGTCTGGCGGCGATGTTCCCGGG
>DATMMZ010000060.1:0-37378 GCA_035569455.1 Mycobacterium sp. | reverse complement strand
GGCGGCACGGTGGACAAGTTCACCGGAGACGGCATCATGGCAGTGTTCGGCGCCCCAGCCGCGTTGGAGGACCATGCGCTCCGGGGATGTTTGGCCGCGCTGGGTATCCAGGATGAGACCAAGCGCCTTGCCGTTGAGGTCGAACGCCGCGACGATGTCACACTGCAGCTGCGGGTGGGCCTCAATTCCGGTCAGGTGATCGCCGGGGAGATCGGTTCGGCCGCCGCTGGTTACACCGCGATCGGGGATCAGGTCGGCATGGCGCAGCGGATGGAGTCGGTGGCACCACCGGGTGGGGTGATGCTTAGCGAGTCGACAGCACGACTCGTTGATGGCGCTGCGACTCTAGGCGAATCTGAGCTGGTTCAGATCAAGGGTGCCGACGCGCCGGTGCCCGCCCGTCGGTTGTTGGGCGTGGGGGATGGGCATCGCACTGGCGCACGTGCTGAGTCGAGTCTGATCGGTCGACGGTGGGAGATGTCTGCCGTTGAAGGCTTGCTGGACCGTGCAATCGGAGGCCATGGCACTGTGGTCGGCGTAGTCGGCTCACCTGGCATCGGCAAGACCCGACTGGCCCGGGAAGCCGTGCAGCTGGCGACAAGTCGCGGGATGGAGGTGTTTTTCACCTTCTGCGAATCACACGCCACCGACGTCTCGTTTCGTGTGGCGGCCCGTCTGCTGGGCGCCATAGGGCAGGTCAGCGGTCTGGATGATCAGACCGCGCGAGCGCGCGTGCGGGCGCAATTTCCCGATGCCGATCCGCAAGACGCTGTGCTGCTTGATGACCTGTTCGGCATCGCCGATCCCGATGTGGAGTTACCGAAGATCGACCCGGATGCCCGGCGGCGGCGGTTGACCGCGCTGATCAACACCGCCCAGCTGGCTCGCACCCAATCGGCAATCTTTGTCGTGGAGGATGCGCACTGGATCGACGAGGCCAGCGAATCGATGCTCGCCGACTTTGTAGCGGTGGCCCCACGGACCCACTCGCTGGTGCTGATCACCTATCGCCCCGAATACCACGGAGCGCTGCACCATGTCGCCGGCGCGCAGACGATTGCGCTGGGTGCCCTGAGTGGTGCGGAAACCTCATCGCTGGTCGCTGAACTGTTGGGCCAAGATCCGACCGTGGATGAAGTCGGCGCAATCATCGCCGGGCATGCGGCCGGTAACCCGTTTTTCGCCGAGGAGATCACTCGTGAGCTCGCCGAACGCGGCGTGCTGGTCGGACAGCGCGGCAGCTACGCCTGCCATACGGATATCGGCGAGGCCCGAGTGCCGGCCACGCTGCAGGCCACCCTCGCCGCGCGCATCGACCGGCTCGGCCCGAAGGCGAAACACACGCTTGCCGCCGCGGCCGTGGTCGGGTCTCGGTTCAACTGTGAGCTGCTGGCGGGCCTGGGAATCGATCCCCGCGTCGACGAGCTGATCAGCGCCGAGCTCATCGACCAAGTTCGGTTCACGCCGCGCGCGGAGTATGCGTTTCGACATCCGCTGATCCGCGCGGTGGGCTACGAATCGCAACTGAAAGCCGATCGCGTCCAGATGCACCGCCGACTGGCCGCCGCGATCGAAGCCCGCGAGCCGCAATCGGCAGACCAGAACGCTGCCCTGATCGCCCAGCATCTCGAAGCCGCCGGTGATCTGTACGCCGCCTACGGCTGGCACATGCGCGCTGCGACGTGGGCGAGCAACCGCGACATCGGCGCGGCGCGACTGGGTTGGGAGCGCGCCCAACAGATCGCCGACGGCTTACCCGCCGATGACCCGAACCGGGCAGCAATGCGCATCGCACCGCGCACCATGCTGTGCGGGACCGCTTGGCGAGTCCACGAACGTGTTGCCGGCGCCCGCTTTGATGAATTGAAGGAGTTGTGCGCTGCCGCCGGAGACAAGGCGTCGCTGGCCATCGCCATGGCGGGCCTGGTGATCGATCACGCCCATCAGGTGCGGCTGCGCGAGGCGTCGCGGCTGGCATCGGAGGCCTGGGCCCTCGCTGAGTCGATCGGCGATCCGGACTTGACGGTGGGGCTTTCCACCGCGGCCATTTACGCCAAGGGTGAAACCGCCGAACAATCCGAGGTGCTCCGCTGGTCGGAGAGAGTGATCGACCTGGCCGACGGTGACCCCACTACAGGTAGCTTCATCTTCGGGTGTCCGTTGGCACTGGCCTTGACGACGCGAGCTATTGCCCGGTATTGGCTGGGTCGTCCCGGATGGCGCGACGACCAGCGGCAGGCCCTCGCGATGGCCCGCAGCACCGACCCCGCCGCCTACCCCGGGGTTGTCACCAATGTCTACTGCTCGGGAATATCGACCGGGGTGCTGAGGCCAGACGATTCTGCGATGGGCGAAATCGAGGACGCCGTACTGCATGCCGAACGATCCGGTGACGATCTCGCGTTGGCCCTCACCCGGATGACTCTGGGCGTCGCGCTGGTCCACCGGCAAACGGCTGCCGAGCGAAATCGCGGACAAACGCTCCTGGGCGACGTTCGCGACGCGTTCCTGCGCGGTGGACACAACCTGGCCGAGTTGCCGATCGTCAACGTGTACTTGGCGCGCGAGCGGGCTCGGGATGGAGATGGCGATGAGGCGGTAATGCTAATGCGAGCCGCCGTCGACGATTTGGTCCGCGAGGGACAGCTCCTGGGTTGGGGCGTTCCAGCGACGAGCGTTCTGGTGGAGACCTTGCTCGACCGCGGCGCCGAGGGCGACTTACAAGCTGAATTAGACGAAGCAGAGGCCGCCATCGATCGATTGGCTGCGGCGCCGGCCGAGGACGGTCTGGTGATTCGAGAGATCTATCTGGTGCGGCTGCGGGCTCTGCTGGCGCGGTGTCGCGGCGATGCCACGGCCTACATGCACCTCCGGGATCGCTACCGGGCCATGGCGAAAACGCTTGATTTTGATGGACATATCGCGTGGGCCGAGGCGATGCCATGACCGCCACGGGATTGGTGTGCGGATCGTGCGGCACCGAGTTGAGCGCGAAGGTCAAGTTCTGCAGCGAGTGCGGGCCGACTGCGGTGTCGGGCGCGGCGGAGTACGAGCAGGAGTGGTTGCGGGAGATCATCGCTCAGTTAGCCGAGCGTTCAGCGTCGGTAGTGCTGCGCTATGGCGGCGCGATGGACAAGTTCACCGGCAACGGGATCATGGCGCTTTTCGGCGCGCCGAATATGTTGGAGGATAATGCTTTTCGTGCCTGGCTAGGTGAGTTGGACCTCCAGGCAGAGACGGCCGAGCTGGTTAGGGAAATCGAAGGGAGCGACGGCATTGGCTTGCGCCTGCGGCTCAGTCTCAATTCCGACCAGATTGCTAGTGAGATCGGTTCGGGTGCTGCGGGTTACGCCGCGGTTGGTCAGCAGGGGGATGGCGCAGCGGACGGAGTTTGTCGCTCCGCCGCGTGGGGTAAGCTCACCGAGTCCATTGCGCGGCCGGGCGAGGATGCAGCGGTGCAGGGGGAGCGACAGATGGTACGCATCAAGTGGGCGCCGAGGGTGCGGTGCCGGCGCGGCGGCTGCTGACCATGGCCCCGCAGTGCCAGCGGACCGGTGTCTCAGGGTCGAGGTTGGTGGGCCGCGAGGGGGAGTTGGCCGCGTTGGCGGCGATGCTGGATCGCTCGATCGATGGGCGCGGGTCTGTGGTTGCAATGGCCGGCCCTCCTGGGATCGGCAAGACCCGACTGGCCCGTGAGGCCGTGCGGCTTGCGAAAAGTCTTGGTGTCGAAGTGTTTTCCACGTTCTGCGAATCGCACGCCACCGAGGTCCCGTTTCGGGTGGTGGTGCGGCTGCTGCGCGCGGTTGGGCGGGTCAGCGGTCTGGATGATCGGAGCGCGCGGGCACGTGTGCGGGTGCAATTCCCCGACGCCGACGCGCAGGACATGCTGCTGCTTGATGAGCTGCTGGGCATTGCCGACCCCGATGTCGAGTTGCCCAAGATCGAGCCGGATGCACGCCGGCGGCGGTTGACCGCGCTGATCAACGCCGCCCAGCTGGCCCACACCCAACCGGCAATCTTCATCGTGGAGGATGTGCACTGGATCGATGAGGTCAGCGAATCCCTGCTCGCTGACTTTCTGACGGTGATCCCCCAGACCCACTCGCTGGTGCTAATCACCTATCGCCCCGAATACCACGGAGCTCTGCAGCATGTTCCGGGCGCGCAAGCCATTGCCCTGGCGCCGCTTAGCGATGCAGAGACGTCAACGCTGGTCGCTGAACTGTTGGGCCTGGATCCGTCCGTTGGTGAGATCGCCAAGATCATCGCCGGACGCGCCGACGGTAACCCGTTCTTCGCCGAGGAGATCACTCGGGAACTCGCCGAACGCGGCGTGTTGACGGGCCAGCGCGGCAGCTATTCCCGCCGCACCGATGTGGCCGAGGTCAGCGTGCCGACAACGCTGCACGCCACCATCGCCGCGCGCATCGACCGGCTGGACCCGAAAGCCAAACACACACTTGAAGCTGCGGCGGTCATCGGGTCTCACTTCAGTCGTGATCTGCTCGCGAGCCTGGGCATCGATCCGCGCATCGACGAGCTGATTCACGCCGAGCTCATCGACCAAGTGCGGTTCACCCCCGGCGGGCAGTACGCGTTTAGGCATCCGCTGATCCGCATCGTGGCCTACGAATCACAACTGAAATCTGATCGCGCTCAGATGCATAGGCGGCTGGCCGCCGCGATCGAAGCCCGTGAGCCGTCGGCTGACCAGAGCGCGCCGCTGATCGCCGCACACCTGGAGTGCGCCGGTGATCTGCACGCCGCCTACGGCTGGCGCATGCGGGCCGCAACATGGGCGACCAACCGTGATATCGGAGCGGCGCGACTGAGTTGGGAACGGGCCACAAGCATCGCCGACGCGTTGCCCGCTGAGGATCCCAGCCGAGCGGCCATGCGGATCGCCCCTCGCACCATGCTGTGTGGGAACGCCTGGCGAGTCTATGGGAACGTCGCCGGCGACCGCTTTGAGGAATTGCGTGAGTTGTGCACCGCCGCTGGGGACAAGGCGTCACTGGCCATCGGGATGGCTGGGCTGGTAATCGATTGCGTGTGGCAGGCGCGCATCCGCGCGGCCTCGCGGCTGGCATCCGAAACCTGGGCCCTCATCGAGTCGATTGGCAATCCGACCCTCGCGGTGGGGCTATCCGTGCCGGTGATCTGGGCCAAACTTGAGAGTGCGGAGTGGCGTGACGTGCTGCGGCTGTCGCAGCGGGTCATCGACCTGGCCGACGGTGATCCGTATAAGGGCAACTTCGGTACCGGGTCCCCGTTGGCGATTGCCTTTGCGTCGCGGGCTGTTGTCCGTTGGTGCCTGGGTCGTCCCGGATGGGTAGACGACATCCACCGGGCCGTCGCCATGGCGCGCAGCGTCGACCCCCTGTCCTACGTCCACGTTGTCAGCAACGTCTACTTCGGGGCAATACCGGGTGGCGTGCTGAGACCCGACGATTCCGCAGTGCGCGAGATCGAGGATACGTTTCGGATTGCCGAGCGATCCGCTGATGACCTCGCGTTGACGACCGCCCGGGTGACCCTGGGAGTTGCGCTGGTCCACCGCCGTGCGGATGGGGAGCGTGACCGGGGACAGAAGCTGCTGGCGGAAGTCAGCGAAGCATACGCACGCGGGGGACACAACCTGTGTGATTTGCCGATCGTCGAGGTTTATTTGGCGCGTGAGAGGGCTAGGCGTGGAGACAGCAATGGCGCCATACCGCTCATGCGCACGGCCGTCGACGCCCTATTCCGCGAGGGACTTCTGCTGGGGTGGGGGTTTCCGGCAACGGGTGTTCTGGTGGAGACGCTGCTCGACCGCGGGGCCGAGAGTGACTTGGTGGAAGCCGAGGCCGCGATCAACCGGCTGGCACGCCTGCCCACGGACGGCCTTATGGTGCGCGACATCTGGCTGTTGCGGCTACACGCTCTACTGGCGCGGGCGCGCGGCGATGGCGCCGCTTATGCGCACTTGAGGGATCGCTACCGCGACACGGCGAGAACGCTTGGCTTGGAGGGGCATATCGCGTGGGCCGAGGCCATGCCATGACCGCGGCCGGAGTAGGGGGAAATTTCCGCGACAACCTGCCGCACAACGTTCGCGTCCGACCTGCATATCCGCGGGCCGAGATACAGACCTGAAGAGCAGAAGCGCGCAGATTTGAGCGCGCGTGGTAAGCAGCGTCGCCGACCTGGTCGTCATGTGACGTTATAAGCCGGTCGGCGCGGGGAACCCGTAGTCGCAGACGGCGCTGAATCCGGGCGCCGCTACGACAGGAGCAGGCAAATGATCGGATCAATAATTCTTGCCATCATCGTGGGCGCGCTCATCGGCGTGGTGGCGCGCCTCGTCATGCCGGGCAGGCAGCGCATTGGCATGATCATGACGGTTCTGATCGGCGCCGTAGGTGGCTTGATCGGCTCAGCGGTGGCAAGCGCGTTCGGCTACCACAATGCGAATGGTGGAGTCGCCTGGATTCCGTTCTTCGTCGGAGTCGTCGCCGCCGTCATCCTCATCGCGCTCTATGAGGCCGTGACGGGCCGCGGTACCAGGTCGCTTCGGTAGCCGCCGCGGGATCTGAGAAGACGAGCGAAGCTAGAGCCGGCTGGCTGCGAATGCCGCGGCCTGGCTTGTCATCCCGGACTGAACATATAAACCGTGTGCGGCTGGGTTCTTGCCTTCGGAGCAGATTGGGTCGTTGGGAACGCACAGGTCAATCGTCTTCGCGCGGTAGAGCTGGCTGATTGTAGGGAGCTGGCCGCCCCCCAGCATCCTCGAGAATGAACTCTCCGGGTTGCCGAAAACGGCGACCGCGGCGACACGTGGAGCCACCTGGGGCGGCAGCGCATCGGTGGTCATATCGATCACACCGGCGCCCTGAGAATATCCACCAAGGACCATCCTGGTGCCGGGGCAGCTTCCGACCATGGATTGGACATGGGCACCCGCGTCGCCGGCTCCGGCTAACGAGCTCCTGACGAAATCGTCGGTGGCAGGGTAATTGACCGCGTAGACGCCGACGGACCGGCCACGAGCTTGCGACCTCAGCGAGTCGATGAAGGCCTGGCCGACGCTGCCAACGCCTGCAGGTTCGTTGGTGCCGCGAGCGAAAACCACCTCTACGTCGGGGCACGGGCCGGCAGAGGCGTAATGAGTGCCGATGAGCGCGGTCAGCGGCGCCCATGTGAACACCACCGCCACACCAAGGATGCGTGCGATGTTTCGTGCACTCATTGCTAAATGCTCACATATCGTCAGCAATCGTCAAGGCTGACGGTGTGGGACCATTTGGCAAATGAAAGAAGACGACCCCGAGAAACGGATCCGCGAGTTGGAACGCGGGCTTGCCGACGCGACGGCCGTCAACCCTAGTTGGGGCGCGGGGTGTACCTCGTCTTCGGACTGGCGATTCTGGTGCCGATCATGATGGCAATCGCCGGGGTGGCGCATCTGCTGAACATTGGCAGCGGGACCGGCGGCCCGATCACCGTCTCGCGCGGTGGCACGCTCAGCGTCGGCGGGAGCGAACAGAACAAGACGATCGCGTGCAACGGTGGCAGCCTGACGCTATCTGCAATCAACAGCATGGTTAACGTCACCGGTCACTGTGCCAGCCTCACGATGTCCGGCTTCGATAATCACGTCAACGTCGAAAGCGCCGACGCCGTCCAGGTATCCGGCTACGACAACACGGTCACCGACACCGCATGCCGCGACGGCAAGCTGACGCTGTCCGGCTACAACAACGCGTTTACCGTCGGCGGCCACTGCGCCAGCCTCACTGTCTCCAACTACGGCAATCGGGTGGAGGTCGACGGCATCGACACCATCACGGTCAACAACTACGGCAACAGGTTTACCGTGACCGGTCACTGTGGCAGCCTCAAGGTCGCCGCGTACGACAACCAGGTGCAGGTCGACAGCGTCGACACCATCGACGTCTCGGGTTACAGCAACACAGTGACCTACCACTGGGGCTCACCAAAGATCACCCAGTCGGGCTACGAGATCACCGTGAAGCAGGGCTGAGATCGGTACCAGGCATGCTCTGCGGTAAGTGCAAAGCCGGTGACCGGGATTCAGCGATGCCGGTCACTTTGACGCGGTTAGCGTTGGGCGACCGCAATACCCGGCCGGCAAGGCACGCGAGCAGCGTCCCTGCCAGGCCCCCGACCGTCGCCAGCACCGATGACCCGGACACCGCGAAATAACCGAACACGGCACCGCCGCCGAGAAGAACCACGTGTATTGGTGTCCAGCGCGCCATCGAGGGCAGTCGGAACGACAAACCTATGCCCAGCAGCAGCGCCAGAATGTGACCGACAGCGGTGAAGTCGAAGTCCGCCGCCAAGGCTGCCGCCACGGTGATGCCAAGCCACCAACCGACCCATATTGCCCGCCAGCGCGATGGTATCGATGCTGTCAGTGCACCCAGAACACAAACCCCGCCGTAGCTGACGCCCACGTCGCTCGCGTGCGCAACGGAAATAGGTAACCAGCCCGCCTCAACCGCGGCGACCAGGCCCGCCGCGACGAGCAACGTGGCACCGATATGACCGACCATGAATGCGATGAGCAGACCTTTGCTGCGCCATATCAGTTCGCCCAGAGCCAGCAAGCACACCAGTCCCGGCAGCCATGCATAGATGTCGCCACCATCCTCGACGAAGGCGCTGCCGACCAATGTGCTCAGGCGGCCGTGTGCCAGATTGTGCAAGTTGGTGCTCATCCGACTTACGACGACGTCGCGTGCGTGCGGACCGAGCGCCGTCAGCGTGACGGAGACCGCGATCAGCGCGACGGCATACAACGTCGTGAAAGGCAACGCGGCCACGCTGGACAACCCGCGCGTCACCGCTGCCGTCCAGCTGTCGGCGTGACCACGAATCGTTTTGCTTGACACCGTCATTCGCTACCTAACTGGCCGTGGCGGCGCGGCCCGGGTGCGGGTGGCCGGACCAGCCGCGGTCGCGGGCCAGCAGATCGGCAACGGTTTCGCGGCGCACCAGCTCACGGGACTGGCCGTCGGCGACAGCGACCAGCGCCGGGCGGCCCTCCAGGTTGCAGCTCGACCCCATCGAGTGGTGGTAGGCACCGGTGCACGCCACCGCCAGCAGGTCGCCGGGGCGGATGTCGGCGGGCAGGTCGACGTCGCAGGCGATCTCTTCTCCGGCCTCGCAGTGCCGACCCACGACCGTGGCGGGTGCGGTGGCGGTTGGCCGGTGTCGGTTAGCCAGTGACACTGTGTATTTCGGGCCGTAGAGCCCCGCCCGCGGATTATCACTCGTTCCGCCGTCCACCGCGACGAACGTGCGCCCGCCGGGCTGGCGTTTCACGGCGATCACGCGGTACAGGGTCATGCCGGCGCGTGCGGCGATCGCCCGGCCCGGCTCGATCACGATCTGCGGGCGGGGGTAACCGTATTCGTCACAAGCGGATCGGAGTGCCGCATCGATGCTCGCGGCGAGGGCACGCAGGTTGAATTCCGGGTCGCCGGAGCGATACGGGACCGCGGGTCCGCCGCCGAGGTTGAGCTCGGTGAGCACGACCTGATGGCGGTCGCGCACCTGGGCCATCACGGCGATCATTTGCCGGATCGCCTCACCGTATTTCCCCGGGTCGGTGAGTTGCGACCCGAGTTGGCAATGCAGTCCGACCAGGTCCAGGCACGGCTGGTCCAGGACGCGCTTGACCGCGCCGGCCGCCTGGCCCCCGGCCAAGGCAAAGCCGAATTTCCGGTCGGTGTCAATGTCGGGAATCACGCGGACCAGCACACGTTGGCGGCGACGCACCCGCGCGGCCAGAATCGCGATCTCACTTGGCGAGTCGATCACTACGCGTCCCACCCCGGCGGCGGCCGCATCGTGCAGCTCGCCTGGAGTCTTGGCATTGCCGTGCAGGATGATTCGCGATGCCGGCATTTCGCCGGCCAGGACGGTGGCCAGTTCGCCGGCCGAGCAGACGGCCACGCCCGCGCCTTCGGCGGCGACCCACCCGGCCACCGCGGTGCTCAGGAGCGCCATACCGGCGTACACCAGCTCGACATCGGGGAGTGCGGCGCGGTAGCAGCGGATGCGGGCCCGAAAGTCTTCTTCATCCACCACGTAGGTGGGTGTCCCGAACTCGGCCGCGATGTCAGTGGCGGCCACCCCGCCGACACACAGCCGGCCCTGTTCGTCGACGTAGGCGCTCAGCGGCCAGATCGCGCGGTCCAAGTGCGGGTTCAGCCCGTGCCGCAACGACGGAAGCAGCTCGAACAGCGTCATAACCCCCAAGGTGCGGGTCTGACGGGGAATCGGCCATGTTCTTAACGAAGTTTTCACACCCGAGCGACCAATCTTCACGGGTTCGGCACGGTGCGCACTGCTGGCGCGGGCCCACGACGATGCCGCTGCCTATGTCGACTTCAGGGATCGCTATCGCGAAATGGCGACATCACGGGGCTACGAGGGGCATATGGCGTGGGCCGCGGCGATGCCGTGATCGCACTTCTTCATGAAGTTCGAAGCGAAGACATCGAGGCGACCATTTCTTCCGCGGTCACAATGGCGGTGGCGTAGTTCGGGATATTGATTTCGAGAGCGGCGTGCATCTCGAGGTCCGAATAATCGGCGGTCGCGTCCTTGACCACCGTAACCTGGTAGCCAAGCTCAGCGGCATATCTAACAGTTGCTTCGAGACAGGTGTGTGCTATCAGCCCCATGACGATCAGTTGATGGATACCGTGTCTCTTGAGCTGCAGATCCAAATCCGTGTTGGCGAAGCCACTGGATCCCCAATGCTCGTGAGCGACGATATCGCCCGGTTGGGGCTCGAACTCGGTGCGGATCTCGCCACCCCAGGTGCCGTATTCGAAGGTTTTGCGTGACCAGGCTGCCTTCTGAATCGGCGCTATGTACTTCCAAGTCTCGTAGTCGCCGGGGCGGTATCGACGATGCAGCGCATAAAAAAGTCGGATTTCCGCAGTTCGGGCGGCATCAAGTACCTGCTTCATATGCGGAACACAATTGTTTGCTTCGATAACGCCCTTCAGTCGATCCCACACCTTGCCGCCCTCGGAAATGAAATCGTTATAGGGATCGATCAGCACCAGCCCAGTTATGTCCTTGTCGTATGCCATGGTGATCATCTTCCATCCCGTTGTTCCGTTCGCTCGACACATACATCACCTACACCACACGCCGGTCCAAGCCGCTCTGGCTAAAGTTTCGCGGCGGGCCGCAGACCTCCGCAGTCTCCGCGTTGCGCCGATGTTCGCCGTCCGCCTCTCCGGGAAGCTGGGCCTCACCTCCCGCGCGCGGCTCGCCCAGAAGGCCGCCCGCCACGCGTGACGCCTAGGCGCCCGCTGCTGCGAATGGCGCATCGTCAGCCGCGGCGTGGCGGGCCGCGAGCAGTGTCCGCGCGGCGTCTCCGATCGGAATCCGCAGCGGCAGCTGCGGTTTCTCTGCCGCGTCGGCGACCTCGGCGGCAACCTGTTGTGGGGTGATTATTCCGGCGCGCGGCCCGCCGCCTTTGAGGATGGCCGCGTACGGATCATCGGGCAGCGTGTAAGTGGTCACGTCATCGAGGGCCCCGGAGCTCACCGCGCCGGGTTCGAGCAGTGCCGCCTGGACGCCGAACGGTGCAACCTCGATGGCGAGGGCTTCGACCAGTGCTTCCAGCGCCCATTTGGTCGCGGCGTAGGCGGCGCTGGGCGGACGCACGACGCGGCCGAGCACACTGGACATGAACATCAGCTTTCCGGCGCCGCGGGTGCGCATCTGCGGCAGCACCGCTTGGGCCATCCGAACGGCGCCGACGGTATTGAGGGCGAGCAGGCGCTGCAATTCCGGCAACGGTGTGGCCTCTACGGCGGCATAGAAAATGACCCCTGCGTTGGCGATCACGATGTCGATGTCGCCGGCCGCCGCAACAGCTGTGGCGACGCTGGCGTCGCCGGTGACGTCGAGGGCCAGCCGTTGACTGACGTCGAGGTCGGTCAGGGTGCGCGGATCACGCGCCGTGGCGACGACGCGGTGCCCGCGGCGGGCGAACTCGGTGGCGATGGCGCGGCCGATGCCGCGGTTGGCTCCGGTGATCAGGACGGATGACATTGTGTTGTGCTCCTTAAAACGCGGCAAAGCGAGGCAGGTTCTGCCGGACGAAGTCGGCGAAGGGGGTCGGCGGACGGTTGAGCATGACCGTCAGCGCATGCGGATCGGGTGCGACGAGCGGCTCGGCTCGTTTCGACAGCAAGGCGCCGATAGTTGAGATGTGTTGTGCCATAGCGTTATTGATAGGCGAGGTGGGATCAGCCTCAGCAGCGTTCTCCAGTTCCCGCCGCCACGTGGCAGCAGAAATGTGTTCATAACGGACGGGCCGACCGGTTTCGGCTGAGATGATGCGTGCTACCTCCGCGTGAGTGATCGCCTCGGCCGGTGGCGGATAGCTGATCTGAGCGGAAGCCGGCCGCGGGGTCAATAGGTGAGCGACGGCGACGTCGGCCGCGTCGTCACCACCGATCCACGGCGCCGGGCCTTGGCCGAAGCTGTTGGCGATCAGGGCGTTCTCCCTGATCGCGGCCCCGTGTAGGAGCAGAACGTTCTCATGGAACAGGCCGCCGAACCGCAACACGGTGGGGCTCAGCCCGGCCCAAACGAAGATCTCCTCGGCCACCGCCTGGGCCTGACCCAGCCTGCTGGGGCTGTCGAGTGCGGACACGGCCATCGACATCACCACGAGGTGCGCGGTCGAGCCGACGTCGCGCAGCGCCGACGCGAGGTTGGCGGCGGCTGGAATCACTCCGGCCGCAATGGGATAGGTGAAATAAATTGCGCTCACGCCGTCGACCGCCGCGGTGAGCGACGCACGGTCGTGCAGGTCGGCGACCACGGTCGCGGCCCCGCGACGCCGCAGTTCGGATGCCCGGTGGTCATCGGTGCGGACCATGGCGCGCACCGGGCGCCCGCGGCTCAGCAGGCGGTCCACCACGGTGGCGCCGGTGCCGGCGTGTCGGCCGGTGGCGCCTATCACCAGGATCGCCTGCGCCGCTGAGTTTGGCTGGGGCATCGTGTCTCCTCTCGGGATCGGGACGGCCAATGACTCAGCTGACGGGTTTTCCGTTGGTGCTGGAACGCCTGGAATGCTCCGTGTGGCCACGCAAATCGACGACCAACAGCGTGCTTGTCGCGGTGGCGACGAGCTTTCCAGAAGCGTCGGTGACCTTCGCTTCGGTGAACCCGATCCGCGAGCCCGCCTTGACGACGGTGCCAACAGCGGTCAGCGTCCCGCTGTCCACGGTGACCGCTTTGAGGTAGTTGACTTTGATTTCAACGCTGGTGTAGCTGACGCCTTCCGGCAGGGTGGTGTGCAGCGCGCAACCGCTGACGGTGTCGAGCAGGGTGCACACGGCGCCGCCGTGCACCATTCCAAGCGGGTTGTACATGGACGCATCCGGTGTGCAGGTGAAGGTGACGCGGCCGTCGTCGACCTCGACAACACGCGTTCGCAGCAGCTCGGAGATCGGTGGCGGCGGCAAGTGTCCGTCGGCGACCGCCCTCCAGTACGGGAGACCGGGCATCGAGGCCGCTGTGGTCTGTGTCGTGATCGGGTCGCGCCAGGTGACCAATCGCGACTGTTCCGCGCCCCAACCCGCTGCGCTCGCGGTGTCGGCGTCGCCACTGCGAGTGTCGTACGTAGCCGTCATGCCTTCCCCTTGGAAACTGATCGGTTTACACAATTTCCCTCAACATAGTGGTGCTTCGAGTAAATGTAAACCGATCTGTGTATAATTGTGACGTGGGTCAATCACCGACGCGTCCATCCGGCGGGCGCGGAGCGCGCGAGCGGATCGAGCGGGCCGCGGCCCAGCTCTTCTACCGCAACGGAATCCACGCGACTGGCGTCGAACTCGTCGCACAACAGGCCAACGTGTCCAAACGCACGCTTTACCAGCATTTCGCCAGCAAGAAGGACCTAGTGGATAGCTATCTCCGCGGGATCGATGCTCGCGGCGGCCCACCCGTCGAGAAGCGCCTCCACGACACCGAAATGACTGCTCGAGAGCGCCTGCTGGCCATTTTCGAAATGTCCCGCGCGGAAGTCGTGCGCGGCTGCCCCTTTCACAACGCGGCCGTGGAGTCCGCCGGGTCGCTGGCGAGTACTGACGAGATCGTGCGGACGCACAAGCTGGAGTTCACCCGTCGTCTCGTCGCCGTCGCGCACGAGGCGGGCGTCGCTGATCCTCACCTGCTGGGTCAGCAGCTGGCCGTGTTATTCGAGGGTGCGACCGCCATGGCGACTTCGCTGAATGACACCGCGCCTGTTGTGCATGCCCGGGCAGCCGCAGCGACGCTGATCGATGCGGCACTGGCGGCGCCGGATCACTTCGGCAATTAGAGGTTAGTTAGTGCCCGATTCGAGCTCTTGACGAGCTCAGCATGATGCTGCTAGACATGGCCTGCGCCATTGTTTGGGCGATCGCCCAACAATTGCTGGTGGAGGTTGCAATGGGCCGGATGGACGGCAAGGTCGCATTCGTGACCGGCGCGGCACGCGGGCAGGGCAGAAGTGACGCCGTCCGGCTGGCGCAGGACGGGGCCGACGCGGTGCTGTTCCTGGCCTCCGACGAAGCCCGGTACATCACCGGCGTCGCGCTCCCGGTGGATGCCGGCAGCTGCCTGAAGTAAAGGGAGCATCAATGACCGTCGCAAACGATACCGACGTCTACTACGACCCCTACGACACCGGCATCATCGCCGATCCGTATCCGACCTACGCGCGGTTGCGCGAAGAGGCGCCGATCTACTACAACAACCGGTACGATTTCTGGGCGATATCACGGTATTCCGACGTCGAACGGGCATTGGCAAACTGGACGGTTTTCTCCAGCCGTCGCAGTGACATCCTCGAGTTGGTGCAATCGAAATTCGACATGCCCGGCGGCGTCATGATGTTCCAGGATCCGCCTGAACACTCGATGCTGCGTGGGCTGATGTCGCGGGTGTTCACGCCGCGCAGAATGGCCGCGATCGAGGACCAGATCCGGCAGTACTGCGTGCGGTGCCTGGATCCGCTCGTCGGGTCCGCGGGCTTCGACATCGTCGCCGAGCTGGCTTCGATGATGCCGATGCGGGTGATCGGCATGCTGCTGGGAATCCCGGAGTCCGAGCAGATCTCGGTGCGTGACGCCACCGACGCCACCTTGCGCACCAAGCCCGGTGCCCCGCTCAAGGTCGCCGACGCGGACTCGATCGCTGACGGCCGCGTCTACGCCGACTACGTCGAATGGCGATCCAAGAACCCGTCCGATGACCTGATGACGACACTGCTCAATGTCGAGTTCGACGACGAGCAGGGGGTGCACCGGAAGCTGACCCGCAAAGAGGTGCTGCACTACACCCAGGTGGTGGCCGGCGCGGGCAACGAGACGACGGGTCGGCTGATCGGCTGGCTGGCCAAGGTGTTCGCCGAGCACCCGGATCAGCGCCGGGAGGTCTATCGGGACCGGTCGCTGCTGAACCGCGCCGTCGATGAGACTTTACGGTTCGAGCCCACTGGGCCTCACGTCGCCCGTTGGATGGCAATGGATTTCGAGTGCTACGGTACGACCGTTCCGGCCGGCAGCGCGATGCTGCTGCTGTTTGGCTCCGCCAGTCGCGATGACCGCCGGTACACCGATCCGGATACGTTCGACATCCATCGCGACAACATCTCACACCTGACCTTCGGGAAGGGTCTGCACTACTGCCTGGGGGCTAACCTGGCACGCCTGGAGGGTAGGGTGGCGCTGGACGAGATGCTTAACCGCTGGCCCGAATGGGACATCGACTATGACACAGCGAAATTGGCGCCGACATCCACGGTCCGCGGCTGGGAGCGGTTGCAGGTCGTGCTGCCCTGAGGATCAGACCGGTGCGCCCCGGCCCCGGCGAGCCTTCGGTGTCGGCATCTCGAATCGGTCGAGTAATCGGTTAACCAATGCAACGGCCTCCTGGTGACCACCCTTGGTGCCCAGGCCCTGCTCAAGTATCAGTGTGCGACCGATCGAGGCGATGACGACCGCGATGGCCGCGGGCGGGAATTCGTCTGTGTCGATGTCATGTTCGCGGACGATGAAGTTCAGCGCGGTGATCTGCTGTTCGCGCCACCGCTCCGACCAGGCTACGATCTCGGCCTTGATCTCCTTGCGGTGGTTGGCAAGTCCCATGAACTCCAACAGCAATCGGGTGTCCTTGGGTTCGATGAGGGTATCCCAAAACGCATGCAGTGGGCGGTCAGAGGACAACGCTTTCTGCTGGCGCTCCAGGTAGACCGCCGCACCGCGGCGGAATACGGCCAGGTACAACTCGTCCATGGTGGGGAAGTAGTAATGCACCAATGCCGGTTTGACCCCGGCTTTGGCAGCTACCCGGCGCGACGTGGCCGCGGCGTAACCCTCCTCGACCATGATCTGACTCGTTGCGTCTACCAGCATGTCGCGGGTAGTGGAGTCGCGGGCCTTAGGTCGCTGAGATGCGGTCATGGTGGTCTTATCACACTGCCGGCTCGACGACCATGTCGAAGAACGCGGCACCAGAGTCGGGGATGCGGTTCTGCTTGAACACGTTGACCGCATAGGAAACCAGGATCATCGAGTAAAGCAGCTGCAGCAGCCTGGTGGCGTCGTCGGGTAATGCGTTGATGTCGAGCCCATTCAGGTAGGCGACCGCTTCCTCGGCCCTTGGGGCGATGGCGTCGTAGAACGCAACGAGTTCGTTGTACGGCTTCGACAGCCGCGCCTCGTAGCGTTGTGCCCGCGTCGGTAGCGCCCAGTCGGCGACAAACGGCTCGAGATCGGTGAATCCCGCCGGTAACGCAGAAGTGGACATCACGCCTCCCGTGGGGTGTTGACGGCCTGGTAAGCGCCGACCGTATCGCGGATGACCGTGTGGAATTGGCGGATGAGCAGTTCCTGGTCGCTGAGGTGGAACGTGTTCTGTGCCCGCGTCTTCAGCGCCGAGTGGGTGGCCTCGATGGTGTTCACGTCCTGCATTGCGAACTCAATCGTGCTGTCCACCACCAGTTCCTGCGCGAGTCGGTCCCGCGCGTTTGCGGGCGGCACGAAGTACATGTCGATCTCGTAGATGTGCGAGTCGACGGTCTCGGGCCAGTACGTATAGGTGATGTAGTAGCCGCGCGCCCAGATCTGGATCGAAATGTTTGGGAACAACCAGAATTGGTCGTTGCCCCAGGATGCGATGTTGCCGCGGTTCAGGAAATCGGGTGAAGGCCCGATGTCCGGAACGTCGTCGGGCCCAAACAGACCGGCGCGGAACAGCTTGTAGACCCAGCGTTGGTCCTGGCGTGCCGGTCCCGCGGTGCCGGGTTCGCGCGGCGGCAGTGGCGGCGGCCCGGGGACCGAGGTGAGCATATGCGGCCGGAACAGCTCGTAGTGATACGCGTCGACGGGCGGCACCATCTTCTCGGCCTTGGCGACATCAGGGTCGATGAACCGACCGTGCACGTACGGCGGGTGGTACCACTCGCATACCGAGTCGACGGCCAACTTCCAGTTCCCGTTGATCCGGGTGGAGAACCCGTAGTGCTGTGTCATCTTCTCGAACGGGTAGGCCTCGAGGGGTAACAGCCCGTCGCCAAGGAAACTGCGCAGCGGCACCGGGTCCTCGGCGAGGTTGATGAAGATGAACCCGGCCCAGACCTCGCAGTGCACCGGCGGCATCCGCAGCGTGCTCTTGTCCAGGTCGAAGAACTCGCCTTCGTTGGTGATGTGATTGACCTTGCCGTCCAACCCGTATCGCCAACCGTGGTACTTGCACGCAAACGCGCGGCACGTTCCGGAGGACTCGCGCGCCGGGTGTTCCTGCCAGACGACCTTGTTGCCGCGGTGGGCGCAGACGTTGTGGAACGCGTGCACGGTATCGTTCAGGTCGCGGGCGAGCACGATCGAGGCTAGGCGCCCCGGCAGGTCGCGGGTGAAGTACGAACCCTTGCGCGGCAGCCGTTCAATACGCCCGACGCACAACCAGTTTCGCTCGAATACCGCCTTCCGTTCGGCAGCGAAGAACTCCTCGGAGATCGAGTCCTCGTAGTTGACCGGGGCGGTCCCGAGTTCGGGATAGTCGGTGGTGAACTTTCCCCGTCCGGTCGACAGCCGCTGCTGAATGCTGGTCATGATGGGACTCCGTCGTTCGTCGGTGTGGACCAGGGTTCCTGGTCCCAAGCCCGATCCAGCGGCGCCATCTCGCCGCCGAAGGGAAAGAAGGCCCGCTGAGCGTAGGTTTCCCGCGCCAGGCCATGGCCGAGTTCATCGATGAAAGCCCGCTTGAGTGGGTTGGTGAAGAGCTGGCGTGAGTAGCGCAGTGTCAGCGGGGGGCGCTTGACCAGTTCGCGAGCGAGTTCCCAGGCCCTGTCCAGCAATTGGTCTTTGGGCAGTACCTCGTTGACTACGCCCCACTCCTTGGCTTCCTGCGCGCCGAGCTTCATGCCGGTCAACAGGAAATAGCGAGCGCGGGTGTGGCCGGCCAAAAAGCTCCAGATGACGTGTTGGCCGTCGCCGGGCACCTGGCCGCGGGGGAAATGCGATGCGTCCTGAAAGTACGCGTCCTCTGCGGCGAGGACGATATCGCCGAGCAACGGCACTTCCGAGTGCATATTGCACGGGCCGTTGACGGCGCTGATCATAGGAACATCGACGTCTAGCACGTTAGTGATCAGATGCCGTGCATACCAAGCTTTTTCGTCAAGCTTGAGCAGACCTTGGGTGCCAGGCATGAGGAGATATTCGGGCTTGTCGACCGGGTCGCCGTTAGGCATGCGTCCCCAATTGGCGTTGTAGTTCTCGCCGGTCCCGGTGTGGATAAGCACCTTGATCTCGCGATCTCCGGCAATATCGGCGAACACGTCGGCCATTTCGTCGTGCGCCCGCCAGTCCCACACCAGGCTGCCGCCGTTGGTGTGGCACTGCATGAACAAGATTCCGTCATCGGAGAGCTCGAGCCGATAATTGGGGTACCGATCGTGGTACTCGCTGTATCTGGTCCGCTTTGCCATTGAGCTGTCTCATTCCCGCGAGTGACTGTCGCACTCGCACTATTTGAGCGAACGCCCAAATCGTCGCATCTCCGGTCGCACCGGTCAAGGCTCAGCGCCCGTGCAGGCGGGTGACCACGGGTGCGAAGGATTCGATCTGGGACTGCTGCACCGTCACGTAGTTGATGCCGAAGCTGTCCCGGCGCGAACACAGCGTTTCCACAACGCTTTCGGCCGAGCCGACCAGAACGTTGGGATGGTCGCGGAGCAGGTCAACAGGGATCCCGCTCGACTTTGCCACGCCCGCCAGATAAGTCTCGGGATCGTCGGTGATCTCAGTGAAGTACGGGGAACTCTCGACGTCGAGACCGCGGTAGCGCTCTCCGGCCGCGGCGCGGACATAGCCGATCCGACGCTGCGCGACCGCCTGTGGGTCAAGCCCGTCGGCGTCGCGTGCCACGAACGGCACGCTGGAGATGCTGACGATGTCGGCTTCCCGGCCGGCCAGCGTTAGGACACGCTGTCCACCTCCGCCGATCATGATCGGCGGATGCGGCCGTTGTATCGGCCGCGGCCTCCCCGCGTACCCGCGCACCTGAACATAGTCGCCCGAGAATTCCAGTTCCTCGGCTTGCCAATGGGCCTTGATGAGCGATACGACCTCCGCCAGTTTGGCGATTCGCCGACCTGGACGGTCGAAGTCGAGGCCCATCGCGGTGTACTCGACTTCGCTCCAGCCGGCTCCGATGCCCATTTCCAGACGACCGTCGGAGAGCAGATCAAGCGTTGCCGCTTCCTTGGCCAGTACGGCCGGCACGTGATAGTCGATGCAAAACACCCGGCACCCAATGCGTAATGTCTCGCTGAAGGCGGCTGCCGCCGCCATCGCCGCGATGGGCGCCAGGTCTTGGCGCGGGGTACGCGCGGCTCGTTGCGCGGGGCCCGGGCCCAGGTAGTGGTCCGCAAGGAAAAGCGTTGAGTACCCGAGGTCTTCGACTTTGCGAACGGTGTCGCGCCACTCGCGGCCTCCACCGGCATTGGTCGCCTGCACTGCGAAACGAAACGGTGGCCTGTCCACCAAACGGACCCTACTTGACCGCCGTCGATACGGAATGATAGGCATGTGGAGCCAATCGTTTGGGCGATCGCTCAGGAAGGCGGGTAGGCGGCTTGGGCGCGAAGACGGCGGTCGTGACCGGCGGAGCGTCCGGGATTGGCCGGGCCGTCGCCGAACGGTTGCACCGTGACGGGTTTCGGGTGGCCGTCATCGATCTGTCCTCCACGGATGACGGGTCGGGTTATGTTGCCGACGTCACCGACCGTGCGCAGGTCGACGCCGCGATATCAGCGATCCGCGACGCGCTCGGCCCGATCCTCGTGCTGGTCAACGCCGCCGGGGTGGAGGGCTTCAAGAAGTTCTCCACCATGTCCTTTCAGGAGTGGTCCAGGATCATCGACGTGAACCTGAACGGCGTGTTCCACACCATCCAGGCCGTGCTGCCCGACATGGTCGAGACCGGCTGGGGGCGCATCGTCAACATCTCGTCGTCAAGCACTCACTCCGGGCAGCCATACATGGCCCACTACGTGGCGGCGAAGTCCGCGGTCAACGGCCTCACCAAGTCGCTGGCGCTCGAATACGGCCCGTGTGGGATCACCGTCAACGCCGTGCCGCCCGGGTTTGTTGACACACCGATGTTGCGCAGCGCCGAGCGGCGACAACTGCTCGGCGGCACCGTGCAGGATCACATCGATCGCACGCCGGTGCGCCGCGTGGGCCGGCCCGAGGATATCGCCGCCGCGTGCGCTTTCTTTGTGTCAGAGGAAGCCGGGTACATCACCGGGCAGATCCTCGGCGTCAACGGCGGCCGCAACACCTAAGTAGCCCCTTAGTAGTGAGGTATTGGATGTACGACAGGGACCAACTCTTCATCGACGGGAAGTGGACGGCACCGGAGTCCGATTCCGCCATCACCGCGATATCGCCGCACACCGAGTCGGTCATCGGCCACGCGGCCTGCGCGGGACCCGCGGACGTGAATCGCGCCGTCGACGCCGCCCGGGCGGCCTTCGACACCGGGCCGTGGCCACGAATGCAACCGGCCGAACGCATCGAGGCACTCACCCGGCTGGCCGGCATCTACAAGGAGCGGCGAGCCGACATGGCTGCACTGATCTCCGCCGAGATCGGCGCCCCCATCAGCTTTGCCAAACTGGCGCAGGTCCGACTACCCCTCACCATGCTCTCGGCGTTCTGTGGGCTGGCGGGCAGCTACGAGTGGCAACAGGAACGCCCGGGCCTATACGGCAAGAACATCCGGATCATGAAGCAACCAGTTGGAGTTGTCGCCGCGGTGGTGCCGTGGAACATGCCGCAGTTCCTCACCGTCAGCAAGGTTGTGCCGGCACTCCTGGCCGGGTGTTCGGTGGTGCTCAAGCCCGCACCGGAATCGGTGCTCGATGCGCAGTTGCTCGCGGAAATGGTTGCAGCAGCCGAACTTCCGCCCGGCGTCTTTAATGTGGTGCCCGGCGGTCGCGATGTCGGCGAACAGCTGGTGAGCCACCCGGGCGTCGACAAGGTCTCCTTCACCGGTTCCACGGCCGCCGGCCGGCAGGTGGCCCTTGCCTGTGCCGCGGGGCTCAAGCAGGTAAGCCTTGAACTGGGCGGCAAGTCGGCGGCTATCGTGCTCGACGACGCCGACCCCGTGGCGGTCGCCACCGGAATCCAGATGGCCAGCCTCGCCAACAGCGGCCAGGTGTGCAACGCGCTCAGCCGGATCCTGGTGCCGGAGGCGCGCGAGGACGAGTTCGTGGACGCGTTGGCGGCCGCGATGGAGTCGATGACGGTGGGCGACCCCGCCGATCCCAACACCCAAATCGGTCCACTGGTGGCGCAGCGCCAGCAGGAGCGGGTCCGGGGCTACATCGAATCCGGCAAAAGCGAGGGGGCGCACTTAGTGACCGGCGGCGCCGCCTTGCCGGACGGCCTCGAAACCGGCTGGTACGTGCGGCCGACGCTGTTCAGCGATGCGCACAACGACATGCGGATCGCGCGCGAGGAGATCTTCGGCCCGGTGCTGACCGTCATTTCCTACCGCGACGAGGACGAGGCCGTGCGGATCGCCAACGACTCCGAGTACGGGCTGGCCGGCTCGGTGTTCACCGCCGACGTCGAGCGTGGGTACGGCGTCGCGACCCAGGTAAGGTCCGGCACATTCGGCGTCAATGAGGGCTACATCATGGATCCTGCCGCGCCGTTCGGCGGCGTCAAGAACAGCGGCTACGGCCGCGAACTCGGAACCGAGGGAATCGACAGTTATACGGTGAGCCAATCGATTTCCGCCGCGGGCACCGCGAACTGAGCGACGTGGCGACCGCCACGTTTACGGAACTACCCGGCCGGGGTATTTGCCCTCAAATTGCACCGACCGGAAGAGACAAAGCGTGGCCGCCAGCTTCATGGACGTCATCCAGTCCAAGTACCTGCTTTTGACCACATTCACCAAGGACGGCCGCCCCAAGCCCACACCGATCTGGGGGGTGCCGGACGGCGACAAGCTTCTGGTCATCACCGACGACGGGTCCTGGAAAACCAAGCGGATCAACAAAACGCACAGGGTGACGATCGCCAAGAGCGCGGCACTGGGCAAGCCGAAGAGCGAAGAGGTCGAGGCCGTCGCGCGCGTCCTGCCGAAGTCGGAGACGCGGCGGGTCTACAACGCCGTGCTGAAGCGGTACTGGTACCACGCCCCGTGGTTCTATGTGCACTCCATCGTTCGTGGCGGCATCGACAAGGTGCACGTCGGCCTCGAGATAAAGCCCGCGGCCTAGGAAACTCACGCTAGCTACTGCCTACCGGCGTTCGAGACCAGAGGGCCAGGCGCAGCTCCGCTGGGCTGCCTCCGCCGAGCACATCGCCGGTCACACGGGCTGATCCTTGTGGGTTACCCGGGAATGGGGATGAAATGAAGTATGCGCCAATTAGTCGCCGCAGTAGCCGCAATAACCGTCGTCGGCACCTGCGTATTCACCGCCGGTTGTCACAGCCAGCCCAACCAGGCTCCTAAAGCGTCGACCACCACGTCGACCACCAAAACGAAACCGCCTCCGCCTCCAGTTGCAGAGGCTGCGTTCAAGGGATTCCTGCTGAGCCCCGAGGAGATCAACGCCGCCATGGGGGCAACCGATATGAAGGTCACGAACAGCCGCGACGCGATGTCTGATGACAGCGCCACGATGACGCCCAAGGAGTGTTTAGCCATCGACGGCTCGGCGCAGGCCCAGGTCTATGCCAACAGCGGTTTCATGGCCGAGCGCGACCAGACACTCGACCGCCAGGAGGGCGACAACTTGACTCATTTCGTCGAGCAGGCAGTGGTGCTATTCCCCACCGCCAAACAAGCCAGCGACTTCTTCACCGCCTCCGCTCAGCAGTGGCAGGCGTGCCACGATTACACCCACATCCAGTCCAAGACGCAGTGGACCGTGGGGGCGACATCCAACACCAACGGCGTCCTGAGCACGATCTCAACTCTGCAGAACCCTCCTTCCACGGGCTGGAAAGCTTGCGGACGCGCGCTCACCGCGAAAAACAACGTCATTGTCGACGTCAACACATGCAGCGCCGATCCCAAGAACTCAGCCGTCGACATCGCAAACAAGATCGCTGCAAAAGTGCCTTCGTAAACGAGGGAGGTTAGGCGGTCAGCGCGGCGCTGGCCGCCGCACGCGTGCGAGCTGCGTGCCCGCCGCCGAACAGCACGACATGCGCCAAAAGCGGGAAGAGCTGGTGCAGCCCGATGCGCTTGCGCCAGCCGGGCGTCAGCGATCGCATCTGCTGGTAGCCGGCGAGGATGGTCTCGTAGTGCGGGCAACCGAACAGCGCGAGCATCGCCAGATCGGTCTCGCGGTGACCGGCGTGCGCGGCTGGGTCGATCAACACCACCCCGTCGGGTGTCCACATCACGTTGCCACCCCACAAATCGCCGTGCAGCCGGGCCGGCCGGTCATCGTCGTCGAAGTCGCCCGCGCGGCAGCGTGCCGCGACGGAGTCGATCAAGTCTCGGGTCGAAGCGTCCAGCCGCGGCGCCGCGAGCTCGGCCATCGGGACCAGTCGCTCCTCGGCGTAGAAATCGCCCCAACGCCGGTGCCGGCGCAGCGACATCGGCAGTGGCTGCGACAGTGGCCCGAAGAAACCCGGCCGATCCCAGCCGTCGGGCCCAACGCCGAACCATGCGGCACCCGCGTCGTGCGTGGTGGCCAGCCGGCGGCCGAACACGTGCGCCGCCTCGGGGCTCGGAGCCACCGAAGCCAGCCGCCGCAGGGTCAGGCGGGTCGCGCCGAACGAAACAACCTGCGCGCAGGGCACACCGCCAGCAACGCTTGACAGCCATCGCAGGCCTGCGGCTTCCCACGCGAAGTAGCCGGCGGGCGTACCCGGATGACGCTTGACGAACTCGCCCTGCGGCACGGACGCACTCATTGCGCAACGGTAGCGTCGTGCGCGCTGGGGAAGGAGCGCACATGGATCTGTATCTGGCGGGGAAGACCGGTGGTCACGGGCGCGAGCAAGGGCATCGGTCTTGCGGTTACTAAGGCCCTTGTCGAAGCGGGCGCGCATGTGTTGGCCGGATCACGGACCAGGGGGTGACCAACTGCCGGCGCTCGAGGAGACAGGTCAGGTGTCGTTCGTGTCCGTGGACCTGTCCGAGCCCGATGCCGCCGAAGAACTAGTCGCCGCCGCGGCCGGTGGCCCGACCGCCGACGAGGTCGGGGCAATGATCCAAGACAACACTCCGACGGGTCGGTTCACCACCCCGGAACAGGTCGCCGATCTGGTCGTCTTCCTAGCTAGCGACCGCCCCGGAAACACCACTGGATCCGACTACCGCATCGACGGCGGGTTCGTCACTACGCTGTGATCATGACGCAGGAGCCAACCCCGACATCACCCATCCTGGCGTTGGTGGCAGCAGCTCGCGTTGCTGTCGGAGCTGCCATGCTGCTGGTGCCGGGCCGGTTCTTCAAACCCGAATCCGGCACCGAGACGCTGCTTATGCAAACCATCGGGATCCGCGACTTGGTGATTGGGTCGGGTGCCTGCGCCGCCTGGGTGCGCGGCAGCGACGGCGACTTCCGGAGCTGGGCGACGGTTGGTTTGGTCAGCGATAGCGCCGACCTGCTGTTAGGGCTACGCAGCAAACCACTCGTTGGTACCAAGAGCGCTCTGATCGCCATGCTGGCCCCCGTGCCATTCGTAGGCGCAGCCGTGCTCGGTTTTGTCCGGAGTTTCCGGCGGACACCTTAGGAATCCGCCCTGCGTTGTTCGAGTTCCGTTCGGGCTTGGTCGATTTGGTCGTACGCGTAGGTCACCATGGCGGCATTGGTCATCGCCGCGCCCTTGCCGGCGAGCGATTCATACGTCTGTTCGCCAAGGACGTCGCGCAGGCTCGCGATGGCATCTCCCAGCTCAAAAATCCCGCCCACAGTCAGTGGGGCGGCCGCATAGCCAGCGATCCTGGCCGCCGGTTCGTCGCGTCCGAGACGATGCAGAAATGCCGCGAGGATCGCCAGCGGGGAAAGCATAGCGGGGACGTTGGCCGACTGCCGGTAATTGTCGATGGTCAGTGTCAGGTAATCCAACGCAGCCACCTGGTCGCCGTGTATGGCCTCAAGTCGAGCAAGATTTGTCGCGAGGTACGACTCATTGCAGCGGATGCCATTGTCTTGCGCGATCACCCAGCCGCGGCGCAGGGAGTCCAGTGCGCCAACAGGATTGGCGTGCAAGAAGGCGAAGCCGTAGGCCAGCAATGCGTACGAGAGCTCCCAAGGGTTTTCGCTGGCCTCGGCGGCGCCGATCAGACCATCCGCGGTGGCCATCGCCTCATCATGGGAGCCTGCAATCACAAGGGTGAAGACCAGGCATGACCGGGCCAGTGTGCGATTGTCGCGACTGGTTGCGAAATAAGCTCGGTACCACTCAATGGACTGCTCATGCTGACCGGTCAACACATACACACCACCCGGCAAGCCATCGAGACCAAATGCCAGCTTGTGAGCACTGTGCTTTGTGTTAGCGCTCGCCTCGACATATTCGATTGCCTTGTCGATTCGTCCCATCGTCCAGCACAGCGACGCCACCACGTAAAGGTCCGCTAGCCGAGGATGGTCGACAGCGCGGGCGGGCTCGATGAGCTCTTCGGCCCAGCCAACCGGCTCATTGTTCTCGAGCAGATAGGCAAAGAGCCCCGCATAGCTGGCGATGGCGCCGGCTATATCGAGATCGTGGTGGTCGGCAGCCCACCGAAACGCGGTGCGGAGATTGGCGAGTTCTCCGGTGAACCATCCGTAGGCCTCGCGCTGGCGGGGGCTGTCCCACAGCGCCAGGATGTCGGTTTCGCGCCCGGCAAAGTAGCGGGCATGCGCGGTGCGGACTTCGGTTGCATCACCTCGGGCGACCAGTTGTTCCTCGGCGAATTGCCGGATCGTTTCCAGCATCGAAAACCTGGTCCGCCCGCTCGACCGATCGGCGACGAGCAGCGACTTGCGCACCAGGGCGTCAAGTAGATCCAGCACGGCATACTCGTCGTCTTGGTCGAATCCTGCAATGGCATAGGCACTTTCGAGGTTGAATCCACCAGCGAACACCGAACACCGTTCCAGCAATGCTTTTTCGGCGTTGCTGAGGAGGTCATACGACCACCCGACGGCGTGGCGCAGGGTTTGGTGACGTTCCAGGCCCCGCCGCGAGCCGACTAACAGACGGAAGCGGTGATCGAGACGATCATGTACTTCACCGACCGTCATTGAACCCATTCGCGAGGCTGCCAGCTCGATCGCCAACGGGATCCCGTCCAGGCGACGACAGATCTCCACGACCGCGGCGGTTTCATCGGCATCCGTCAACGAGAAGTGCGGTGACACGTTGCGGCCGCGTTCGACGAACAACGTGGCCGCGGCCGAGTCAGGCCCGGAGTCCACGTCCAGGGAGGGCACCGGCCACAGTTGTTCGTCGGAAAGCCCGAGCCCTTCGCGGCTGGTTGCCAGAATTCGCACGGTCGGTGAGCACGCCAGGATGGTTTCGACGAGATCGGCGGTGGCGTCGCGCAGGTGCTCGCAGTTGTCGAAAACCAACAGCCGCACCCTGTCCTCCAGCGCGACGGCCACACTGTCGGCCATGGTCTTGCCCGATTGCTGAGCCACCCCTAACACCGTAGCCACTGCGTCGGGCACCGCCGCGGGATCGGTGACCGCGGCCAGTTCGAAAAGCCAGACGCCGTCCGGGAATTCGCCGGCGCGCTGTGTCGCGACCTCGATCGCCAGGCGGGTCTTGCCGACTCCGCCCACCCCGGTCAGCGTCACCAGCCGATTCGCCCGCAACGCCGCTTGCACCTCGGCGACCTCGGCCTCGCGCCCAACGAAACTCGTCGTCTGGGGCCGCAGATTCCCCGGACTCGCATCCACTGCCCGCAAGGGCGGAAAGTCCTTGCGCAGCCCGGGCGCTTGCGCCTGAAACACACCGACCGCAGTCGGCAGATCCCGCAGCCGCCGCCGTCCCAAGTCCAGCAGATCGATTCCGCTGAGCAGGCTCGCCGTCGACTCGGCCAGCAGAATCTGACCGCCGTGCCCCGCCGCCATCACCCGGGCGGCACGATTGAGTACCGCCCCGAAATAGTCCGCGCCCCGCAACTCTGCCTCACCGGTGGCCAATCCCATCCGCACCGGCAACTCCAGCTCCCGCTGCGCCACCATCGCGGCGTCGACAGCAGACCGAGCCGAGGCGAACGCCGCACATATGCCGTCACCGGTGTGCTTGAACAACCAGCCCCCGTGCCGGTCGATCGCGCTGCGCAGCACCTCGTCATGGGCGGCCAACGCAACTTGCATGCCGCCCGGGTCCGCCTCCCACCGACGGGTCGAACCCTCGATATCGGTGAATAAGAACGTCACCACCCCCGAAGGGGCCGCCGCGGCGGACACCCGCACAGAATGACACACCCGACACGCCGTGTTCGGACTTTGCTGCTTCGGCTGTCACGATGGACTACGTGACCACCGCAATTGTGGTGACGACGCTGGGGCTGCTAGGGATCGGCATCGTTGTCAATGAACTTCTTCGGCTGCGGCGGTGGCTGAAGAATTCGCCACCGAGCGAGCCCCATAGTGCGGACGCCCCAGAGCCTCCCGAGGAGGACTAGCCGCTAGTGCTGCGGAGGGCCGCGACCGTGTCGGCCACGGTCTCGCGCGGATCCCGGTAGGTGATGCCCAGTTCTTGCTTGCTCGGCGAATCATCGGACGCCGGCATCTGTGTGTAGTACTGCATCCCGGCAGAGGTGAATGGCGTGTTGAAGGGCAGAAAAGGCGTCGCTTTATCCAGTACTGCGCCCGCAGCGCGAATCACGGTGTCCGGAACCGGCACTGCAATCATTGGGGTGTCGGCGATCTCGCCGAACATGCTCGCGAGCTCGGCCACCGGAACCCGGCGACCGCCCGCCATATACCGGCGCGGCCCACGCCCGGGTTCTAACAGCGCCACGTGCAGCGCGGCCACGTCCCGTGCATCGACGATCAACCATGCCGCGCCGCGCCCGGGAACGAAGTGCAAACTCAATAGGGATCTGACACCCTCGCCGGCCTCGCCGTATTGGTCGCCGACCGGCGGACCGAGAACCATGCCGGGATAGGTGATGTTCACCGGCGCGCCGGCGTCCTGCAGGCCGCGGGCGTAGATTTCGACCTGCGCCTTGGATCGCCCGTATCCATCTGTGCCACCGACAACCGGCAGGTCCGCGCGCAGCGTCTCCAAGTTGGGATGAAACAGCGCCGAAAAGCTCGACACGTGAACGATGGGATCCATGCCGAGCTCGACGGCCTGACCGAGGACGTTCTGGGCGCCCGAATTGTTCGTGCTCAGCATTCGGGGAGTCTCCCGCGGGTCGGTTGCCACCAGGGCGGCACAGTGCACGACGGCGTCGCATCCCTGCAACGCCTCGCGCACCGACACGCGGTCCGAAATGTCCCCGACGGCGAAGTCCGACACATCGACGCCCAATTTGGCGACAGATGTCTGTAACCGCGCGGGATTTCGCACCAGGAACCGGATGGAATGCCCCGCGTCGGCGATGGCCTTGGCGGTCCACCCGCCGACGAATCCCGTGCCGCCGGTGACCAGAACGCGCATGGTGCGATTCTGCCCTGGCGTATCGGCCCGTTCGTCGCTGGGGCGTCGAGCTACAGGTGACTCGCGGCGTAGCCGGCGGCTTGGCCGGTCATGCCGTTCACCGCATAGAGCGCATGCGCGACGCCCGGGCTGCCGCCGGACTCGCAGATCCCGTCGCCGTCGGCGCACAACTCGAGGGTTTTGGGCTGATAAAGGGGACCGATGGCGATCAGCGGCGCGCCGTACTGCTGTAGAAACTGGGCGGAGGGTGTCCCGAAAAGCGTGACCGCGGCGACGTGGTTGGCGATCTCCGGCGGCATCGGGGGCGGTACCGCTCCAGTGGGTACGCCCGCCGGTACTGCGGCCGAGGTGACGTAGCCGGCCACCGCTGCACCCTGGGAGTATCCGCCGAGTACCTCGCGGGTCTTGGGGCAGTTCGCCGCCATGGACTCAATGTGAGAACTGGCGTCGCGAATGCCGTCGATGACCGTCAGTGGGAAAGCGCTGCTGGAAAAGTCGGTACTGGCCTGGTAGTTGACCGGATATACCCCGAGCGACCTGGATCCGATCTGCGAGCGCAGGGCGTCGACGAAGGGCCCCCCGACGCTGCCGATGCCGGGTGGCTCACCGGAGCCGCGGGCGAACACCACCTCGACGTCGGGACATGGATCGGCAGACGCCGCTGGGATGGGCACGCTGAGCGGAGCCGCCGTGACCAGCATCGCTACTAGAGCGGCGGACGCTGCGAGCCGGCGCGCCCCTCGAACTTGGATCAATCTGAAGAAGTCCATACCTATCCCACGGTGTCGAGTCATTAGTTCGTTCACTCGGTATTCGGTGCCGATTGCAATGAGGATTGCCAACAGGCTCGGTTTTCAACCTGGCATGGGGTCAGTCGCAATATTGGAATCTGGCGGTCGGTAGAGCCGCGGGTGCTCGAATGGGTCGGTGACCTCGGTGGCGCGGAAGGCCTCCCCGCCCAGCTCACATGCGGGGTTCGCCACGAGGTTGTATGCCATGCGGATGCCTGCTGCGGCCGAATTTAGAGGCGATTGCGATCACGTCGCGACCCTCGTTTGGTACTCGCGCGCGAAAGAAGCGCGACGATGTGGGTCGACAAAACGCAGCGGCATGAGGTGACCGTAAACCAATCAGACCAGCAAGCCTGCCGGGTTATCCGCAGGCTTGCTGGTCCTTAACGAGTCGGCGCGATGCGGCTACTTCTTGAAGGCGTCCTTCACCTTCTCGCCAGCGTCTTTCAGGCTGGACTTGGCCTGATCCGCCCTGCCTTCATTCCTGGTGTCGTGATCGCCGGTGGCCTTGCCGACGGCCTCCTTGGCCTTGCCACCCAGGTCTTCGATCTTGTTCTTCAGTTTGTCTTCGGTGCTCATAAGCCCCTGCTCCTTCGTTGTTGGGTACGTGGTTGGTATCGACGTTGGCCGCCCGACAGCCCGAATGCGTCCTTCACCTTCTCGCCGGCATCTTTCACACTGGCCTTCACCTGATCGCGCTTGCCCTCGTACTCGGTACGCCTGTTCCCGGTGATCCTGCCGACGGTCTCTTTGGCCCGGCCGCCCCAGTACTGGGCCTTATTGCGCAGCTTGTTTCTGGCGGTCATGCGCTGTCACTCCTCTGATGGCGACTGTTCAGGGTGAATACCCAACAACGGGTGATCGTCAAACTGCCGCCGGGCTGCCCTAATTGAAAAAGCCGCTGTGTCCAGCGCTTGCCCGACTGATACCTTCATCCTCGTGACGGCCTCGGCAACTCTTCTGGTGACCGACGATGGTCTGCCGCGCGGTATGTCCGGTGCCGCCGACCCGCATTTCGCAAGCGTCGTCAAGCTGTTTGCGCAGCTATTTCCGGGGCGCCGGTTCGGCGGCGGAGCCCTCAGCGTTTACATCGAGGGCCGGCCCGTCGTCGACGTCTGGTCGGGGTGGTCTGACCGGGCCGGCACGGAGCCCTGGACCGCCGACACCGGAGCGATGGTGTTCTCGGCGACCAAGGGCATCGCGTCCACGGTGATTCACCGGCTGGCCGATCGGGGCCTGATTTGCTATGACGCGCCCGTCGCCGAATACTGGCCGGAGTTCGCGGCCAACGGCAAGGCCGATATCACGGTTCGCGAAGTCATGCGGCATCGATCCGGGCTGTCGCACCTGAAGGGCGTGACCAAGACGGATTTGATGGATCACTTCCTCATGGAGGAGCGCCTGGCCGCCGCGGCACCCGATCACTTGCGCGGCGTGCAGGCGTATCACGCGCTGACCTATGGATGGCTGCTGTCCGGTCTGGCCCGTGCGGTGACCGGTAAAGGCATGCGCGAGCTGATCCGTCAGGAGGTCGCGCGCCCGCTCAATACCGACGGCGTGCACCTCGGCCGCCCGCCCGAAGGCTCGCCGACCAAGGCGGCGCAGATTCTGATGCCGCAGGGCAAGCTGCGCACCCCGGTGTTCAACTTCATCGCACCGAAGGTGGCCGGTCTGCCCTTCTCAGGCGCCCTCGGCGCGATGTACTTCCCGGGCGTCATATCCCTTGTCAAGGGCGACACCCCGTTCCTGGACGGCGAAGTCCCAGGTGCCAATGGTGTGGTGACAGGTCGCGGCATGGCCAAAATGTATGCCGTACTGGCCAACGAAGGCTACATCGACGGCAAGCAGTACCTGTCGGAAGAGTTGGCGCGCGGCCTGACGGGCGAGCCGCGACGGAAGTGGCCGGACGCGAACGTGGTGGTGCCCATGCCGTTCCACCTCGGCTACCACGAATCGCCGGTTCCTGGCTTGCTCAACGGATTTGGTCACGTTGGTCTGGGTGGAACGCTCGGTTGGGCCGACCCCGAGACCGCCAGCGCGTTCGGATTCATCCACAACCGATTGTTGACGCCGCTGCTGTTCGACATGGGATCGTTCGCGGGCTTCGCCCGTCCGCTGCGCAATGCCATCCAGGCCGCCCGGCACCAGGGTCCGCTCGAGGTGCCGCAGCTCGGTGCGACCTACCCCAAACCCGCTCGACGACGGGCGGCGGTCCCCGAGAAGGCGGCGTCGGGGGACGCCTAGCCCTTACAGCCGACTCGCGACAAACGTTGCGGCTTGAGTCGTCATCCCGGATTCAACGTAGGTAGTGTGCGCCAGTCCGTTAAAGCCGCCGGAGCACGCCGGATCGCCGGAAGCGCACAGGTTAATGGTCTTTGCGCGGTAGAGCGGGCTGATATCGGGGTAGCCGCCCGACGCGATGGTCGCCAGCATGCTCAATGGATTGCCGAACAGGGCAACTGCGGCAACGTGATCGGCCACCTGACTCGGGATGATCGTCGAAGCCCAATCGATGACGCCGGCGCCCTGAGAATATCCGCCAAGCACCATTCGGGTGCCGGGGCAGCCGGCGACCGTACTTTGGACGTGAGCGCTCGTGTCGTCCGCACCCTTTTTCGAGCTCACCGCGAAATCCGCGCTCGCGGGATAGTCGACCGGGTAGACGTCGACGGACCGCCCACCAACTTGCGACCTGAGCGAGTCGATGAATGCCTGGCCTACTTCGCCGACACCAGGACCCACGCCAGTTCCCCGAGCAAAGACCACCTGGACGTCAGGACACCGACCGGCATAGGCGGACGCAACGTTGACCGGACCACTCAGCAGCACCAACATCGTCGCGACCACGAGGACGCGATTGGTGTGGTGTGCACTCATCGCTCAATGCTGCCACATCTCACCGCCCAACCATTCAGCATGTCCCAAACCTGTTCAACGAAAGGCGATTTCGGACAAGGCGCGGCTGGGCTAGCCCTGCAGGCGGCCCGCGACGAAGGTTGCGGCGTCAGCCGTCATCCCGTTCGAAGCATACGAGCCGTGTGCCGCCGGGTTGAGCCCGCCCGAGCATGCCGGATCGTCTTGAGCGCACTCGTCGATGGTCTTTCCGCTGTAAGCCGGGCTGACCGGCGGGAACGCGACGCCCGACAAGGCACCCGCGAGCACGCTCGACGGATTGCCGAAGAGGGCGACCGCGGCGACGTGATCGGCCGCCTCGGGCGGCAGGTTGTTAGTAGCGAAATCCATTACTCCCGCGCCTTGCGAGATTCCGCCCAGCACGATTCGGGTGTTGGGGCAGCGCCCGATCATGTCCTGGACGTGATTGCTCACGTCGCCGGCGCCGGCGTTCGCGCTCTCGGCGAAAGCCCAGGTCGCAGGGTAGTTGACCGGGTAGACCCCCAACGACCGCCCACCAATCTGCGGTCTGAGCGAATCGATGAAGGACTGGCCCACCTGGCCGACGCCCGGAGGCCCGCCCGTCCCGCGGGCGAACACGACCTCGACGTCCGGGCAAGGGGCGGCATCGGCGGAAGGGATGCCGATCGGCCCGGCCGGCAGCGCCAACGTCATCGCCAGCGCAACGCCAAGAATGCGAGCGATGTGGGGTGCATTCATCGCTCAATGCTGACACACCACCCGGACCGGCGCGGCTCAGCCCGTCGGTACGTGGCCGCGGGGAAGTGTCAGGGGCAGATCGGTATAGGTGACGATGCCGGGCGCCGCGGCCACGACGGCCGGAATCGCGTTGATGGTGGGCATCGCCGTCATGATGTGCCCGAGCACCATGAAGTCGGCGATCGTCTCGGCCTGGAAATACGGCGGCGGCAGAAAGCCGACCTTGGTTGTTACCGACGGCTGCCCGTCGACCTGGATGACCCAGCCGTCTTGGTCGATCTTCCAGTCCGGCTCGAGGCTTTGTCCCTTGCGCCACCGGACGTTGAGGTCGATCACGGTCTTGCCGCCGACGATGCCCTGCCAGCTGATGTAGACGCCCGCGACGCATCCCGCGTTGATCGTCCAGGACCCGAGGTCGAGATCGGCAGTGGTTTGGGCGAACTCGGCTACGGGTCGCACCTCGTCAAGTTCGACGCCGAGCGCGTCAGCCACCAGCCGGACGGCCTCACCGAAGATGGCGGTGCCCTTCGCCGCCATCTGCTCCAGCTCCGGGTGGTCGATCGGCTGGCCGAAGCCCACCGGCTTCTCGGTGTCCGGCGAGTCGTAGAACGTGGTGTCGGCCGCTTCGTTGACGCTGACCTTGTCGATCCGGTTGCACACCATCGCCGACACGATGGCCAGCAGCTCGGCGAAGCCGGGGCTGACGCCGGACCCGAACATCGTCGAGCCGCCCTTCTCGCAGGCTTCCAGGATCCGGTCGCGGCCCTCGCCGAGGTTCTGCCCGTTGATGAAGGACGCCGTCGTCACGACATTGACGCCCGCGGAAAGGATTTGGACCAACTCGTCGACGTTGATCCACATCGGGTTGTAGACAACGCAATCCGGTTTCAGGGTAAGCAGTGCGTTGATGTCGTTGGTCGCGGCAACCCCGAGTGGTGCGATGCCGACCAGCTCGCCGGCATCGCGGCCGACCTTCTCCGTCGACCAGGCATAGCATCCCACCAGTTCGAGAGCGGGGTGGTCGGCGATCGATTGCAAAGAGCTCTTGCCGACGTTCCCCGTGTTCCACTGCACGACGCGATAGCTGTTTGGCACTCGCTCAGCATAGGTGCGTGGTCAGTAGCTCGATTCGCCAGCCAGGATCTCGGCCAGGAAGGCGTCGTCCGCGGGCCCGTCCAGCCGAGCCCGTGCCCAGCGGCGGACCCGCTCGCGGGACTGCGGGGACTCGGATACTTCGGCGCCGACGAGCACCGACGTGTTCGTCCAATCGTGGTCCCACGCGGCCGATTCCGTCATCGGTCGCTGCTGCGTGTCGAGAAGTGGGAGCGTGGCGCGGCCGGCGGCGTCCAGCGCGCCGCCGCCGCCGACGGCTCCGGACCGCACCCGTACCGCGACGCCCGTCGCCGGGTCCGGCCCGATGACGGCCGCCCGCACGACGGCCACCACCGCGGTACCGGCCACCTCGACGCTCCAGTCGACGTTGCTCTCGCCCGCATCGAATATTGCGGGCGGAACCGCACTCCAGTTGATGGATGCGACACCCCGGGCGATCGGGGTCGCACCCCGGGGGCCCACGTCAGCGCCGGCGACCAGCGCGTAGTCGTCGCGACCTCCGGCTGGAATCTCCAAGATCGCGGTCGAATCATCAAGAATGGCAAATAGTTCCGGCCATCCGACGCCATCGATGCCGATGTCGTCGGCAAGCCCGACGCCGGCCCGCACCAGGTCGCGTATCCGCGGATCGTCGTCACGGACATGCATGATCAGGGCCGGGGCGTGCGGCACCAACAGCTCGGCCAAATCCGAATCCAGGGTGTCGTCGGTGAAGAAGCCCTGCGCGCCGACGCTCAGCAACGCGACTTCGACGTCAAGCAGAGCGCGGTCGAGGCCGGCGATGCCGTCACGTCGGCTGGCGGGCCACCATCGCCGCAGCCAATGGCCCACGGCTAGCCTGCGGAGCGGGCCAACCGAACCCGGCACTATGTCGACGCTGGTGAGCTCGATGGTGCGCGGCTCGGCTACGGGGGCCGCCAGGGTCCCGAGGGTCGAAGCCACGGCGACGTGCCCCGACTCACCAACAACACGCCACAGCCAGTCGGCGCGGGACAGGTCGGTGAAGGTGATTTGGGTTGCCGCAGTTGGCTCGTCGACCGTCCAGGACAGCACCGCGCCGCTGACTTCGAGCACCGCGACTAATGGCAGAGCTGCTAAGCCCGCGGGAACGGGACCACTACTCCACAGGCCGGAATCGGCGACCAATCTCATCCGGCCACCTGCAATTCCAGCATCGCCTTGATCCGTTGCCGGTGGTCGAGACTCACCGAGCGCGCGACCCCTTCGAGCAGGGATCGCACCCCGTCGACGTCGTCGCAGGGCTCCTGCCAGACGTCGCGTCCGTGTAGGCGTGCCCACAGCCGGCTCAGGTACGGCTGCGCGTACGCGGCGAGGTCATCGACCACCTGCTGTTGTCGCGGATGGATGGGCCCGCCCGCCGCCAGGTAGCGCCGCGCATGCAGGACATACGCCTCCTTGCGCAACCGGGCCTGGATCTGCGCGGCCAATGCGTAGCGGCTCGCCATGTTTAGGTTTAGGGGCGCGAGCTCGACCGCAATCTCGATGCCAGCCACCAGCGTGGCCTGTTTGTCCTCGCCCAGCAGCCCCCAGGGCGCGCAGGCCCGGTCGACTTCCTCTTCGCACAACAGCGGGATATCGGGCAGCGCATCGCGGTCCAGGGCGCGCCGCAAGGTCGAGCGAACCCGGTCCACGACGCTGCGGTCCAGCGGACGATCGCTATCGGAATCGCCAGAGACCCTCGGCTGTCGTTGCGGCGCAACCGAGCTCAAGCCCAGCTCGACGATTGACCAGGGCAGCTCCGCTGCTTCCACTCGGACCAGCGCGCCCAGGTTGTACGGTGTGGCATCGGCGATCACGGCATTCCAAACCTGCTGGCGCGCGGCTGCCGCGCGATGGCTGGTGGCGGGCCCGAGCACGGTGCCCAGTTCGGCCAGGAACGGACCGGTAACGATATCGCCGGCCCGGACGTCCCGCCAACTGCGGTCGAGTTGATCGGCCAGCATGCTGACAACGTCTGGGCTTGCCACATACTGCTGGAGTACCTCGATCGCGGTGCGGTCCCGGCCCTGGTGGATATCTTGCAGCACACCGGCCGCTGTTTGGTGATCGTGTGGCGCGGGTGCGCCTTTGGTTACCGCCAGCTCGAAGCAAACCGGGAAATAGAGTTCCTGCGCGTTTCCGGTGCGAATCCGCAGCCGGCGGCGCTCGAGTTTGAGCGTCTCGAACCATGTTGCAGCGGCGCATAATTCGGGACCGTTTCGCACGATCAAGTCATGCATCGCCGCAGCCGTTTCAGAGGTAACGACCGGAAGCGAATACTGCGGGTTGGAGCGCAACCGCAGCACCAACGGGTCGATGATGCGCTTGACGGTGCGGCTCAAGGGGCCACCGTCGTCGGTGCTGAGCACCTCGACGCCGGGACCGATCGCCCGCCATGCCTGGTCGATCACCGCCCGGCGCGGGTGACCCACCGCGACTGCCATCGCCACCTGTGACCCCGCGTTCATGACCACAGGATAGGGGCATTCCCGAAAATATCGGCATCCAAAAAGTTGGGTTCGGTAGCCGGTCGACACCTAGAGCCTGGTCGTATGAAGAAGCCAATGCTGCTGGTGTCAGTCTCCGTAGTCGCACTGATCGCCACCACCGTCCTGAACCTCGTTTTCCAGGAATTGTGGATCTCATTCATCGGCGTAGCCTGTGTTGCCGTTTTTTTGG
>DATMMZ010000059.1:0-5612 GCA_035569455.1 Mycobacterium sp. | reverse complement strand
CGGCCCGGGTGGCGCCGTCGATCACCGAGAAAGTGCCGCTGATGGGCGCTGACGGCTATTTCGCCCTGATCAACCAGACCGAAAATGTGGGCGCGCTGCAGGGGCTTCACCCCCACCGGGTGCGCCATCTGCTGGACCGCTACGGCTCGCTGATCGGCGACGTCCTAGCCTTGGCGGTCGGCCGTCCCGAACTGCTGGGCGCGATCAAGGAGGCGCCGGGCTACTTGAAGGTGGAAGCCCTGTACGCCGTCACCGCCGAGGGGGCCCTGCATCTCGAGGACATCTTGGCGCGTCGGATGCGGATCTCCATCGAATACTCGCACCGCGGTGTCGACTGCGCCCGGGAGGTGGCCGAGGTGGTCGCGCCCGTGCTGGGGTGGACCGCTGGGGACATCGAACGTGAGGTCGGCAACTACACCGCGCGGGTGGAGGCCGAGATACTGTCGCAGGCCCAACCCGACGACGTGTCGGCAGACGAGTTGCGGGCCAGCGCACCGGAGGCGCGCGCCGAGATCCTCGAGCCGGTGCCGCTGAATTGAGTCTGTGATGAGACCCGCCCCGCTTCCGGTCCGCGACGGATTGGGGCCCGCGCGGGTGCGGTTGCATGGGGGACCGGTACTGGCCGAGTTGACCGCCCGATTCGGCGCGCCGGCCCGCGCGAAAGTCCTTGCGGGAGAGGTCGTTGACGTCGACGGCACGGTGGTCGATGACGCCACCGTGCTGCCCGCCGGGGCCAGCATCTACCTCTATCGCGAGCTGCCCGAGGAAGTGGCGGTGCCCTTCGATATCCCGGTGCTGTACCAAGACGCGGACATCGTGGTTGTCGATAAGCCACACTTTCTGGCCACCATGCCGAGGGGGCGGCACGTCGCCCAGACCGCGCTGGTGCGGCTACGCCGGGAACTGGGATTGCCCGAGCTGAGCCCCGCCCATCGGCTCGACCGGCTGACCGCCGGGGTGCTGCTGTTCACCACCCGGCGCGAGCTGCGCGGCACCTACCAGACGCTGTTCGCCCGCGGTTTGGTGAGCAAGACGTACCTGGCGCGGGCGGTGGTCGATCCGGCGTTGGTGCTCCCACGCGTTGTCCGGAGCCGCATCATCAAGCGACGGGGCAACCTGCAGGCGGTCTGCGAGCCCGGGGTACCCAACGCCGAGACGCTGGTGGAGCTGTCCGCCGCAAGCGGGCGGTGCCCCCAGTCGGCCGACGGCCTGTACCGGCTGACACCGCGCACCGGACGCACCCACCAGCTGCGCGTGCAGATGGCGTCGCTGGGGCTGCCGATCACGGGAGACCCATTGTACCCCAACGTGATTGACGTCCCTGCCGATGACTTCAGCACGCCGCTTCAGCTGCTGGCGCAGCGCGTCGAGTTCGACGATCCGGTGACAGGGTTGCGGCGCGCATTCGTCAGCGGGCGCATGTTGGCCGGCTGCCCGTCTCCTCAGGCCTATCCCTTGGGAATTTCAGGTTTGTGCCGCGGGCAATACGCGTCGATGCTGGCACCGACGAAGAAGCCGGAATGATAGGCGGGCATGGTACTGCTATTGAGCACGTCGGTTACCACATCGGTAGGTGATACGCCGTTGTCAAGTTTCACGCAGACGAAATGACCGGCCTCGATTGCGTGTGCACCAGATACGTGGTCGGTGATGCCCTCGGACTTCAGCGCCGCCAGGAATTTGTCGTCGACAGTGTCGGCGTGAGCGGTCGAGCCCAGCGTCAGCAGGCCGATCAACGCGAGCGACATAGCTACTAGCAGGCGGGTAACCATTTCGGATGCTCCCTGAAGTGAGATTTTTTGCTGACGCCGAGTCACGCCGCCAACACTACGGTTCGGCTCTCGACGGCACAATTCTCGCGGGCATTGCGGCTGCAGTTCCAGGTTGCCGGTTATTTGTACATGTTCTGTTCATCCGTCGGCTAGTTCCGAGCGAGAGCGACAGCAAGAATCGTCCTGCCGAGCATTGGCGCCAATTGGTGTCACCTTGGTTATTACTGTGGTCCAACTTTGTAAGTGCTTTGGTCCATCTTTGTAATTGCTTTGATCCATACCGGCGGAGGTAGGTCAGCCCTGGCAACGGGACTGGAGCGACTGCAACGCAAGGGCCGTCGCCGACGGCGGGTTGCGCGGGAAGAAGTGGCCCCAAGGCCAGAATTAGCGAATTCAGTAAGTGCCAAACCGATTCAGGTGGTTCGGCCGTGGTAGCGGCGTGCAAAAAGTTCAGTTCACCATAAGGTCGCCGCGATGTCACCGTTCATTAATGCTCGGTGTGCCAAAGCTGCAGTAGTGTTTCACCCGGCCGCATCTCCGACGAGACCATCTCGCCCGGCACAATTCAGGTCTAATTCAAAGAAATAAACAAAGGAACAAAATTTGAAACTCGACCGATTTAGTGCCTTGCCGTGCGTCCTGGCTACCATTGCGTTGGCGCTGTCCGGGTGTGGCAGTGACAATAAGGCAAGTGCGCCTAGTGCATCGACAGGCAGTGCATCGACGGGCGCGCCGCCGGTGAACGTGAGTTGCGGCGGAAAGAAGACGCTGAAGGCCAGCGGGTCCACGGCCCAGGCCAACGCGATGACCCGGTTCGTGAAAGCGTTCGAGCAGGCCTGTTCGGCTCAGACGCTGGATTACACGGCCAATGGGTCGGGCGCTGGGATCAACGAATTTACCGGCAACCAAACCGATTTCGGCGGTTCGGACTCACCGTTGATCCCCAACGAGTACGCCGCTGCCCAGCAGCGTTGCGGCTCGGCGGCGTGGAACCTGCCGGTGGTGTTCGGCCCCATCGCCATCACCTACAACGTCAAGGGTGTGAATTCACTGATCCTCGACGGTCCGACCGCGGCCAAGATCTTCACTGGCGCCATCACTATCTGGAACGATCCCGCGATCGCGGCGCTGAACCCTGGTGCCAGCCCGCCCGCCGAGCCGATTCGTGTCGTGTTCCGCAGCGACTTGTCCGGGACCTCGGACAACTTCCAGGAATATCTCGATACCGCGGGCAACGGCGCGTGGGGTAAGGGTGCCGGAAAGACGTTTAACGGCGGTGTCGGCGAGGGCGCCATGGGCAACGACGGCACATCCGCGGCCGTCAAGCGCACCGAAGGGGCGATCTCCTACAACGAATGGTCGTTCGCCCAGGCGCAACAGCTGAACATGGCCAAGATCATCACGTCGGCCGGTCCGGATCCCGTGGTCCTCAGCGCAGACTCGGTGGCGAAAACGATTGCCACGGCCGGGATCATCAATAAGGGCAATGACCTGGTTCTCGACACGATCTCGTTCTACCGGCCGAGCCAGGCCGGCTCATACCCGATCGTGCTGGCGACGTATGAGATCGTCTGCTCGAAGTATCCCGATCCCCGGGTCGGTACGGCGGTGAAGGCTTTCCTGCAGAGCACCATCAGCTCAGGCCAGAATGGCCTGGCGGACAACGGATATATCCCCATTCCGGACGCTTTCAAGTCGAGGTTGTCGACTGCGGTCGACGCCATTGCGTGATCTGCGGGTCGCCCCCGAACCTATTTGAGGTCTATAGACTTCGACCGGTGCCGCCGATATTGGTTGGCAAAAGGGAGTCCCGTTATGGCTGAAGACAACGCGCTGGTCATCGTCGCCGGATATCAGGATCTCGACTCGGCTCGGCACGACTTCGACACCCTGACCGAGAGCGCCGACGACAAAAGCGTCGCGTTGCAGGCTGCGGTCCTGGTCGGCAAGGACTCCGACGGCAATCCCGTCTGGTCGACACCGGCAATCGGCTCGGCAGGCGGGGCGCCAAGTGGGGCGCCGGGGCCGGCCTGGCGGTAGGCCTATTCTCGCCGGCATTTGACGACGGCGGCAGTGGGCGCGGCGGCCGGGGCGCTCGCGGGCACCTTCGCCAACCATCGGATCAAGAGCGGGCTGGCCGACAAGATCGGGCAGGCGATGTCCGCGGGCAGCGCCGTGATCATCGCCGTCACCCCGGCGCAGGGCCGACTGCCGGTGGGGCAGGCTTTGGCCGGCTTGCCGATGAAATCGGTTGCGGAGCTGAGCCGTTCGACCTTGCGAAGCTTGGGCGCAGCGCTGCAGGAGGCGATGGGCAAGTTCAACCCGGACCGCACCCGGCTGCCGTTGCCGCAACGCAGCTTCGGCGGGACGATCGGCCGCACCATGGCGGACTCGGTCGGCGATTGGTCGATCGTTCCGGGTCCCTTCCCGCCGGACGACACACCGAACGTGCTAATCGTGCTAATCGACGACGCCGGATTCGGCCCGAGACAATGCAGCGGTTCGCGCCGGGGAACTACGACCCCGACAGTGACGTCTGGGAGCTCTACTACCTACCCGACGACTTCTCCCAGGCGAGAAATCTGAGCACCGAGCATCCGGACAAGGTCGCCGAGCTGACGCAGCTGTGGTGGCAGGAAGCCGAACGAAACCGGGTGCTGCCGCTGCTGGGCGGGCTCGCGGTGATGTTCGGCGACCTGCCGCCGTTGCCCACCACCGCACGCTTCACCTTCAAAGGGGACGTGCAAAACATCCAGCGCGGCATGGTCCCACGCATCTTCGGCCGCTCCTACGCGATCGAGGCCCGGCTGCACGTCCCCGACGACGGCGCGGAGGGCGTGATCGTCGCCAACGCCGACTTCATGGGCGGTTTCGCGCTGTGGGTCGACGGACAGCGCCGACTGCACCACACCTATTCATTCCTCGGGGTCGAGACCTACCGGCAGGTTTCTACCGAACCGATTCCCACCGGCGACGTCACGGTGCGGATGCAGTTCGAAACCGGGGCGCCCGTCGTCGGTTCCGGTGGTCGCGTGACACTGTGGGCCGACGAGCGGGTGATCGGCGAGGGTGAGCTGCCCCAAACGGTGAGCCTGGCCTTCACGTCCTATGCGGGGATGGATATCGGCCGCGACAATGGCTTGGTCGTCGACCGCGGCTATGAGGACAAGGCTCCCTACGCGTTCACCGGAACCGTCATAGACGTCGTCTTCGACCTCAAGCCAGTCCCCCTTGAAGCCGAAAAAGCGTTACACGAGCACGCCTCGGTCCAAGCTGTCGGACAGGGCGCGGCGGGCTGAGCAGGGCTGGCAGGCCAAGAGTCCTGCCAGCTCGACGTATGCCGTCAGGCGCCGGCCGGAGGGTTCTTTTCCTCAGGCGTGTACTGCGGGCAGTACACCTTGATGGCCGCGCCGACGAAGTAGCCGCAGTGGTAGGCGGGCATGGCGCTGCTATTCAGCACGTCGTTCGCCACCGCGGTAGGTGTCTCTCCATCATCAAGTTTCTGGCAGACGTTGTGAGCGGCGTCGATCGCGTGAGACGGAGATACGTGGTCGGTGATCCCCTCGGACTTCAGCAACGCGATGAACTTGTCGTCGTTGGCGTCGGCTCGAGCGGTCGAGACTGCAAGCAGCGGGCCGAGTAACCCGATCGCCATGGCCACTAGAAGACGGATAACCATTTCAGACACTCCCCTGAAGTGAGATTGCTTGTTTACGCCGGGTCGAGCCGGGAACATTAAAAGTTTCGGCTATCTACGGTCCAATATTCTATTCGTCGACAGTGCGATTGTTGCAACAGAGTCCAAGATGGGCGGATAGTTATACATGCGTTGTTCACCCG
>DATMMZ010000058.1:0-2730 GCA_035569455.1 Mycobacterium sp. | reverse complement strand
CTCGCGCGACCCGGCAACGCCGCGCGTCGACGCCCCCGGCTTGATCCTGTCCGCGGCCGGAATCACGGCGTTGGTCTACACGGTCATCGAAGCGCCCACTTGGGGATGGACCAGCACCCGGGCCGCGACCGGCTTCATCGTTGCCGCAATCGTTCTCGCCGGGTTCGCGCTGTGGGAGCGGCGCAGCACCCATCCCATGCTGGACGTCTCGGTGTTTTTCAACCGTCGGTTCTCAGGCGGCAGCCTGGCAGTGACCGCGGGCTTTCTGACCTTGTTCGGATTCATCTTCGTCATCACCCAGTACTTCCAATTCATCAAGGACTTCACCGCATTTCAGAGCGGCGTGCGATTGCTGCCGGTCGCCGTCTCGATCGCGCTGGCCAGCATCCTGGGTCCGCGGCTCGTCGAACGGGTCGGCAGCACCGCCGTCGTCGCCTCCGGCCTCACCGTCTTCGCCGCCGGCCTGGCGTGGGCGTCCACGGTGGACGTGGCCACGCCCTATACCCAGATCGCGATGCAGATGGTGCTGCTCGGCGGCGGCCTCGGCCTGACGACAGCGCCGGCCACCGAGGCGATCATGGGATCCCTGTCCGCCGACAAGGCCGGGGTCGGCTCGGCCGTCAACGACACCACGCGAGAACTCGGAGGCACCCTCGGGGTTGCCATCGCCGGCAGCATTTTTGCATCGGTGTATTCCGGACATCTCGGCGCGGCGACTACGCTGACCGGACTGCCCGCCGAGCCAATGCGGCACTCAATGGCTTTGGCGCACAGTGTGATCGAGCGCCTGCCCGCAGAACGGGCCGGCTATGTCCGCGACACCGTCAATCAGGCATTCCTTGACGGCCTACAGGTAAGCGCGCTGGTATGCGCGGGCATCGCGCTGGCCGCGGCGATCGTCGTCGGGTGGCTGTTGCCCGCACGGCCCGCGCCCACAACACACGTCACAGAGATCGACTGGGATCAATTAGAAAGGGAAATCCGATGAACCATCGCGTGTTGGTAACCGGTGCCACGGGCAGGATCGGCAGCGCAGTCGCCGCCCAACTGCTGGAAAAGGGCGTCACGACGAGGGCCATGGTCCATCGCGACGACGCACGCAGCGCCCGCCTGCGGGACTTGGGCGCCGAAGTCGTCATCGCCGATATGTTTGACATCCAACAGGTTACGGCCGCGATGGACGGGGTCGACCGGCTGTACTTCAACCCTCCGTACCATCCCCATGCGCTCGACAGCGCCGTCACCTTTGCCGTGGCCGGGCGGCGCACTGGCGTGGAAGCGGTGGTGGCGCTCGGACAGTGGCTGGCCAGCCCCGAGCATCCATCGCTGATGACCCGGCACGCCTGGCTGACCGACAAGTTGTTCGAGCTACTGCCGGACACCGCCCACGTCGCGGTCGATCCGGGCTACTTCGCCGACAACTATCTGCAGGTGTTACCGATGGCCGCCCAGCTGGGAGTGTTGCCGACGCCGACCGGGGCGGGCCGAAATGCGCCTCCCTCCAACGAAGACATCGCCCGGGTTGCGGTGGGTGCGCTGGTTGACCCGCACCGTCATGACGGTCGCACCTACCGCCCGACCGGACCCACGCTGCTGAGCGGAGCGGAGATCGCCGATGCGGTCGGTGAGGCGTTGGGCCGGCGCGTGCGCCATATCGATATCCCACCGTGGATGTTCATGCGGGCTGTGCGGGTGAACGCCAAGCGACTCGGCGCCGACCTGTTCTTCCAGTCCAGCTTGCGGCACTATCTGCCCGAGTACGCGCTGGGAACCTTTGAAGTGGGCGGCCCGACCACTCATGTCCGTGATGTCGCCGGTGTCGAACCCGAAGACTTCCTGACGATCGCACGCCGCTACGTCACCGGCCCCGAATCCCGCCGTACCGCAGGAAATTTCATCCGCAGTATCTGGGATTTCATGTTGACTGGACTGGTGCCTATGCACCGGTTGGACAAGTTCGACCGACTCCAACAACATCCGCGGCCCGCACATCCCCGGTTTTCGGGCCAATCCATAGAGTGGCGAAATGAGCACACCGCAGCAGCCGAGCCAGAAAGGACAGTAACGCGATGAATACGGAGTCATCGTCTGCGGCGAGCGGCAACACGTATGTCCTGGGCCACGACGACGTGGAGGTACAGCGGCTGCTCCTGCAAGGACGGCTGTATAACGATTACACCGAGCATGCGTTGCGGCTCGCTGGGCTGCGACCGGGCATGCGGGTGCTCGATATCGGGTGCGGGCCTGGTGACGTATCGTTTATCGCCGCACGGCTGGTCGGCCCAACGGGAACAGTCCTGGGAGTGGATGCCGCGCCCGAGATGGTCGAACTGGCCCGCGCCCGCGCCGCCGAACACGGCTTGGCTGCAGTGCATTTCACGCAAGCCACAATTGACGCGGTCGCCTTGGAGGAACCGGTCGACGCGGTTGTTGGTCGGCTGATCCTGATGCACTTGCCCGACCCCGCCGCCACGCTGCGGCAACTCAGCACCTGGGTGCGCCCCGGCGGGGTGATCGCGTTCTCCGAGAACGACATCAACGGGGCGCGCAGCATCCCGGATATGCCGCGCTTCCGCCAGGTAACGGCGGGGATCGTCCGCGCCTTCGAGGCCATGGGGCTCAATCCGCAGTTTGGCACCACGCTGCACACGATCTTTGCCGACGCCGGTTTGGGCGCGCCACACCTGACCCTCGGCACGCCGATCGGTACCGCCGCCGAAACCGACATCC
>DATMMZ010000057.1:0-3327 GCA_035569455.1 Mycobacterium sp. | reverse complement strand
CGCTTCCAAGGTGCGCAAGCACATAGGCGTCGCCGGATGCGCCGTCGACGGCCCGATACACCGGCGCCGGAATCACCACGACGCGGGCTACATCTCTCACGCCGGTTAGATAGCCATTTTCGTCGGATTTCACACCCCGGGCGATACGCCTTACCATCGCCGAGGTGTGGGCCCCGGCTGGTAGTCCGACCTATCACCACCGGGGTCGCGGCCCACCCACGACGCAGAGCTCATCGAGCATCTGATGGGTATGGCGTCGCGCTGGACGGGCGGAGAGTTCGGGCGAATACCGTCGACGCCGCCCTGCCACTCACTTCCAGTCACCCCGGCGCCATGCCGGGCAGGTTCCCTTGGGCGGCGCGGATGCCGTGGGGGCCGCCGCCTGGTCCGCGCAGGATGTAGGCGGCGGCCACGGCGATGAGCATCCCCAGCGGCGGCGCGGTCAGGTAGATCCAGAGTTGGCGCAGGTCCGCGCTTGCCAGGGCGGGGCCCAGGGAGCGGGCCGGATTCATCGAGGCACCGCTGACCGGGCTGGCCCACAACCCGGCCAGCGCGATATAGGCGCCGACACCGACGGCCGACAGGGGTCCCACATTCTGGGCCCTGGATGCGGTGCCCAAGATTGTGCTGACCAAGCCCAGGGTGAGCACAACTTCGATGAGGAAGGCTTGGCCCGGGCTGAACCCGGTCCCCGGCTGGGTCGCCCCGAGGTTGGCGACGTCGCCGAAGCTGGCCCGCAACAGCAGCGCAGCCAGGACCGCACCGAGCACTTGGGCAACAATGTAGCCGGGCACGCGGCGCCACAGAAAGTCGCGGCGCAACGCGAACGCGATGCTGACGATAGGGTTCAAATGCGCCCCGGACACCGCACCCATGAACAAGATGACCGCCAGCACCGTCAATCCGGGGGCCGTGACTTCGGCGATTCGGCCGATCTGGCCGCGGGATCGGTCCTGCACCACCGCGGCGCCAGCGGCCGCCAACACCAGCAGGAACGTGCCGAACAGTTCACCGAACAGGCGGCGCCACTCGTAGCTCAAGTCGGTGAAATCGTGCGCCCAGACCGGCTCAACCAGTTGAGTGGTGCCCGAGCCGGGCCGCTCACGCACCCTCGCCTGGGCTTGGACGGTTTCCTCGACACCCTGGTCGTGCTGGTTGTCGGGCTGCCTCATCGGGGTCGGCCGATCGTCTCGCCGCTTCAGACCGCAATCCCCGACAGCGTTACCAGTCGACACGGGATTTCGGTGTCTTCGTTGAGGTGGTAGCTGGCGCAGACCCGGTGATAACCATCGGCGATCTGCAGAACTCGCCCGGTGCTGATGTCGCCACCGATGAGCAGAATCGGGGACAGCGCCGTGCCCTTGGCGACGGCCTTCAAGTCGCGGGCTACCTCGGGGTCATCGACTGCCAGCAACGGCAGCGCGGCCGCGCGCAGAATGTCCTTCGCGTGTTGATGCACAGTGGGTGCCTCAGACAACAGCGCCGTGCATTTCTTGACAAGCGCGGGGGCTGCGATCAAGCGGAGGAACGATTCCGCTGAGGGATAGTCGTGCTCAGCGGGGTCCGGTGTCCACGTCACTGTGGTCTTTTTCGATGTTTTGCCCACGACACAAGCCCTTTCGTTGTCGGCATGACCGCGCTCGCGACCACCGGACAACAGTCTGCGCCTTCCGCATGGCGGTCGACAACGCACCAACCCGGCACAACGCCTGCACCGACACCACGTTTGACAGCGCAGCGAGCAAGACGCCCACCCGGGCAACACCAGAGACTCAGGAAACAACTCGGCGACCTGCGCAATTGCCTGATAGGCACCACGATGCGGCCTGGGCCCGCTTCGCATCCGGCCCAGGCCCATCGCCGGGCGCCCCGCCTCGCATGACCAACAACGACAACCGAATCTGGCCCGACGACACCCGCCGGCTGCCGTGACGCTGGCGCTAGCCGCCGACACCAGCAGCGACGAGCAGCTCGACGACGATGTCGTCGACTCGATCACCGCCGACGTGAACGACGGTCGGCCCTGCGGTAAGCAACTTGATCAGTACCAGCATGTGTGTGACGGCGCGAAATTGCTGCTGACTCAATCAATCCCAGCGCGGCGGCTATCGTTGGTCAAGGCGTGGTGTCCAGATACAGAGACAGCTAGATTCGGAAGTTTCGTCGGAAACCCGAATCAGCTGCGGGACTTGGGGATGTGGTCGGATTCCAGACCGACGACGTCGGCGGCCCGTTCGAAAAACCTCGACTGGGCGACTGAAGCTGAAACCTTGTCGTCGCATCCGCGACCTGCCTCGACTTTGGCCCGGCCGAAAGAGTTCGAGGCCGAACCGTCGACGTGATCTCGAATGAGACTCTGTTGCAAGCAGATCCAATGCAGGGAACCAAGTACATGATTGACGGGACACCGTTGTATTGGACGCTTTAAAGTGTCATTGCAGACGGGACGATTTGGGCCTTTGCAAACGACGGTCCAAACCCGAAAGCCTTTGCCGTTCAACGCTAGGACGCGTCGAGCTGATCACGTCGCCTTGGCCGTTTTTCAGTGACGACTGCCCGGCCCTGCGAGCGGTGCTGCGGTATGCGTTCGCATGGCCACGCGCGGCTGCAGTCGTTCAGATCAATGGCGTAATCGACGTTAGCTAATGGGAGGATGGTGCCCATGGTGCCAAGAGAGCGGAAACCATGCGCGGAGCTGGGATGTGTGGGGCTGGTGTACGACGGCAGCCGCTGCCCGCGGCATCACCGCCGGAACGGCAAATTCGCGCCGAAGGTTAGCACCAACCGCACGGCGACCACCGGCAGTGACGCCGTTGTCATCAGCTGACCGGAAGTTCTTAAGAAGACTCGCCGCTGAGCAGGATTCGTTCGCACTGAAGCGGGGAACACTTCCGGCATGAAACACATCGCGCGTGCCGCAGCATCAACGGTCGTAATGACCGCCGGTTTAGGGCTCGCGGGTTTGGGGGCGGCGGCCGTCGCCCAGGCCCAACCCGCGCCGTTCCCGGTTTATCACTGGTGCCCCGGCCAGTGGTGGGATCCAGGGTGGGGCGGCAACTGGGACGGGGGCCGCTGCCACGACGACCACTGGTACGACGGTGAAGGTCGCGATCGGGACCACTGGCACAATGGCCCCTACGACGAACGCTGGCGGGGCGACCAACAGTGGCAAGGTGGGAACCGCGGTGACGAGGGTCACTGGCAAGGCGGGAACCCCGGCGACCAAGATCACCGGCAAGGCGGGAACCCCGGCGACCAAGGTCACCGGCACTGACGTGACGTAAGCGGGATCCGGTGACCTTGGTGCGCAGCAGTCGAACTCCGGGG
>DATMMZ010000056.1:0-4176 GCA_035569455.1 Mycobacterium sp. | reverse complement strand
TAGACCCGCTAAACCGGAACACCAGCGAACACTGGCGAATGGCGGTGGCTGATCAATAGTCAGCCCATCGGGTCGCTGCTCGACCTCACGGCATCGGCAACAGAGCTGGAATCGGGCTCGGGATAAAACGGCGGCGTCAGTGCTGCCCACCGCAGACAGCTCCACCGCCCGTCGGTAATGGGTGCCAACACCACCGACTCGGCGTTGTCCAGATGGTTGTCCAGCGCAAAGTTCCCGTCCACTCCGGCCAGCACCGCGGAGGCCAGCCGGATCGCCGCGCCATGGCTCACGACGACGATGTCGCCGTCGAAGTCGTCGTCGTCGAGATAGCGCATTCGCAGGTCGGTGAGCACCGGCACGTATCGGTCCAACACCTCGTTACCAGTCTCGCCGCCGGGCAGTGGCAGGTCGAGCTCGCCACGATGCCATCGGTCGTAGATCGCATTGAATTCGGCGACCGCCTCGTCGTCGTTGCGGTTTTCCAGCTCCCCGACCTGCACCTCGTGAATGCCGGCAACCTCGTGGGCAGGCAGGTCGAGTTCAGCACCAATCACCGCGGCCGTCTCCGACGCCCGGGTGGCCACCGAATGCGCCAGCATTGCCGGCCGCCCCGAACCCTGGGCGAACGCCAAGGCCTGATCACGACCCAACGGCGTCAGCGCCGCACCGGGCGGCCGGGTGTCCAATCTTCGCTCCACGTTGCCGTAGGACTGGCCGTGTCGCAGCAGCACCAAGCGACCGCTCATGGCCCGGTCCTCCCCGACGTCCTGTCCGGCATCCCCGCTGATCCCGAAGCCCGGGATTGCTCGGGCTTCCCGTCCCGCAGCCCCGCCAGCCAGCGCGACGCCTCATCGGGCGCAAGCGGCACTGACTCCCCTGGGCCTGTGGCCCCCCTTGTCGGCCAGGAACCTAGATAACGCACGTCCGCACAACGACGGTGCAGCGCCTTGAGTGCCTCGGCGACGGCGTCGTCAGCGATATGGCCGACGCAGTCCACGAAGAACAGGTAGGTGCCAAGTCCGGTGCGGGTGGGCCGGGACTCGATCCGAGTGAGGTCGATGCCGCGGATGCCGAATTCGGCCAACGCGGCCACCAGCGCGCCGGGCGCGTTGTCGATACGCAAAACCGCCGAGGTGCGATCGGCCCCCGTGCGGGCCGGCGGCGGGCCCGGCGGGCCAACCAGCACGAAACGGGTGCGGGCGTTGGATTCGTCGACGACACCCTCGGCCAGTGCGGCCAGACCCCAGTGGGTGGCGGCCAGTGGCGACGTCACCGCGGCGTCGACCTGGCCGTCGGCGACCTGCCGTGCCGCGTCGGCATTCGAGTACGCCGGCCGCAGTTCGGCGCCGGCCAGATGGGCGGCGAGCCACTGCCGTACCTGTGCCACCGCGACCGGGAAGGCCGCCAGCGTTCGTACGTCGGCGGCACTGCGGCCGGGTTTGACGACGATGCTGAACGTCACGTCCAGCGTTGTTTCGGCGTAGACCTGCAGGGGCGAACCGATGGCCAAGCTGTCCAGCGTGGGCACCACCGACCCGTCGATCGAGTTCTCGATCGGCACGCACGCGTAATCGGCAACGCCGTCACGGACAGCGTCGAGCGCGGCGGGCGTGCTGTCGATCGGTAATTGCCGCAAGGCCTCCGGCTCGAGTTCGGGAACCAGGCCGGCGGTTGTCATCTGCAGCAGAGCCGCCTCGGTGAAGGTCCCTTCCGGACCGAGGTAAGCGATACGGGCCACGCTCATAACCCTAGTGGCGCCGAATCGGCCACCGAGCCTTGCGGCGTCAATCGATCTAAGTTAACTTAGGCTTACCTAAGCCCAGGGGGTAATGATGTTACCGCTGACCAGCGCCACGCCGACGACTGCAGAACGCATTCGCAGCGCCTGCGTACGAGCCGGCGGCGCGCTTCTCGCCGTCGAGGGCAAGGACCCGGTAGCCACCCCCGTACACCACTTGCTGCGCGATGGATCTTTCGCCTTAGCAGTTCCGGTCGATGCAGCCCGGCCGAGGGCCGAGGCTTCCGGATCGCAAGCGCTGCTGGAGCTGACCGACTACGCGCCGCTTCCGCTGCGGGAACCGGTCCGTTCCCTGGTGTGGATCCGCGGCCGCCTGCAGCGGATCCCGGCGGCCGATGTGACCCGGACGCTCGACCTGATCGCCACGGAGTGCCCCAACCCGGCACAGCTGCAAGTCGAGACCCCGAGATCCAGACCTTCCGACTCCGACGAGACCCGGTACGCATTGATGCGGCTCGAGATCGTGTCCGTGGTCGTCACCGACGCCACGGGTGCCGAGCCGGTGAGCCTAACTGCCCTACTCGATGCGCGGCCCGACCCGTTCTGCGAGATCGAATCAACCTTGCTCTGGCACTTGACGACCGCCCACAACGACGTGGTCACGCGACTGGTATCCAGGCTCCCGGCACCGCTGCGGCGCGGACAGGTCCGCCCGCTGGGTCTCGACCGTTACGGCGTGCGCTTTCGCATCGAAGACGGGGAGGGCGATCACGACATCCGGCTGCCCTTCCACAAGCCAGTGGACGACATGACCGGACTGAGCCAGGCGATCCGGGTGCTGATGGGTTGCCCGTTCTTGAACGGGCTGCGCGCCCGCCGATAAGTTGCTGCGACCGCCTTTAGCGGCCCGCCCCGCCGGATGGTCCCACTGATTTTGGGTGCAAACACGTAAGTTATCCGGGTGAACGGTGACCGATCACCGGAACTTCGACGGCCACGAAGACCGATCCCCCCGGCCCAAGCGCGGCCGGAGCCCTCGCAGGTCATTCGCCGCGAAGCCGGCCCGCCGCAACCGCCGGCCGATCAGACCGTCCCACTGCGCCAGCTACCCCGCACCGGCTCCCTCGGTAATGGCGGGTCTCCCCCGCCGCGGTCGGTGGCATCCAATGCCCGTCGCCGTCCGTCGGGTGCCTCGACGCCTCCCCGGCGCCCGCTTGCGCTCAAGGCGCGCCGCAAGCGCCGCTGGGGCCGGGTGCTGGCGCTGAGCCTGCTGATGGCCCTGCTGCTGGCCGGCGCCGGCATCCTCGGCGGAGCTGTTTGGTTTGACACGTCGCTGCATCGCGAGCCGGTGCTGACGGACTACCCCGATCGGCCCGCAACCGCCCACGGCACCAACTGGTTGCTGGTCGGTTCGGACAGCCGTCAGGGCCTCACCGACAAGCAGCAGCAAGATCTGGCCACCGGCGGCGACGTCGGCAGCAGCCGCACCGACACGATTCTGCTGGTACACCTGCCGGGGTTGGGGTCGAGCGCACGGGTGACGATGGTGTCGATACCGCGCGACTCGTATGTGCCGATCCCCGGCCACGGCAGGGACAAAATCAACGCCGCGTTCGCGATGGGCGGGGCGCCCCTGTTGACCCAGACCGTAGAACAGGCCACCGGGCTGCGCCTCGACCACTACGCCGAGATCGGATTCAGCGGCTTCGCCGGGATAGTCGACGCGCTGGGCGGGGTCTCCCTGTGCCTGGCCGAGCCGATCAGCGATCCGCTGGCCGGCATCGACCTGCCAGCCGGCTGCCAAAAGCTAGACGGCCGTAATGCGCTGGGATACGTGAGGACTCGGGACACACCGCGGGCGGATCTGGATCGGATGGTCGACCAACGGCAGTTCATGGCCGCACTGCTGCACCGCGCCGCCAGCCCGGCGGTGTGGCTCGATCCGTGGCGCTGGTACTCGGTGCCGCACGCGGCTGTCGACGCCCTGACCGTAAACCAGGGCGACCACGTTTGGGACCTGGCCCGACTCGGCTGGGCCCTGCACGGATCCCCCGTCGCGTTGACGGTGCCGATCGGTGAGTTCACCAACAGCGACGTCGGCTCGGTAGTGGTGTGGGACCACGACGCTGCGCGCAACTTGTTTGACGCGCTGGCCTCCGATTCGCCATTGCCAGCCGACGCTCTCGACGGGCAGCACTAAATCGAATCGTACATTTCAATATAGCCTTGCTTTACTTAGGCAATCCTGGCCTGAGAAAAATGGGCTGACGGCGTCCTCTCGCAGTTAGGAAACCCTTTCCTGAGTAAGTAATACCTTCGTTGCACACCGGGCTCTACCTGCGTTAACCTGCGAACATGAGCGATTTTGGCGGCCCCAAGACGAAATTTCACGCATTATTGCAAGAACAGATTTACAACGAATTCACGAGTGCACAGCA
>DATMMZ010000055.1:0-9085 GCA_035569455.1 Mycobacterium sp. | reverse complement strand
GTCAGCCCGGTTGGCCGGGTCCCGCAGCTGCAGCAACAACGCTTGCGATTCGGCCTGCTCGGTGGGCTCGGTGGGCGTGGTCGTCATCCTCATATTGTGCCCGCGCCGCTGCCGGCAGCGCCGTTCAAAGGGGTCCGTCGCAGGCGGACCGCTGCGTAGCATGTGCGCCACGACGGTGCTTCGCGTGTGCCGGTTAATGGTTGCCGCCGCTCTGCTGGCGTCGGTAGCCATGGCCATCACGGTGCTGGCCCCGCCGGGCTACGCGTGCGCGTGCGGCGCTGTAGTCGCCCCGGGCGGCCAACAGGCCACGATGAATCATGAAGTGGCGCTCGTGCATTGGGACGGGACAACCGAAACCATCCTCATGCAGCTCGCGCTTAATGCGAGCACGGACAACGTCGCACTGGTGGTGCCGACTCCCTCACCGGCGACCGTCGTGGTGGGCGACAAGGCCACATTCGTGGAGCTGGACTCGACGAGCGCGCCGCAGGTCAAGCAGCGCCGACACTGGAAGCTGGGGCTGTTCTTCGCGGCCTCCGCACCCCGCGAAGGGGCAGTCGCGGCCCGGCCGCCCGACGTCGTCAATCAGGTGCACCTCGGCCCCTTGGAGGCCACCACGCTGGCCGGCGGCGACCTGGCCGGATTGCAAAAGTGGCTGGCGGACAACGGTTATGCTATCGGCCCGGCGGTCTCGGACGCGCTGGGTCCCTATGTCCGTGGCGACTGGTCGTTCGTGGCGATGCGGCTGACGAGCACGGCCCCCATCGTGGGCGGGCTAAGCCCGGTGCGGATGACCTTCCAGTCGTCGCAATTGATCTATCCCATGCGTCTGTCGGTCGCGGCACCGAGCCCGCAGCAGGTCACCGTCTTCACCCTGTCCGATCATCGGCAGCAACGCACCGACGCCGATGCCACTGGGCAGGCCGGGCAGTCCAGCGAGGTACAGTTCGCCGGCAGTGTATCTACTGCCGCTCGTGACCAGTTGCTACATGAGTTGGCCGGAAACCATGGCGGGTACGTGACCAAGATTCAGGTGAACATCCCTACGCCGTCGCAGATCTCGTCGGATTTCACGTTCGGAAACGCACCGAGCGATGACGCGTACCGGCAGGTGGTTTACGTCGATCGCAACGTCGCCATCCCGATCGAGCTGATCCTGTTCGCTGCATTCGTTTTCGCCGTAATCGTCCATGGTGGCCATCGTGGCGGTCCGCAGGCAACGACGGCAGCACGCTGCCACCTCAGGTCCCATGCGCTGACGCGCTCAGCGACGCAGAAACTCCACGATGTGGTGGGCCAGTTCTTCACCGGCGTCCTCTTGCAAGAAATGGCCGGCGCCGCGCACCAGTGGGTGATCGATACCCTGCGCGCCGCGCATCTCGCGCCGAAAGATGGCGGCCATCGGCCCGGTGATGGGGTCGCAGTCGCTGAACGCTACCAGCATGGGTGTCGGACTGACGCACAGCTTCGCCCAGGCCGACTTGTTGGCCGCCGCCGCGGGATCGTCCGGGGTGGTCGGCACCAGACTGGGCATGGCGCGCGGCCCGGCACAGTACTCGTCTTCGGGGAAGGGCGCGTCGTAACCCGCGCGCACCTCGTCGCTGAGCTGCTGACGACAACCACCCTGGACAAACCAGCCGATATTCAGCTTCGGCGCCGTTTGGATCGCCTTGCGGAAGCGCCACCAAACCTCGGCCATCGGCTGCTCTCCATTCGGCAGCCCGCTGTTGGCGACAACCAACCGGGCGAACCGTTCGGGGTGTTCGGCGGCTAGCCGCAACCCGATCAGCCCGCCCCAGTCCTGGCCGACCAGGGTCACGTCGTGCAAATCCAGAATGTCGAAAGCCAGCGCCCGCATCCACTCGACGTGGCGCCCATAGCTGTGGTCTTCGCGCCGGGTCGGCTTGTCGGAACGACCGAACCCGATCAGATCGGGGCAGATGACGCGATGCCCGGCGGCCACCACTATCGGAATCATCTTGCGGTACAGATAAGACCACGACGGCTCGCCATGCAGCATCAGAACGGGATCGGCGCCGTCCGGTCCGTCTTCCACCCAGGCGACCTGCAGCGCACCGCCCTCATCGTCTGATACTTCGCAATACCTTGGTGCATAAGGAAATTCGGGCAGATCGTCGAACCGGTCGTCGGGCGTTCGCAATGTCTGCATGCCTGCGAACATACGCTCTTACGTTCCTTCAGGTAGCCCCGCCACCGTGGGATGTGCCAGCAACAGATCGAGGAAGGCCCGCTGTCCCTTGAGCAGCTTGCTGCGTGCCTGCGCCACTGGAAACCAGCCGATCCGGTCGACCTCGGGGAACTCCCGCATCCTGCCCGATCCCTTCGGCCACTCCAGTTCGAAGGTGTTACTACGCGCTTCGGTGATGTCGAGGTCACCTCGAACGGCGAAGGCGGTGACCACCTTGCCGCCGGGTTGTTTCAGTGCACCGAAGTCGATTCGCGGCCCGCTCGGCACCGGAAGCCCGATCTCCTCGCAGAATTCGCGCTGCGCGGCCACCCAAGGATCGTCGCCTTCGGCGTACTCACCTTTCGGGATCGACCAGACCCCGTCGTCCTTACGGGCCCAAAACGGGCCACCGGGATGTGCGATAAGGACTTCGACGACGCCGTCACGGGCGCGGTACAGCAATAACCCCGCGCTGAGCTTGGGCACGGGCCCTAGATCCCGACCGCGACTTCCATATCGTTGAGCGACGACTCCAGGTGCGTGAGCAGTCGCTGCAGGTGCGGCACGCTGCGACGGCATCCGACCAGACCGAAATCGAGATTGCCCGCGTTGTTCACCAGGGTGATGTTCAGCGCTTGTCCCTCCGGGAGGGCCGATAGTGGGTAGCTGCCGTCCAGCCGGGCGCCACCGTAGTACATCGGCTCCGCCAGTCCCGGCACATTCGAGATGACGAGGTTGAACGGCGGCGGCGTCGACGAGATGAAACCAGGGACACCCGCCAGCGTGAGCGGTGCCATGTTCAGCGCCGACAACGCCAGCACCTGCACTCGCGGCAATTCGGCGAAGACTTTCTTGTTGCCGCGCATCGAGGCGCTGATCACTTCCAGCCGCTCCGCCGGGTCCTCGATGTCGGTGGCGAGGTTGCACAGGATGCTGCCAACCATGTTGCCCCCGCTATCGGCTTCCTCCTTTGAGCGCAGGCTCACCGGAACCATCGCGATCAACGGTGCGTCCGGCAGCGCATTCTGCTCGATCAAGTAGTAGCGCAGCGCACCCGAGCACATGGCCAGGACGGCGTCGTTGAAGCTCACCCCGGCGGCCTTCTTGACGCTCAAGACGCGATCCGCCGACCAGGACTGAGCGGCGCACCGGCGCGCGCCCCCGATCTTGACGTTGAACATCGTGTGCGGAGCCGTCATCGGCAGGGTCAACTGCTGCTCGAATAAAGCTGCGCGAGCCAGCTTCACCGTCGATGGGGCAAGTCCCGCAACGGATCCCGCCGCTTTGACCAGCGAGCCCAGCGGGGACGAGCCACCTGACTTGGGACGCGGTCGCCGAGGCAGGCTCCACTGCGCCCGCACCTCGGGGTCGTCCGGGTCGACCGACAGCGTGCGCTGCATCAGCTTCATCGCCGAAATACCGTCGATGAGAGCGTGATGCATTTTGCTGTACATCGCGAACCGGCCGTCGTTCAGCCCCTCCACTACGTACAGTTCCCACAGCGGGCGGTGGCGATCGAGCAGGCTGGTATGCAGCCGGGAGGCCAGTTCGAGCAGTTCGCGAACCCGTCCCGGCGACGCCAGCGCCGAGCGCCGAACGTGGTAGTCGACGTCGATCTCGTCGTCGTAGGCCCAGGCCATCGAGGTGATCCCGCCCATGATCGTCGCGGGGTGCTTACGGAATGTGGGCTGGAATTCGTCGTTGCCAATCAGGGCGTCGGTGAACTCCCGGACGAACCCCGGACCGGCGCCCTCGGGCGGCTCGAACAACGATAAGCCACCCACGTGCATCGGATGCTCACGCGATTCCGCAAACAGAAAGACCCCGTCGGCAGGCGCCATCAGTTCCATTCGCCTATTAGACCGCGATTACGAGATGCCCGCCATCGCCGGTCCCATCAGGCGCCATCTGCCGTGGCGGAGGTGGTTACTCCGCCGCAAGTGACCACGCTGAGGTCGCGATCAGGTCGCCGCGCTCCAACGCGGCGGCGCGATGCTCGTGCACTTTGGCATACTCCGGCGTTGTCACCATGTCGATGAACGCCTGCGGCGTCGGGTACTCGACGATGAGAATCGTATCCCACCAAGGCCGTTCGCCTTCGCCAATGATGAAGGCCGGTGCTGTGCCACCGTAGCGCACGGTTGCGCCGACGCGTTGGAGGTGCGGTGCGACCTCCCGTGCGTAATGCAGGTAGGACTCCAGGCCACCCGGGGCCTTGAACTTCAACAGATTGACCATCACCACCGGTACGTCAGCCGGGCGCGCGGCTAGCGCCGCGGCCTGCTCGGGAGTGGTTTCTAGTGCCTCGGCCATCTGAATCTCCTTGCGTTGGTTCGACTTTACTCAGCAAGACAAATGTAGATCTGCCGTCATTTGCAAAGCGAGGACCCCGCATCGGACTCGGAGGCATCCTCGCCTCCCGGCTTTCGGCCGGTCAAAGCACTACCGCGGCGATATCCGGATTACCGAGAGTCCCCACGGGTAACTCTTGACACGCTGCCGATGTCCGCCGAGGGTCAACGGCATGTCCGTGGTGCGCGGGACCGCGCTCTCGAACTACCCGAGCCTGGTCACCGAATTGGGGGGTGATCCTGCCGCGCTGCTCCGGGCGGCGGGCGTCCGGGACCAGGATGTCGGCAATTACGACGCGTTCATTCCGTTCCGCGCCGCCATACGCGCGATCGAGTCGGCCGCGCAGGCCACGGCCACGCCGGATTTCGGGCGGCAACTGGCGCAACGGCAGGGCATCGAGATTCTGGGGCCGGTCGGTGTAGCGGCCCGGACCGCCGCGACGGTGGCCGACGCGTTGGCGATCTTCAACACATTCATGGCGGCGTACAGCCCGGTGATCGCCATCCACATCACGCCGTTGGCCGACCCACAGCTGTCGTTTATCGCACTGGAGTTCCTGTTCGATGACCCGTGCCCGCAGACGATGGAACTGGCGCTGGGTGTCTCGCTTGGAGTTTTCCGCCTGCTGTTGGGTGCGAATTACGCGGGGCTCTCGGTGCACCTGCCCCACGACCCGCTCACACCCCAAGCCGCCTATGTACAGTATTTCGGCTGCACGCCGTATTTCGCCGAACGTGCCGCGGGCTATACCGTGCGCACGGCCGAACTCAGCCGGCCGTTGAACCGCGATGACGTTGCCCACCGGGCCGTCGTCGACTATCTCAGCAGCATCACGCCCCTGGGCGCCGGCATCGTGGAATCCGTGCGCACCATCGTCCGCCAACTGCTGCCCACCGGGGCTGCGACGCTCGAAGTGGTCGCCGAGCAGTTCCACCTGCACCCCAAGACGCTGCAACGCCGGCTCTCCGACGAGGGCACGACCTTCGCCACCCTGGTCGATCAGGTCCGCAAGGACGCCGCCGATCGCTACCTGCGCACCACCGGCATGAGCCTGTCTCACCTGGCCCGCGAGCTGGGTTATGCCGAGCAGAGCGTGCTGACGCGCTCGTGCAAACGCTGGTTCGGAAGCGGCCCGGCGGCTTACCGCAACCAGACCCGCGTGCCGGCAATCACCCGGGCCTAGCGTGTAGCTCCTTGTTTCGCTAGCGTCGGTCAGCCGGCCAAGGCGGGCTCGCGCAAATCGGCCGGAGCCGACGTGGCGAAGCGCAGGTGGTCGTCGCCGACTGGACCCTCGCGCAAGATCTTTCGGTCGGTGCGGTACTCCATGGAGGTCCGCCAAGGGCCTTCGATGCCCTGGTGTGGCATCAGGCTGGCCGCGCGCTTGGCGTAGCCGGAGGTGATTTCCAGCAACGGCCGTGTCGGCATCGACTCCGGCAGCTGCGGGTAGCAGATCGTGTGCCCGTGAGCGTCCATGTGCGCCAACAGCCGGCAGAAGTGTTCGCACACCAGCCCGACCTTGAGCGTCCATGACGAGTTGGTGTAGCCGAACATGTAGGCGAAGTTGGGAACGTCGTTGAGCAGAAAACCCTTGAACGCCACCTTCTCCGGCACGTTGACGGCGACGCCGTCCACCGAGAGGCTAATGCCACCGAAGGCCAGCAGGTTCAGGCCGGTGGCGGTCACGATGATGTCGGCTTCCAGCTCGCGCCCGGATTGCAGCCGGATTCCGCGCTCGGTGAAGGTCTCAATCTGATCGGTAACGACTGAGGCTCGGCCGTCGCGGATCGCCTTGAACATGTCGGCGTCCGGCACCGCGCACAGCCGCTGGTCCCAAGGGTTGTAGGCCGGCTTGAAGTGCTCGTCGACCGGATACCCCGTCGGCAGCTGCTTGGCGTTGAGGTGACGGATCAGTCGCCGGGCCGCACGGGGGTACTGCTGGCAAAGCCGCCAGACGAGCCGCTGCTTGGCGATGTTCTTCTGCCGGGTGACGGCGTGCGCGCGTTCGCGGCCGATCAGCTTGGGCAGCGTGTTGGCGATGCGGTCCTCCGACGGCACCGGCACGATGTAGGTCGGCGAGCGCTGCAGCATGGTCACGTGTCCGGCGGTGTCGGCCATGGCCGGCACCAGTGTGACCGCGGTCGCGCCGCTACCGATGATGACCACCCGCTTGCCACGGTAGTCCAAGCCTTCCGGCCAGCGCTGCGGGTGTACGATCTGGCCGGCAAACCGCTCCCGCCCGGGGAATTCCGGCGCGTAGCCCTCGTCGTAGCGGTAGTAGCCGCTGGCACAGAAGAACCATCCGCAGCTCATGGCGATCTGTTCGCCGGTGTCGAGGCGCTCGATCTGGACCAGCCAGCGCGCGTTCGCTGTGGACCAGGATGCGCTGATCACCTTGTGCCCGAAGCGGATCGCTTTCCCAATTCTGTTCTCGGCGACCGTCTCCCGGAGGTATGCCATGATCGCGTCCGCGCTGGCGATTGCCTTCTGGTTCTCCCACGCCTTGAACTCGTAGCTGAACGTATGCAGATCGGAGTCCGAGCGAATCCCCGGGTAGCGAAACAGATCCCACGTTCCACCGATCTCGTTGCGAGCCTCGAGGATTGCGAACGTCTTGCCCGGCTGCATTTTCTGCAGGTAGCAGGCGGCGCCAATGCCCGAGATGCCGGCGCCAATGATCAACACGTCGACGTGTTCGATGCTGGTCGAGTTCATGCTGTTCCTGTTCGGGTCGGCGCCCCACGAACTTCGTTGTCGGAGGCTTGTGCTTACCCACTGTCCGGCAGCACTGGGCCCCTGGTCTTGACAGCAGAGGACAAGTTTTTGGCATTTCAGGACACGCTGCCGCGGCGCAGGTCACAGAAGATCGGTGATGGTCTTAAGGCCCGCGTCGTAGAGCACGCCTGGCAGCATTCCGCCGTCGTGTTCGATGGTGGTGCCGTTGATGAAGTCTGCAGCTCCGCTGGCGAGGAAAACGCAGACGCGCCCCACCTCTGCGGGATCGCCCGCCCGCCGCAACGGCACAGCGGCGAAGTACTTCTCGCCGGTCGGATCATCCTTGGGCAGCACAAACGATCGGAAGTTTTCGGTCATCGTCGGACCCAGCGCGATGGAGTTGACCCGCACCTTCGGCCCCCACTCTTCGGCCAGCGAGCGGGTGAGGTGGTTGAGTCCGCTCTTGGCCGCGCCGTAGGAGACCAGGGTTGGCGATCCCGCGGGATGTCCTGCGCCACTTGAGATATTGATGATGCAGCCCATGCCCTCCTGGGCGCGCATCTGTCGGTACGCGCGGATCGCGAACCAAAGTGGACTGATCAGGTTCATCTGCACCGCGTAAGCGTGAAACAGCGCGGTGCGTTCGTAATCGTCATCGCCGCGGGGTGCGCCCTGAATCCGTTGGACGAGTACCGGAATGTCCTCCGCGTGCGGCGCCGGCACGGTTCCGCCGGCGTTGTTCACCAAGATGTCGATCTGCCCGTGGGCAGCCACGACGTCGGCGACAAAGGAATCGATCGAACGGTAATCACCTTGGTCGCAGACCCTTTGCGAGGCACGGGCTGCCCAGTCGGGTTCCGCGTCGATACCCGGGATGGTGTCCAGGGGCGAGCGTGAGCAGCCGATGACCGTGGCGCCGGCACGGAGCAGTTCATGGGCGATACCGACACCCACGCCACGGCTGGTTCCAGTGACGATCGCGATCTTGCCGTCGAGGACGCTCATCGGGCCTTTCCGTGGCGTTGTTGACGGTCACTGCCACTTAGTCATACTCTGCCATTCCAGTCGACGTGTAAAGGGGCCCGGCAGGCTGTGTCATTGAGATGTCCATGCCGCGCCCTGTCCATTCGGGAGGTCAACGATGAGTAACCCGTCCAGGCTGCGTGTCATCCAATGGGCGACCGGAGGCGTCGGCAAGGCCGCCATCGAGTGCGTACAGAATCACCCCCAACTCGAACTGGCCGGCTGCTGGGTGCACAGCGCGGATAAGAACGGCCGCGACGTCGGTGAGATCCTCGGAAGCGATGCGCTGGGTGTCGCCGCCACCAGCAGCATCGACGAGGTGCTGGCCCTGGACGCCGACTGCGTGGTGTACAGCCCGCTGATCCCGAAAGACGAAGAGGTTATTGCGATCTTGCGGTCCGGCAAGAACGTGGTGACCCCGGTCGGCTGGGTATATCCCGACCTGAGCAATCCGGCTGTCAAAGCGATCGCCGACGCAGCCCTCGAGGGTGGGGTGACCTTGCACGGTTCGGGAATCCATCCCGGCGGCATCACGGAGCGATTCCCACTCATGCTGTCCTCGCTCTCGTCGGCGGTCACCCACGTGCGCGCCGAGGAGTTCTCCGACATCCGCACCTACAACGCCCCGGACGTGGTGCGCCACATCATGGGATTCGGGGCCACCCCGGAGGAAGCGGTGCAAGGCCCGATGGCAGCCCTGCTCGAAGCGGGATTCAAGCAGTCGGTCCGAATGATCGCCGACCACATGGGCTTTCGCATCGATCCCGACATCAGGACCATTCAGGAGATCGCCGTGGCGACCTCCGACAT
>DATMMZ010000054.1:0-3745 GCA_035569455.1 Mycobacterium sp. | reverse complement strand
CTCGAGCCCGGCACGGCAGCTGGCGCACTCGCGGCAGGAGTCGACGAAGCAGCCGACGCCGGCGCGGTCGCCGACCTTGAACTTGGTTACCTCCGAGCCGATTTCGGTAACGATGCCGGCGATCTCATGGCCGGGGACGACGGGGTAGTTGGGCTGGCCCCATTCGGCCCTCACGGTGTGAATATCGGAATGACAGATGCCCGCATACTTGATCGCGATCGTCACGTCGTGCGGGCCGACGTCGCGGCGCGTGATCGTGGTCTTGGTCAACGGTGCGGTCGCCGACGTCGCGGCATACGCGGAAACAGTGCTCATGAGTAATTAGGCCCCTGAGAATTCGTGGAGAAAGCGATCATGGCCGCAACGCTGCGCCACTGTGAGGAGTAACCGGCTGCGGTGCCGGCATAATCCCGATTTCAGCGAATTGGCAGGATCACAGGCCCGGCGCGCGGAACGCCCCGTTGAACGCGATGCGCTCATAGGAGACCAGACCGGCCTGCTGGTACGGATCGCTGGCCATGACGTCCTCGGCCTCGTCATCGCCGATGTCGCCGGTGATCAACACCCCGCCGGTCTGATCCGCTCGTCGTCCGCCCAGGATCAGCCGCCCCGCCTGTATCTCTTCCTGCAACCACGCGACGTGCGCGGCGCGGGATTCTTCAATGGTGTCGAGCGGCTGGATGTACGTCAGCTTGAGCACATGGAACACACCGGCGACATTAATTGATCGGCGCGTTCAGCCACTTCAGGTCCGCGACGATGCCACGCGCCGCGACGATGCCCTCGCCGGTCTGCCACACCTCGTTATTGACGATGAACACCCGGTTGTCGCGGTTGGCGGACAACTTGCGCCACGCGCCGCTCATCAGGATCTGCAGCGCTCTGTCCTTGGCCGCCTGCGATGCGAATGACAGATAGACGATGTCGGCGTCGGCGGCCGAAAAGTCGGCTTTGGCGAGTTCGGTTTCGCTTGTCCCGATCTCGACGTAGGGCTTGTCGGTGAACCGCTGCGAGGCCGGACGGTCAACGCCCACATCCGTCAGCACGCTCCCCGGGAAGGTGTCCGACCCGTAGACCCGCATCGTGTTCTCGGTCAGCTGCACCACGGACGCCTGGAAATGGGCAGCGTCGTTATCGGCACCCGCCCTCGCCGCAAATGCAGTGAAGTCGTCGACCAACGCGTTGGCAGCGCCCCCGCGCGCGGTCGCCGCGCCGACGAGCCGCAAGTTGTCCTGCCAGGCGGAGCCGGGCGCACCGGTGAACACCGTCGGTGCGATCGCTGTCAGCGCCGGGTACAGCTCCGGCGTCAGGGCTTGCGACCCGAGGATCAGGTCGGGGTTCGCCGCGCGGATCACCGACAAATCCGGGTCACTTCGAGTGCCGACGCCGTGCAGGTCGTGGATGACCGTGCCCAGGTAGGACGGCTGGCTCGACGAGTCGTCAAGCAGCGCGGCGGCGACGATCCGTGTTTGCAGGCCCAAAGCGCACAACGCGTCAAGCTGGTCACCGGACAGCACGACGATGCGCTGCGCGTCGACGGGCACCTGGGTGTCCCCAGCGGCGTGCCGCACCGGCCGGACCGGCGGCCCCGGGTCAGGCGCGGCAGGCTGAGGTGCACAGGATTCGTCGGGCCTGCGCTGGTTGCCGAGCACGCCCGCGTCGGCGATCTGCGTTGTGCTGGTGATCACAGAACTTGCCGGCGGACCAGGGGCTGCGCCACCTGGTCCTTTCGCCCCGCACCCTGTCGCGACAGTCAGGAAGACCGCGGTTGCGGCGGCCGCGGACGCGATAGCGAGACCGGGCCTGAGCACGTCGCCGACGGTAACACCCAGCCGACCGGCAAACGTTTACGACAGTTTGTAGGACCGACGCCGACAGATGACCTCCCGGGGTTTAGGATTTACTTCGCAAAGCGCGATGTTTGGAGGAGCTCTTGACCGCGGAAGCGCCCCCTCTCGGAGGACTTGAGGCTCGCCGACCCTTCCCCGCACGCCTGGGCCCCAAGGGTCATCTGATCTACCAGCTCGTGACCACGACCGATCACAAACTGATCGGCATCATGTACATCGTCGCCTGCATGGCCTTCTTCTTCATCGGAGGCCTGATGGCGTTGTTCATGAGGGCCGAGCTGGCGGTGCCCGGGATGCAGTTCCTGTCCACCGAGCAGTACAACCAGTTGTTCACCATGCACGGCACGGTGATGCTGCTGTTCTACGCCACCCCGATCGTGTTCGGCTTCGCAAACATCGTGCTGCCGTTACAGATCGGCGCGCCCGACGTCGCGTTCCCGCGGCTGAACGCATTCTCGTTCTGGCTGTTCCTGTTCGGCGCGACGATGGCGATCGCCGGCTTCATCACACCCGGTGGCGCCGCGGACTTCGGCTGGACCGCCTACAGCCCGCTGACCGACGCCATACACAGCCCCGGAGCCGGCGGCGACCTGTGGATCATGGGCCTGGCCGTCGGTGGTCTGGGCACCATCCTCGGCGGCGTCAACATGATCACCACCGTGATCTGCATGCGCGCACCCGGCATGACGATGTTCCGGATGCCGATCTTCACCTGGAACATCCTGGTGACGAGCATCCTTGTGCTGCTTGCGTTCCCGCTGCTGACCGCTGCCTTGTTCGGCCTGGCCGCCGACCGCCACCTCGGCGCCCACATCTATGACCCGTCCAACGGCGGCGTGCTGCTCTGGCAGCACCTCTTCTGGTTCTTCGGGCACCCGGAGGTGTACATCATCGCGCTGCCGTTCTTCGGCATCGTGACCGAGGTGTTCCCGGTGTTCAGCCGCAAACCGCTGTTCGGCTACTCCACGCTGGTGTACGCCACCATCAGCATCGGCGCGTTGTCGATCGCGGTGTGGGCGCACCACATGTACGCCACGGGCGCCGTGCTGCTGCCGTTCTTTTCTTTCATGACGTTCCTGATCGCGGTGCCCACCGGGATCAAGTTCTTCAACTGGATCGGCACGATGTGGAAGGGTCAGCTGACGTTCGAGACACCGATGCTGTTCGCCGTCGGCTTCCTGGTGACGTTCCTGTTGGGCGGCTTGTCGGGTGTGCTGCTTGCGAGCCCGCCCATCGATTTCCACGTGACCGACAGTTACTTCGTCGTCGCCCACTTCCACTACGTGCTCTTCGGCACCATCGTGTTCGCCACCTTCTCGGGCATCTACTTCTGGTTCCCGAAGATGACCGGCCGTCTGCTCGACGAGCGGCTCGGCAAGCTGCACTTCTGGCTGACGTTCATCGGTTTTCACACCACGTTTTTGGTGCAGCACTGGCTCGGCAACATGGGCATGCCGCGCCGCTACGCCGACTACCTGCCGATGGACAACTTCGAGACGTTGAACGTGGTGTCGACGATCGGGGCGTTCATCCTCGGCGCGTCGATGCTCCCGTTCGTGTGGAACGTGTTCCGCAGCTGGCGATACGGCGAGCCGGTGACCGTCGACGACCCGTGGGGTTACGGGAACTCGCTGGAGTGGGCCACCAGCTGCCCGCCCCCGCGGCACAACTTCTACGAACTACCCCGAATCCGTTCCGAGCGCCCGGCTTTCGAGCTGCACTACCCGCATATGATCGAGCGGATGCGGGCCGAATCGCACATCGGCAGACATCCGACCGCGGGGGAATTGGTGGAAAGTACGGAGACGGATCGGAGTTGATCGGGTGCCGAACGCCGGCCCCAAGGTCTCCATACTGATCACTGTCACCGGTGTCGACCAACCCGGTGTGACGTC
>DATMMZ010000053.1:0-31552 GCA_035569455.1 Mycobacterium sp. | reverse complement strand
CGGTCGCCGTCGAGTTTGTCGATCGCCGCGTCCATCCCGGACATGCCGAGCATGCCGGCCTCGAGCGCGTCGTCCAGCAACGCGGCCATCTTGTCGAGCTCGGCGTCGCTGGGCTCCACGTCGCGGGTGGTGGCGCGATCGAGGCCGAGCACCGAGGTCCGCAGATCCGAATGGCCAAGCAGCGAGCTGACATTCGGGCCCAACGGCAGGCCGTCGATTGCCTCGACGTATTCCGCGGGAGTCGACCACGTCTTGTGGTCCTGCAATGCACCCAGGACGAATTTGCGTGGCACGGCCTCGACCCGGCTGAAAAGGTCGGCGGCATCGTCGGCGTCGGCGTAGACGGTCGACAGCGAGCACATGCCGAGCAAGACCGTGGTGACACCGTGGCGGACCGACTCGCTCAATCCGGGATTCAGCAGCACCTCGGCGTCGTAGTGGGTGTGCACGTCGATGAAGCCGGGCGCGATCCACTTGCCCGCCGCATCGATCACCTCCGGGCAACCGGTCTCGTCCAGCCGATCCCGGGAGACCGTGACCACCACGCCGTCGCGAATGCCCAGCGTACGGGTTTGCGGCGCGCTGCCGGTGCCGTCAAACCACAATCCGTCGCGGACGATCACGTCGTAAGTCACTTTTCCTCCAAGTCGGTGGGTTGCAACGAGGCTAACATAGATAGCAAGTGCTCGCAATCTTTTCTACGCCGCGGGTCGAACTCGGCAAAAGCGCAGGTCAAGGTTAGGCTCGCCCGATCAGCGACCGGGGCCCGACGGTGTTGTCGTCGGCGGTGTTGGGTTGGGGGTGACCGTCGCCGGGTCGGGCACGTTGACCGCAGGCGGCACGTCGCCGCTCCGGGAAGCCACCGCGGGAATCCGGATCACCGCAGCTCGCTGGCCACACTCATTGGTTTTCACGGTGACGTCCTCTTCGCCCGCGAACTCGCCCTGCGGCGGCCGCGCTCGCAGCGAGAGCACCAGCGTCGTGGTCTGAATTTGTGCTATCCCGTTTGGCCCGACACAAGGGAACTGAGTCGTTTCGGGCCGAGACTGCCATTGCCCGTCCCCGAAGTCCATCACGAGAGTGTCGCCACCCGGCGACATCGGCTGCGTGTGCTCGTCGCCGTCGAGCTGCGTTGCGGCGGCGGAGCATACCGTCGGAGTGCACGACGAGCGGAAGGCCCACCACGTGTCCACGTCCGGTGGCTGCGGGTCGGGCATGTAATTGAACGTCTGCTTTTCGCGTTGCACCTGGATGCGATAGATGCCGTCGAGCGGCACGGGCGGTGATGGCGAGGTGCTGGTCGGCGGTGCAGCGGCCGATGGGTTCGTCGCCGGGCTGGCGGCCTGGGTGGAGGTCGGTTCGGTCATGCGCCCGACCACGATGCCGATCGCGAGCAGCCCGACGAGCAGCACCGCCGCTGCGGTTGACAGCCAGAACAATCGCGTCCGGGGCTTTTTCGGCGCAGTCGCCGGGAGTTTCTGGGAGGGTGCCAACGCCCGGGCAGCCGATTGCAGGATCGTGCCGCCGCGGTCCGACTTCCCTTTACGGGATTTGGAATCCCGGGCCAATTTAGTGCCTGCACTACCGTCAATCTCGGGCCAGGCGTAGGCCGGGTAGTCGACGTTAAGGACAGCCTCGGGACTGCGATCGCCGATCGAGACACCGGCCTGTTCGTTGGCCGCATCGGCAAATTCGCGGCAGCTGTCGAACCGGTCAGCGGGTCTTTTAGCAAGCGCTCTGGAGAACACACCATCCAGACGTGCCAACTCCGGGCGCTGGTCGCTGAGTCTTGGCGGCGGACCGTTGAGAAGCTGGCGCAGCGCGGCGCTCGGATCGGAATGCTGGACCGGCGCGGCGCCGGTGAGCAGGTGGAAGGCGCTGGCCGCCAATGCGTGCTGGTCGGCGCGCCCGTCAATGTCGGCGCCCATCAACTGTTCGGGCGCGGCGTAGCCGATCGTGCCGACCGGGATAGTGGTCCCAGTGGTCCCGGTGGGCTCGCCGAGTCTGCGGGCTATCCCGAAGTCGGCCAGCAGAATCCGCTGCTCGCCCGCACCGCGACTTGTCAGCACGATGTTGGCGGGTTTCACATCGCGGTGCAGCAGTCCGCGCTGGTGGGCGTGGTCGAGAGCTCCGGCCACGGCGGTGATGATCGCGAGCACCTCGCTGGCCGGTGAAACCGCCGGGAACCGCTCGGCCATGAGCTGCGCGGCGGTAATGCCCTCGACGTAGTCCATCGCGATCCACAGCTGTCCCTCGAACTCGCCGCGCGCATGCACCTCCACGATGTGCGGGTGATAGAGGTTTGTGGCGGTGGCTGTCTCCGACAGAAATCGCTGGCGGAATTCACTGTCCGCCGACATCGCCACCGAAAGAACTTTCAAAGCCACCCAGCGCGGCGATCGAGGATCCTGGGCAAGGTAAACCTCACCCGTCACTCCGGAACCCAGCCTTCGCGCCACCGTGTAACCGGCAAAGGTCGCGCCGCTGGCTAACGCCATCCCGCGATCGTAACCGTGATCAAGGGAACGTGCTCGTCCGGTGCGCGCCGCCGGCTTCAAGGCCGAAACGTCTTGCCGCGCAGAATCACCAGATCAGGATGGTTCAGCACTTCCGGACCCTGCCGCGGGTCCTCCGAGTAGCACAACAGATCAGCAGATGCCCCATGATCCAGACCGGGACGGCCCAGCCAGCGACGGGCATCCCAGCAGGCTGCGCCCAATGCCTCGGTTGCGCTCATCCCGATGCCCTTGAGCGCCTCGACCTCGTCGGCGATCCGCCCGTGCTTGATCATGCTGCCGGCATCGGTGCCGGCGTAAACAGGCACGCCGGCCTCGCGCGCCGCGGCGATCCGCCGGTAGCTGCGGGCATACAGGTCACGCATGTGGGCTGCGTAGGTCGGATAGCGCGTGGCGGCGTCGGCGATGCCCGGGAAGTTCTCCAGGTTGATCAGCGTGGGGACCAGCGCGGTGTCGTGCTCGAGCATCAAGGTGATGGTGTCGTCAGTAAGCCCGGTGCCGTGTTCGATGCAATCGATACCGGCGTTGATCAGGCCAGGCAACGCGTCCTCGCTGAAAACGTGCGCGGTCACCCGCGCCCCGTGGGCGTGCGCAGTTTCGATCGCGGCCTTGAGCACGTCGTCGGACCACAGCGGCGCGAGGTCGCCGACGCTGCGATCGATCCAGTCACCGACCAGCTTGATCCAGCCGTCCCCGCGTCGCGCCTCCTCGGCCACCGCGGCCGGCAGTTGCGATTCGTCTTCGAGCTCACGCGAAAAGCCCGGCGAGTAACGCTTGGGTCTGGCGAGATGCTTTCCGGCCCGGATGATGCGGGGTAGGTCGGCACGGTCGTCGAGGCTGCGGGTGTCGGTTGGCGAGCCGCAGTCACGCAACAGCAACGCACCGACGTCGCGTTCGGTCTCGGCCTGTGCGATCGCTTCGTCGAGTGCGATCTCGCCGGGATCGCCGAGCCCGACGTGGCAGTGCGCGTCGACGAGTCCGGGCAGTATCCAACCACCGTCAAAGGCGGTGTCGGCCCCTGACACCGGCTCCAGGCTGATCCGGCCGTCCACGATCCACAGTTCGGTCGCGGCCTGGTCGGGCAACCCCAAACCACGCACGCGCATGCGCACGGTGGCGGCTACTTTCTTCCAGGGTTGCCCGGGAACTTCAACTTGGACAGGTCAAAGTCGGCTAGTCCGGGCGGCAGCTCGTTGAGACCCTCCGGCATCTGCGACAGATCGGGGAATCCCGCCGGCATGCCCGGCATGCCGGGTCCGAATGGGCTCTTGACCTTCGGCGGCGTCGGTCCCCGCGCCCCCTTCTTGCCCTTCTTGCCCTTCGCTCCCTTGGCCTTGCGTGTCGCGGACTTGCGGCCGATGCCGGGGATGCCCATGCCCCCGAGCATGGACGACATCATCTTGCGGGCCTCGAAGAAGCGGTCGACCAGCTGGTTGACCTCCGACACCGTCACGCCCGAGCCGTTGGCGATTCGCAGGCGCCGCGACGCGTTGATGACCTTGGGGTCGGCCCGCTCTTGCGGCGTCATCCCCCGGATGATGGCCTGCAGCCGGTCGAGTTGTTTGTCGTCGACGGCGGCCAGTGCGTCCTTCATCTGCCCTGCGCCGGGCAGCATGCCCAACAGGTTGCCGATGGGGCCCATCTTGCGAACGGCCAGCATCTGCTCGAGGAAATCTTCCAAAGTCAGCTCGCCGGCGCCGATCTTGACGGCGGCCTCCTCGGCCTTCTGGGCGTCAAAGACCTGCTCGGCCTGTTCGATCAGGCTCAGCACATCGCCCATGCCCAGGATGCGGCCGGCCATCCGGTCCGGGTGGAAGACGTCGAAGTCCTCCAGCTTCTCGCCGGTGGAGGCGAAAAGGATGGGGACACCGGTCACCTCGCGGACCGACAACGCGGCCCCACCGCGGGCGTCGCCGTCGAGCTTGGTCAGGACGACACCGGTGAAACCGACACCCTCACCGAACGCCTGCGCGGTGGCGACCGCGTCCTGGCCGATCATTGCGTCCAGGACGAAGAGCACCTCATCGGGGTTGACGGCCTCCCGGATGGCCGCGGCCTCGGCCATCAGCTCCTCGTCGATGCCCAACCGCCCGGCGGTGTCGACAATGACGACGTCGAAGTGTTTGGCCCGGGCCTCGGAGAGCCCTGCCGACGCGACGGCGACCGGGTCACCGGGACCGGACTCGGGCCTAAATTCTGGGGCTCCGGGATGTGGCGCGAACACCGGCACACCGGCGCGCTCACCGACGACTTGCAGCTGGTTCACCGCCGCCGGCCGCTGCAGGTCGCAGGCCACCAGAAGCGGCGTGTGCCCTTGTCCGCGAAGCCATGCGGCCAACTTTCCGGCCAGTGTCGTCTTACCGGAGCCCTGCAAGCCGGCGAGCATCACCACGGTCGGCGGTGTCTTCGCGAACACCAGCTTGCGGGTCTCGCCGCCGAGGATGGCAACGAGTTCTTCATTGACGATCTTGACGACCTGTTGGGCCGGGTTCAGAGCACCGGACACCTCCGCGCCCCTGGCGCGTTCTTTGATCCGGTGGACGAACGCCCGCACCACGGGCAGCGAAACGTCGGCTTCGAGCAGCGCGAGCCTGATTTCGCGGGTGGTGGCTTCGATATCGGCGTCGGTCAGTCGGCCTTTGCCGCGCAACCCTTGTAGGGCACCGGTCAGCCGGTCAGACAGCGATTCAAACACGCCCGCCAGCCTAGCGGGCGCGACCGTGAAGCTAGCGGTCGACGAGCGTAACGCTGGCGTCACGCCCGTGGGCCGGAGTCACGCTGGCGTGACGTTCGTCGGGCTCGTCGTGGCGAACCCGCATGTCTTGACGCCACGATGGCTCCCGACAAAGGTCAGGCGCATGCTCGAGGTGATCGACAAGGGGTCCTGCAGCCACGCGCATCCGGTGCCGCTGCTTTTTGTACATGGCGGTTGGCATGCCGCGTGGTGCTGGGACCACTTCCTGGATTTCTTCGCAGCTGCCGGCTATCGCGCAGTGGCACTGAGCCTGCGCGGACACGGCGCCAGCCCGATAACAAAGCGTTTTCACTCGTGTTCCATCGCCGACTACGTCGACGATGTCCGTGCCACGGCCGACGACCTGGGTGGCCAGCCTGTGCTGATCGGCCATTCCCTGGGCGGTTTCGTCGTGCAGCGATACCTCGAAAACCGCCGTGCCCCGGCCGCTGTCATGGTTGCATCCGTGCCGCCGCAGGGCGTGTTCGGACTGGCGATGCGCGTCTGGCGACACCACCCGTTGATCTCCTTCCGGTCGCTCGTCACCGGCAACTTGGCCGGGTTCATCGGCACCCCGGCTCTTGCCCGCGAGCACCTCTTCTCCGCAAACACGGCGGAGGACATCGTTGAATCGTGCGCGGCGCGCGTGCAATCCGAGAGCCTGCGCGCCTCCGTGGTGGACCCGTTGTTCCGCCGCGTCAGATCGAGCCGAGTGACAACCCCAGTGCTGGTTCTCGGCGCCCGGGACGACGGCTTGGTCACCAACACCGAGGTGCACGCCACGGCGCGCGCCTACCAGACCGAAGCCGAATTCTTTCCCGACATGGGACACAACATGATGGTCGAACCCGGATGGACTCACGTCGCGGAACGAATCCACACCTGGCTCGAAACGAGCGACCTGGTCAGCCATTCCGAGCGGTCATGACGACTGCCTCGGCATTCTGACAAAGGAAGCGATAGAGCAGTTCACCGGTGTCGAGCAGGTGCTTCGTGACGAGCGATTGCGACGCGGCGACGTCGCGTCGACGCACCGCCCTGAGCAGCGCCGCGTGTTCGCGATCGGACTCGCCCTTGTACGCCGGCAGGCCGAACTTGAGCCGAAGATAGCGTTCGCCGCGCCCATGCAGCAGGCCGATCATTTCGAAGAGTTGCGGCCGTGCGGCGGGCTCATAGAGGCTCAGATGAAAGGCCTTGTTGCGCGCAACGTACAGCGATGGATCGGTTTCGACCGACGCCGCCTTGCAGAGCACTTCCGCATGCCGCAGCGAGGCCGGCGTATGAGCGGGTATCGCGAGGCCGATTGCGAGACGCTCGAGTGCCGCGCGGATCTCATAGATTTCGCGCGCTTCATCGGCAGACAGCGGCGCAACGGTGGCGCCCTTGTTCATCTCGACCTTCGCCCAGCCTTCGCTTTCGAGCTGGCGCAAGGCCTCCCGAACCGGGATCGCGCTGACCGAGAAATGCCGCGCGATCGCATCTTGGCGCAGCGGCACGCCAGGCGCGAGGGTGCCGTCAACGATCGCCGCCCGCAGCGCGTTCGCGATCATCCGCGACGTGCTGCCGCGCTCCGCGAGCGCTAGCGAGGTGGGTAGCGCGTCCGACAGGCGAGAACGACTCATTGCGCTAATCAGTATATTATATAGAATTCATATTCGGGATGAGTGCTAGGTCACATCGGCTTGGCGCGCATTCGAATTCGGATGGGTCGTTCAACAGGATCAACCGGAGGGGCACGATGAGTTCAACGACGCAGCGGGCAATGCCTGCGCGACGTCGCACGCCGCTCAATCGTTCGCAGATCGCCGGGTTCTGGGGTGCATGGACCGGCTGGACGCTCGACGGGATGGATTCTTTCATCTACGCGCTGGTACTCACGCCCGCACTGACCGAGTTGCTGCCGCGTTCGGGGTATGCCGCGACAACGTCCAACGTCGGGCTCGCGGGATCGATCCTGTTCGCCCTGTTCCTGGTGGGCTGGGGCTTGTCGTTCATCTGGGGACCGATTGCCGACCGCTTCGGGCGCACCAAGGTCCTGGCCGCCACGATCTTCACCTTCGCCATCTTCACCGGGCTTTCTGCCATGGCGCAAAACGTCTGGGAGCTCGCGATTTTCCGTTTCATCGCGGGCGTCGGGATCGGCGGCGAATGGGCGCTCGCGGGGACCTACGTCGCCGAGGCGTGGCCGGAGGACCGGCGGAAAATGGGGGCAGGCTATTTGCAGACCGGCTACTACGCCGGCTTCTTTCTGGCGGCCGCCCTGAATTACACGATCGGCGTGCATTTCGGCTGGCGCGCAATGTTTCTGACGGGAGCGGTGCCGGTCGTCGTCGCCATCCTGATCTTGACGCGCGTAAAGGAACCCGAGAAATGGCAGCAGGCCGAGGCGGGCCAGACGGACCACGCGAAGCCGTTGCGTGAAATTCTCGGGCCGCGCTACCGGCGTCGCACCTGGGTGGCCGCCGCGCTGGTGACAATCGCGATTGTTGGCTTGTGGGCAGGTGCGGTCTACGAACCGTCGGCGGTGATTCAGCTGGCGCAGAAAGCGGGTCTCGGCAAGAGCGACGCCACCAGGACCGCATCATTGGCCACCGGCCTGCTCTCGATCGGCACCATATTGGGTTGTCTGGTCTTGCCGCTGATCGCCGAGCGGGTCGGACGCAGAAAGACGCTCGCAATTTACTTCGCGGGGATGGCGGTGTCGATCGCCGGCAGCTTTGGCTGGGCGTTCTATCTGCCCAATGGGCTCGGCCCGTTCATCGCGTGGCTGTTCGTGCTGGGCTTCTTCGGCGGTAATTTTGCGCTCTTCAGCCTCTGGCTGCCCGAGCAGTTCGAGACGCGTGTGCGCGCAACGGCATTTGCATTCTGCACATCTTTCGGCCGTTTTGTCGGCGCGGGCGTGAACTTCTTGCTCGGCGCGGCGGTGCTGCACACACATACGCTGGGTTTGCCCGTTGCGTTGACGGCCGTGGTTTTCGTGATCGGGCTTTTCATCATTCCGTTGGCGCCCGAGACCCGCGGCGAGGTGCTACCTGCGTAGCCCCACCACCAGCGCACGAACGATTCGGCACTCGGTAGATTCGGTTGCTATGTCGTCGAAAGAAATCTCATGAACGCACATGTCGAGCAGTTGGAGTTTCAGGCGGAGGCACGCCAGCTGCTGGATTTGATGGTCCACTCGGTTTACTCCAACAAGGATTCGTTTCTGCGGGAGCTGATCTCGAACGCCTCCGATGCGCTGGACAAGCTGCGGATTGAGGCGCTTCGGAACAAGGACCTCGATGTCGACACATCCGATCTGCACATCGAGATCGAGGTGGACAAGGATGCCCGCACCCTGACCGTTCGCGACAACGGAATCGGCATGACGCGCGAGGAGGTCGTGGATCTGATCGGCACCCTCGCGAAGTCGGGTACCGCCGAGTTGCGTCAGAAGTTGCGCGAGACCAAGAACGAGGCCGCCTCGGAGGAACTGATCGGTCAGTTCGGTATCGGTTTCTACTCGAGTTTCATGGTCGCCGACAAGGTCTCACTGCTCACCCGCAAGGCCGGCGAGAGCGCCGCCACCCGGTGGGAGTCCGGCGGCGAGGCCACCTACACCATTGAATCCGTCGACGATGCTCCGGTTGGAACGTCGGTAACGCTGCACCTCAAGCCGGAAGACGCCGAGGACGAGCTGCACGACTACACCTTGGAGTGGAAGATCAAGGAGCTGGTCAAGAAGTACTCCGACTTCATCGCCTGGCCCATCCGGATGGAGGTCGAGCGACGCACCCCGGCTACCGAGGAGGGTGGCGAAGAGCAAGTCACCATCGAAACGCAAACCATCAACTCGATGAAGGCGCTGTGGGCCAAGTCAAAAGACGAGGTCTCCGACGAAGAGTACAAGGAGTTCTACAAGCACATCGCCCACGCCTGGGACGAGCCGCTCGAGGTCATCGCGATGAAGGCCGAGGGCACGTTCGAGTACCAGGCCCTGCTCTTCATCCCGTCGCGTGCCCCGTTCGACCTGTTCAATCAGGACGCCAAGATCGGCGTGCAGCTGTATGTCAAGCGCGTCTTCATCATGTCCGACTGCGACCAGCTCATGCCGATGTACCTGCGGTTCGTAAAGGGCGTCGTTGATGCAGAGGATATGTCGCTCAACGTTTCCCGCGAAATGCTGCAGCAGGATCGGCAGATCAATGCGATCCGTCGCCGTCTGACCAAGAAGGTCCTGTCGGCAATCAAGGATCTGCAAACCGAGCGGCCGCAGGATTACCGCACCTTGTGGACCCAGTTCGGCAAGGTCCTCAAAGAGGGCCTGATGTCGGACTTCGACAACCGGGACACACTGCTGGGTATTTCGTCGTTCGCGTCGACGCACAGCGACGAGGAACCCACCACCCTCGCCGAGTACGTCGAGCGCATGAAAGAGGGGCAGGAACAGATCTTCTACGCCACCGGCGACTCGCGTCAGCATGTCGTGAATTCGCCGCATCTCGAAGCCTTCAAGGCCAAGGGCTACGAGGTGCTGCTGCTCACCGACCCGGTCGATGAGGTCTGGGTGGGGCTGGTGCCCGAGTTCGAGGGCAAACCTTTGCAGTCGGTGGCCAAGGGCGAGGTGGACCTGGACTCCGAGGAGGACGAAAGCGGGGCCGAGCGCGAAGAGCAGGAGAAGGATTTCGCCGACCTGCTGAGTTGGTTGAAAGAGACGTTGAGTGATCACGTCAAGGAAGTGCGATTGTCCACGCGCCTGACCGAGTCGCCGGCCTGCCTCATCACCGACGCCTTCGGCATGACGCCGGCGCTGGCGCGCATGTACCGGGCTTCCGGGCAAGAGGTTCCGGTCGGAAAGCGGATCCTGGAGCTCAACCCGCACCATCCGCTGGTCACCGGCCTGCAACAGGCGCACAAAGAGCGCCCCGAAGACCAGGCACTTGCCGAGACGGCCGAATTGTTGTATGGCACTGCCCTTCTCGCCGAAGGCGGCTCGCTCGACGATCCGGCTAAGTTCGCCGCACTGCTCGCGGACCGTCTGACACGCACGGTATAGGACACGCCGCCCGGATCGCAACTATCCCGAAAAGCCTTGCCGTGCTAGATTTTACACCCGCCGCCTGACCACGCTCGCTGTGTCGAGGGCTGTGCTGCAACAGAAGTAACGCGGCCGAAGCACCGCCGCAGAGCATCTACGGGGGAGCTTTGTCGATGGAGCAGGTCCGGCCGCTGCGAGGCTGGCAGCGTCGGGCGATGGTGAAGTACCTGGCCGGCCAGCCGCGCGATTTCCTGGCCGTTGCCACCCCCGGATCCGGGAAAACCACGTTCGCGCTGCGGGTGGCCGCCGAACTACTCAGTCAACGCGCCGTCGAGCAGATCACCGTCGTCGTGCCCACCGAGCACCTCAAGGTGCAATGGGCGCAGGCCGCGGGACGCCACGGCTTGGCCCTGGACCCGCAGTTCTCCAACACCAACCCCCAGACCTCGCCGGAGTATCACGGCGCGATGGTCACCTACGCCCAAGTCGCATCGCATCCGACGCTGCACCGGGTGCGCACCGAGCAGCGCAAGACCTTGGTCATCTTCGACGAGATCCACCACGGCGCTGACGCCAAGACCTGGGGCGACGCTATCCGAGAAGCCTTCGGCGACGCCACCCGCCGACTTGCGTTGACGGGCACGCCGTTTCGCAGCGACGACAGCCCAATACCGTTCGTCGCCTACACGTCCGGCGCCGACGGGGTGCTGCGCTCGGAAGCCGACCACAGCTACGGCTATGCCGAAGCCCTTGCCGACGGAGTGGTCCGGCCGGTGGTGTTCCTCGCCTACTCGGGGCAGGCGCGCTGGCGGGATAGCGCCGGCGAAGAGCACGCGGCGCGATTGGGCGAGCCGCTGTCTGCCGAACAGACCGCGCGGGCGTGGCGCACAGCGCTGGACCCGGCCGGCGAATGGATGCCCGCGGTGATCGCGGCCGCCGATCAGCGGCTGCGCCAGCTGCGTACGCACGTGCCCGACGCGGGCGGCATGATCATCGCCTCCGATCAGACCGCAGCCCGTGCTTACGCCAAGCTGCTGACGACGATCAATTCAGAAGCGCCCACGCTTGTGCTATCGGACGATCCCGGATCGTCAACGCGCATCACCGAATTCGCCGAGAGCACCAGCCGGTGGCTGGTCGCGGTGCGCATGGTCTCCGAAGGTGTCGACATACCCCGGCTTTCGGTCGGGATCTACGCCACGAGCGCCTCGACGCCGCTGTTCTTCGCACAGGCCGTCGGCCGGTTCGTGCGGTCTCGCCGGCCGGGAGAAACCGCGAGCATATTCTTGCCGTCGCTGCCGAACTTGCTGCAGCTGGCAAGCGAATTGGAGGCCCAGCGCAACCACGTGCTCGGTCAGCCGCACCGCGAAACCGACGAGCCCCTCGACGGTGACCGCGCGGTCAGGGCGCAAACCGAGAAGGGCGACGCCGAGCAGAGCTTTACCTCACTGGGAGCCGACGCCGAACTGGACCAGGTCATCTTTGACGGATCCTCGTTTGGCACCGCCACCCCGGCCGGAAGCGACGAGGAGGCCGACTACCTCGGTATCCCCGGGTTGCTGGACGCCGAGCAGATGCGCGCCCTGCTGCATCGCCGCCAGGACGAGCAACTACGGAAGCGGGCCGTCGCCGGACAACCAGCACCGTCGGCGTCCATGCATGGCCAACTCCGCGATCTGCGCCGCGAACTCAACTCGCTGGTATCGATAGCCCACCACCGCACCGGCAAGCCGCACGGGTGGATCCACAACGAACTGCGGCGCCGCCACGGAGGGCCTCCGATGGCCGCGGCCACCCGCGACCAGCTCAAAGCGCGCATCGATGCCTTGCGCCAGCTCAACTCCGAGATTTGAGCCCAGCAGGTACGAGAAGACCTAGTCGCCGACCGGCTCGTCGACCACTGCGTCGCGGGAGGCGCCCAACACTGCCAGCAGGTGCTCCTCCACCGCCGCTCGCGCGACTTTGTCGGGGTTGCCGTTCGACTCGGAGGGCACCTGCACGCAGAAGACATCTGCCGCTGTTGAGCCGAAGGTGTTGACCTTCGCCCACTCGATGTCTGCTCCCGCACGCTCCAGTGCCCGGGCCAAAAGTGCCAGCAAACCCAATCGATCCATGGCACGGACCTCGAGGACAAGCTCGCCGGGCGTGGCGGTGTCGAGCCACAGGATGCGCGGCGGAGCGGTCGAACGCGTGACGGGAACCCCGACCTGTATCTCGCCGGCCCGGGCGGTCGCAGCGCTGATCGCGTCGCTGTCGCGCTTCTCCAGCGTGCCGAGGACATCGACGTCGCCATTGAGGGCACCCACGAACTGCTGACGCAGCAAGCCGGCTTCGGGCGGCGAACCAAAAAGTGGTGACACCACGAACTCGGTGATCGCGACGCCCTCGTGCAGGTTCACCGACGCCGAATGGATTCGCAGCGAGTTCAGCGCCAGCACGGCGGCGGCTTTGGACACCACTCCCCGCTCGTCCGGGGCAACCATGACGACGCCGATGCGCTCGCTGTCGCCGGGCTTGATCTCCACGTGCACGCCATGGTCGGCTGCCAGCGAAAGATAATGGGGCGTAGCCGGTTCGGCCTTCGGCAGCGGCTCACCCGCCATCATCATCCGGCAGCGACGCACCAGGTCTGCCACCAGGGACGCCTTCCAGTCGCTCCACACCCCCGGGCCGGTGGCGTTGGAGTCCGCCTCCGCCAGCGCGTGCAGCAGTTCGAGCAATTGCGGATCCCTGCCCAGAGTCTCGGACACGGTCTCGATGGTCTTGGGGTCGTTCAGGTCACCTCGGGTGGCCGTAATAGGCAGCAGGAGGTGGTAGCGGACCATCTTGGAGAGCGTGTCGACATCCGTGTCAGACAACCCCAGCCTCTTGGCGACCGGGATGACCAATTCGGCCCCGAGCACACAGTGATCCACACCGCGCCCCTTACCGATGTCGTGCAGCAGCGCACCGAGCGCAAGCAAGTCCGATCGCGCCACGCGGGTGGTCAGCGGCGCCGCATAAACGGCCGTTTCCACTATGTGGCGGTCCACCGTCCATTTGTGGGAGACGTCGCGCGGCGGCAGGTCGCGGACCGCGTCCCATTCCGGCAACAGCCGGCCCCAGAGCCCGGTGCGGTCGAGTGCTTCGATCGTGTTCACTGTGGTGGGGCCGGCCAATAGGACGACCAGTAGGTCGTCCAATGCCTCCCGCGGCCAAGGAGTTGGCATATCGGGGGCGCTGGCTCCCAGGTGCCTCAGCGTTGCGGCGCTGATCGGCAGCCCGGTGTCAGCCGACGCGGCGGCCACTCTCAACACCAGGCCGGGGTCGCCTTCGGGTTTGGCGTCGCGGGCGAGCACGATTTCTCCGGCATACTCGATGACACCCTCGTCCAGCGGTCGCCGCTTCGGCCGCCGCACCAAGGCCGACACACCGCGGCGCGGCAATGCGTTGGCGGCGGTCCGTAGCCCCGTCTCGGCGTGGTACGCGATCGTGCGGCCGGCGTCGGACAGCATGCGAGACAGGTCGAATCGGTCGCCGACACTCAACGCCTCGCTGATCTCGTCCGCGAACTGGGCCAGCAGCTGATCACGTCCGCGACCCGATACCCGGTGCAGTTCGGCGCGCACATCGAGGAGGGTGATGTACGCGGCGTCGAGCGAACCCGCCGGCATGTCAGGATGGACAACGCCGTGATGATCGATGAGTTGCGCGACCGCCAGCGCGTCAAGCAATTGGACGTCGCGGAGCCCGCCGCGACCCGTCTTGAGCTCGGGCTCGGCACGGTGCGCGATCCGGCCACAGCGCAGCCAACGGGCGTGCGTCGTTTCGATGATCTCGTCCATCCGGGATCGAATTCCGCTGCGCCACTGCCGCCGTACCCCACTGACCAATTGCGCCGACAGCTCCGCGTCGCCGGCGATGTGGCGTGCCTCCAGCATGCCCAGGGCGGCTAACAGGTCGCTATTGGCGACGTCCAGTGCTCCGGAGACGGTTCGTACGCTGTGGTCGATCCGAACGTTGGCGTCCCACAACGGATACCACAACCCATCTGCGACCCGTTGCAGCACCTCGGCCGGCTTGCCGTCGTGCAGCAGCAGCAGGTCCAGGTCGGAGTAGGGCGCCAATTCGCGGCGGCCCAGCCCGCCGACCCCAACGATCGCGAAGCCACTGGCATCGGTGATCCCAATCTCGGCCGCCTTGGCGATCAGCCAGGACTCGTGCAGTTGCAGCCACGATTGTCGCAGCAGAGCCGCCGGTAATGCGCGATATGGGGTTGACACCAGCTTGCGCCGCGCGGCACCCAAATCGATTGCCGCGTAGCCACCACGTGTTTCCGTGACGTCCGGCGCAGACGATCCGGACGGGTCGGGCCGGTTGGGTTTCATACCCTCCCGGCCCGTCCACGTCGGATCAGCAATCTGCGGCTAACCTCATAGCGCATCGGATCCGCGTTCACCGGTGCGTACCCGCACGATGGTCTCCACCGGGGTGACCCAGACCTTGCCGTCGCCGATCTTGCCGGTGCGCGCCGAGCGGATGATGCTGTCCACGACCTTGTCGACGATAGAATCGTCGACGACGACCTCGATCCGCACCTTCGGCACGAAATCGACCGAGTATTCAGCACCCCGGTAAACCTCGGTGTGGCCCTTCTGGCGCCCATAGCCCTGAATTTCGCTGACGGTCATCCCGAGGACCCCCGCCTCCTCGAGACCGGTCTTGACGTCGTCGAGCGTGAACGGCTTGATGATCGCGGTGATCAGCTTCATGTCCGCTCTGCCTCCACTTTCTCGTCCACTCGCTCCTCCAGGCCGTTACGGGTGTCCTCCAATGTGCCGGCACGCGGGAGAACCGAAGCGGTGACTAGTGCGAAATCATAACCGCTCTCAGCGTGCTCGGCCTCATCGATACCCGAGGCTTCGTCCTCCTCGTTCAGACGTAGCCCAATCGTGTATTTCAGAATCAACGCCAAGATAAGTGTGACGACGCCAGAGTAGATCAGAACACTGAACGCGCCGACCGCTTGCCGCTCCAGCTGGGCGAAACCGCCGCCGTAGAACAACCCCTTGGACACGCCCGCGACGCCGTTGATGGCGGGGCTCTCCGGGGCGGCAAGCAGACCCACCAGCAGCGTGCCCGTCAAACCACCGATCATGTGCACCCCGACCACGTCGAGCGAGTCATCGAAGCCGAGCCTGAATTTCAGCCCGCAGGCCAACGCGCACACCACACCGGCCAACGCGCCGACCACCAATGCGCCCAGCACGTTCACCGATGAGCAGGACGGAGTGATAGCGACCAGACCGGCGACGATGCCCGAGGCCGCTCCCAGCGTCGTCGGCTTGCCATCGCGGATGCGCTCGGTGAGCAGCCAGCCGAGCATGGCCGTGGCAGTTGCGATCGTCGTGGTCATGAATGTCGACCCGGCGGCGCCGTTGGAGCTGGTCGCCGATCCGGCGTTGAACCCGAACCACCCGAACCACAGCAGTCCCGCGCCGAGCATCACGAACGGCAGATTATGCGGCCGGAAAAGCGTCGTCGGCCAGCCTTTGCGCTTGCCCAGGACGATCGCCAGCATCAGGCCCGCGACACCGGAGTTGATATGGACCGCGGTGCCACCGGCGAAGTCGATCGCGTGCAGCTTGTTGTTGATCCAGCCGCCGTGCTCGGAGGCGAAGCCGTCAGCCGCGAAGACCCAGTGCGCGACCGGGAAGTAGACGAACGTCGCCCACAGTCCGGAGAACACCAGCCAGGCGCTGAACTTCAACCGGTCGGACACGGCCCCGGAGATCAGCGCGACGGTGATGATCGCGAACATCAACTGGAATGCCACAAATACGGTGGCGGGCATGGTGCCGGCCAACGGGATATCCACCGCAGCCTGAGCCTTGCTCGGATCGGCCTTGACGGCATTGACACCGATGAGACCCTTCAGGCCCCAGTAATCGGTCGGGTTGCCTACGACGCCTCCCTCGTCATCGCCGAATGACAACGAGTAGCCGTAGAGCACCCACAGCACCGTCACCACGCCCATGGCGCTGATGCTCATCATGAGCATGTTGAGCACGCTTCGGGTGCGCACCATGCCGCCGTAGAAGAATGCCAGGCCCGGTGTCATCAACAGCACCAGGGCAGAACTCGCCAGCATCCAGGCGGTATCGCCGGTGTCGGGCTGGCCCATTATCGGGAAACTCACTCGCTATCACCTCCGGTCGGCCCCACATGGCCATCAGACAGTTGCCTGTGGCGCTGATCCAGAACCTTGCGCAATCGTTGTTTCGGCAATGGAGCCACCATGTTTCGGCGGCATTAACGTCACGCGCGCCGTGTAAGGACTGTTAGCCGAGCAGGGCGTCGACGAAGGCCTCCGGTTCGAATGGCGCCAGATCGTCGGGACCTTCCCCGAGTCCGACCAGCTTCACCGGCACCCCAAGTTCTTGTTGGACGCGGAAAACGATGCCGCCCTTGGCCGTTCCGTCCAGCTTGGTGAGCACGGCGCCGGTGATGTCGACGACGTCGGCGAACACCCGCGCCTGTGCCAGCCCGTTCTGCCCGATCGTGGCGTCGAGCACCAGCAACACCTCGTCGACGGCGGCGCGCCGGGTCACCACGCGCTTGACTTTGTCGAGTTCGTCCATCAGCCCGACCTTGGTGTGCAGCCGCCCGGCAGTGTCGATGACCACAACGTCCGCGCCCTCGGCGATGCCCTTGTCGACGGCGTCGAACGCCACCGATGCCGGGTCGGCGCCTTCGGCCCCGCGCACCACCTCCGCGCCCACCCGGGCCGCCCAGGTCTGCAGTTGATCGGCCGCCGCGGCCCGGAAAGTGTCGGCCGCGCCCAGCACGACGCGCCGGCCGTCGGCCACCAACACGCGCGCCAACTTGCCGACCGTCGTGGTTTTGCCGGTGCCGTTGACACCGACGACCAGCAGCACCGAGGGGTGGTCGGCGTGCGGCAGCGCGCGGATCGAGCGGTCCATGTCAGGTTGTAGCTCTTTGATCAGCACGTCGCGGAACACCGCCCGGGCGTCGGCCTCGGTGCGCACGTTGCCGCCGGCCAGCCGGCTGCGCAGTTGCGACATCACCGACTCGGTGGTCACCGGCCCCAGATCTGAAACCAACAGGGTGTCCTCGACCTCTTGCCAGGAGTCCTCGTCCAGGTCGCCACCGCCGATCAATCCCAGCACGCTGCGCCCGAGCGCATTCTGGGATCTGGCGAGTCGCCCGCGGAGTCGTTCCAACCGGCCTTCCGGCGGCGCGATGGCCTCGACTTCGGCGACCTCGGGGGCTTGAGGTGTCTCGGGGGCCTCAGCAGGCGGCGCCGGCTCCGGAACGACCGGTTCCGCGCTGGTCGGCGTGATGACCTCGGGTTCGGGAAGTAGTACGTCGGAGATCGTGCGTTTCGGCGCGTCGCGCGGGACGGTCGCATCGTCGCCGACGGCCGGCAGCCCGCTGGTGTCGATCCGGTCGACCGGCTCGACAGTCGGCGTGCTCTGGCTGAACGTGATGCCGGACGACGCGGTGTAGCCGCCAGAGCGGTCCAGCGTCGGGGGCTGCCGCCCCGACAGGCTGATCTGCCGCCGTCGGTAGCGCACCAGGCCCAGGACCAGCGCGGCGATGATGACCAGGGCGGCGGCGACCGCGATCGCGATCCACAGACCTTCCGACACGCTGACAGTCTTCCAGGGCCCCAACGCGAGCCGGACAGTGAGGGCGTGCCCCGGCGGGCTATCCGGAAGATTGGGTGACCAGTTGATCCACCTGCTGACCGCGCATCCGCTGCGAGATCACCGCGGTGATTCCGTCGTTTTGCATGGTCACGCCGTAGAGCGCGTCAGCGACTTCCATCGTCGGTTTCTGGTGCGTGATGATGATGATCTGCGACTGGGCACGCAGCTGTTCAAACAGGCCAAGCAAGCGGCCCAGGTTCACATCGTCGAGCGCGGCCTCCACCTCGTCCATGATGTAGAACGGCGACGGGCGGGCCCGGAAGATCGCCACCAGCATCGCTACCGCCGTCAGCGCCTTCTCGCCGCCGGACAGCAAAGACAGCCGAGTGATCTTTTTACCCGGCGGACGCGCCTCCACCTCGATCCCGGTGGTGAGCATGTCGTCCGGATCGGTCAGCCGCAGCCGACCCTCCCCGCCGGGAAACAGCGCGGTGAAAACGGTACGGAATTCGCGTTCCACGTCCTCAAAGGCATCGCTGAACACCTGCAGGATGCGGGCATCGACGTCGGCGACGACGCCGAGCAAATCCTTGCGCGCACCCTTGACATCCTCGAGCTGGGTGGACAGGAAGTTGTAGCGTTCCTCAAGCGCAGCAAACTCCTCCAAAGCCAACGGATTGACCCTGCCCAGCTCGGCCAGCTCACGCTCGGCGCGTTTGGCCCGGCGCTCCTGGGTGGCGCGGTCGAACGGCATCGGGGCGGGCGCCGTCACCTGCTCGCCGCGCTCCCGGGCCTGCTCGAATTCAGCCATTTCGAGCTCCGTCGGCGGCAGCGCAACCTGCGGACCGTACTCGGCGATCAAATCGGGCGGTGCCATCCCGAACTGCTCCAGCACCATCTGTTCGAGCTGCTCGATCCGCAGCGCCGCCTGGGCGTCGGCCACCTCGTCGCGGTGCAGCGAATCGGTGAGTGTGGCCACACGTGCGCCCAGGGCGTGTGCCTCGTCGCGGACCGCGGTCATGGCCGCCGACCGCTGCTGGCGTTCGGCGGTCAACGCGTCGCGGTGTTGTGACGCCGCCTCGATCACCCGATTCAACCGCCAGGCCAGCAGCCGGCCACAGTCGGCCACCGCCGAGGCCACCGCGGCGGCTCGCAGTCGCGCGGCGTGCGCCTGCTGGGCCCGCACCCGCGCCTCGCGTTCGGCGGCTGCCGCGCGGCGCAGCGAGTCCGCCCGCCCGCGCACCGCGTTGGCGCGTTCCTCGGCGGTCCGCACCGCCAACAGGGCTTCCACCTCGACTGCGCGGGCGTTTTCGGCGGCGGCGGCGATCTGCTGCCGGGCGGTCGCAGGACTGGGGTCGGCCGCATGTACCTGCTGGGTCTCCTGGGCGTTGCGTAGTCGGGTTTCAAGTTCGGTGACTTCACCCACTGTTTGAGCGCGCCCGGCTTCTAACTCCCCGCGCTGCCCAAGCAACCTGCTCCACTCTTCTTCGGCAGCGCGCGCATCCTGGCCGAGCCGGCCCAGCTGCTCGTACATGGCCGAGATCGCGGCGTCGGATTCGTTGAGAGCGGCCAAAGCCTGCTCGGCAGCGTCCTGACGGGCGGCCTGCTCGGTCAGTGCGCCGGCCAGCGCTGCGCTCAGTTGAGCCGCCTGCGTCTCGGCGGCGGCCAATCCGCCGCCGGCCTTATCGATCTCCGAGGTGACTTCAAGAGTGGACAGCTTGCGGTCGGAACCGCCGCTCACCCACCCGGCGCCGACCAGATCACCGTCCATCGTGACCGCACGCAATTGCGGGCGGGCCGCCACCAGATCCAGTGCTTCGGCCAGGTTGTTGACCACCGCGACGCGCGAAAGCAGCGCGATCATCGCGCCGCGCAGCCGGGGCGACGCCTCGACCAAGTCGAGCGCCCACACGGCACCGCCGGGCAGCCCTGCCGCCGGTGCGGATTCATCCGAGGCCGGCCAGTCACTCAACACCAGCGCCGCGCGGCCTCCGTCGGCATCCTTCAGCGCGGCGATCGCGCTGCGGGCCGTGCCTAGGTTTTCCACGGCCAGCGCGTCGGCGGCCGGCCCGAGCACCGCGGCCAGCGCCGTCTCGTAACCCGAGCGCACTTTGACTAACTTCGCAATCGGGCCGAAAAGCCCTGTGTCACTATGATTCCGCGTAAGCCATGCCGCGCCGTCTTTACGCTCCAGCCCCTCCGAGAGCGCATCGATGCGGGCTCGCAGTGAAGCCACCTGGCGTTCGGCGCCCCGCTCGCCGGACTGCAGCTCGGCAACGCGTTCGTCGGCCAACCGCAACGCGGCCATGGTCCGCTCATGGTGCTCATCAAGGCCGACCTCACCCTGATCCAGTTCACCGACGCGGCCTTGCACGGTTTCAAACTCCGCGCGGGTCTGCTGCGCCCGTGCCGCGGCCTCTTCGATGCGCTCGGACAACCGCGCCACGCTGTCATCGATCGATTCGACGCGCGCCCGCATGGTCTCCACCTGACCGGCCAGCCGCGCCAGACCCTCACGCCGGTCCGCTTCCGCCCGGACCGCCGCCAGGTGGGCCCGATCGGCCTCGGCGGCGCGACGCTCGCGCTCGGCCAGTTCGGCGCGGGCGGTCTCCAGTCGGGTACGCGCCGCGGCCAGCACCGCCAGCAGCTGCTGCTCGGCGACCTGCACCTCCTGGGCCTCGGCTTCCAGCTCCTCGGGTTTTCCGGGCTCGGTGTCGCCGAGCGTCACCGGCTCGACATCGAGATGCTGAGTGCGCTCGCTGGCGATCCGCACCGTGGCGCCCACCCGTTCGGCCAGGGCGGAGAGCCCGAACCAGGTCTGCTGCACCGACTCGGCCCGCTGGGACAGCGCGACCAATGCCTCTTCGTGTGCTGCCAGCTCTTCGGATGCCACCGCCAGCCGGGCGGCGGCATCGTCATGCTCACGGCGCAGCGCCGCCTCGGCTTCGAGGATCGCGTCCCGCTCCGCCTGCCGGCTAACCAGATCGTCGGCGGCCAGCCGCAGCCGGGCGTCACGCAGATCGGCCTGGATGGTCGCCGCACGACGGGCCACTTCGGCTTGGCGGCCCAGTGGTTTGAGTTGACGGCGCAGCTCGGTGGTCAGATCGGTGAGCCGGGCCAGGTTCGCCGACATCGCATCGAGTTTGCGTAGCGCCTTCTCCTTGCGCTTGCGATGTTTGAGCACCCCGGCGGCTTCTTCGATGAACGCGCGGCGATCCTCGGGCCGCGACTGCAGGATCTCCTCGAGCTTGCCCTGCCCGACGATCACATGCATTTCCCGGCCGATGCCCGAGTCGCTCAGCAGCTCCTGAACGTCCATCAAACGGCAACTGCTGCGGTTGATTTCGTATTCGCTGGCACCATCGCGGAACATTCTGCGCGTGATCGACACCTCGGAGTATTCGATCGGCAGCGCGTTGTCGGAATTGTCGATGGTGACCGTGACTTCGGCGCGGCCCAGCGGGGCCCGCGACGACGTGCCGGCGAAGATGACGTCTTCCATTTTTCCGCCGCGCAGCGACTTCGCGCCCTGCTCCCCCATCACCCACGCCAGGGCGTCGACCACGTTCGATTTGCCGGAGCCATTAGGCCCGACGACGGCGGTGATGCCGGGCTCGAAACGCAGAGTCGTCGGCGATGCGAAGGACTTGAAGCCCTTCAGCGTCAGACTCTTGAGGTACACGACCCGCCAGACTACCGGCGTTAACGCTCGGTGAACCCGTATATCTGTTCGAGTGTCTGCGACCAATCTGCGACGACTTTGTCGACGTGACCCGGTGTGGTGCCGCCCTGCAGCAGCCGCAGCAACTTCTCGCCGGCCTCGCGCGGCCCCTGGGCCACCACCAACACACGGCCGTCGGACTGGTTGGCCGCGTAACCGGTGAGGCCCAGCTCCAATGCCCGGCTGCGGGTCCACCAGCGGAAACCGACTCCCTGGACGTACCCGTGCACCCAGGCGGTGAGCCGGACATCAGAATCCGACTCAGGATTCGACACTGGCGACCTCGAAGGTGACGGTGGTACCCGCCTTCAGCGTGCGCGCGACAGTGCAGACCAGGTCGATGGCCCGGTTGACCACAACTAACAGGCGCTGCTTCTCGTCTTCCGACAATCCCGACAAGTCGAGCTCGAGGGTCTCGGCCAGCAGCGGATAGATCTCTCGGTCGCGGTCGGCGGCGCCGGACACCCGGACAACCGCCTTGTAGTCGTCACCGAGTCGACGGGCCAGCGGCTGGTCGCTGGACATCCCGCTACACGCCGCCAGGGCGATCTTGAGCAGCTCGCCGGGGGTGAACACGCCATCGACGTCCTCGGAGCCCACGAGTACCTGCGCACCTCGCGAGCTATGCCCCGTATAGCGGCGCGTCCCGGTACGTTCGACCCACAGTTGCGTCATGGTCCTTTTCTACCGGGCGCAACCTCACAACCTGTCGATGGTCACCGCCGGGGCGGCGGCTGGCATCTCGGGCAGTAGAACGACGAACGGTTCATAAACTTCTCCCGGCGCATCACCGCGCCGCAGCGCCGGCAGCTCTCGCCTTCGCGGCCATAGGCGTCCAACGAGCGGTCGAAGTAACCCGACTCGCCGTTGACGTTGACATACAGCGAATCGAATGAGGTGCCGCCCTTAGCCAGCGCGTCGCGCATCACGTCGGCGGCGGCATCCAGGACGGCGGCCAGCCGCGGGCGGCTCAGCGTGGCGGCGATCCGCGCGCCGTGCACCTTGGCCCGCCACAGCGCTTCATCGGCGTAGATATTGCCGATCCCCGACACCACCCGTTGATCGAGGAGCTGGCGCTTGAGCTCGGAATGCTTGCGCCGCAATACCTCCACCACGGCATCGGCATCGAACCGCGGGTCGAGCGGATCACGCGCGAGATGGGCGACGGGTACCGGCACCACGCTGCCGTCGACGGTCACCAGGTCCGCAAGCAGCCACCCTCCGAAGGTCCGCTGATCCGCGAAGCTCACCACGGTCCCGTCGTCCAGCAGCGCGGAAATCCGCACATGATCAGCGCGTGGGACGGCACCGAGCAACATCTGCCCGCTCATGCCCAGATGCACGACGAGTGCCGCGTCCGGGTCGTCAACAGAATCCAGCGTCAACCACAGGTACTTGCCGCGACGATCGGTTCCGCTGATCCGCGCGCCCAGCAGCCGGGCCGTCAGGTCGGCGGGCCCGGCGTCATGGCGGCGCACCGCGCGGGGATGGTGCACCCGAACCGCCGTGATCGTCTTGCCCACCACATGGGCCTGCAAGCCGCGCCGCACCACCTCGACCTCGGGAAGTTCGGGCATTCAGTGATGATCGCAAGCGCGGCGAAGCCGGGCGCTGGGGGTACCTCCCGCTTGCGGGGGACGGGTCATCACCATCGACCTAGACGGAAGTTTTCCCCGCGCTGTCCAGCACGCTCCAAGCCGTTGATGCGGCTTTCTGCTCGGCTTCTTTTTTGGAGCGGCCCACGCCCGATCCGTATTCGGTGTCCATCACGACGACCACCGCGGTGAATTCTTTGTCGTGGTCCGGACCCGTGGAGGTGACCACATAGGACGGCGCGCCCATCCCGCGCGCCGCGGTCAGCTCCTGCAAGCTGGTCTTCCAGTCCAGCCCGGCGCCTAGCGTGGCCACCTCGGCCAGCAGCGAGCCGAACAACCGGAGGATCACCTCACGGGCAGTCTCCATTCCGTGGTGCAGGTAAATCGCGCCCAGCAGCGATTCCATACCGTCGGCCAGGATGCTGGACTTGTCGGATCCCCCGGTTTGCGCCTCGCCGCGCCCCAACAAGATGTAAGCGCCGAGGCCCTCGGGGGACAGATTCCGTGCGACGTCGGCCAGCGCCTGGGTGTTGACCACGCTGGCCCGCAGTTTGGCCAGCTCCCCTTCCGACCGGTCAGTATGACGGTGGAACAGCTCGTCAGTGATGGTCAGGCCCAGGACGGCGTCGCCGAGAAACTCGAGCCGCTCGTTGGTCGGTAGACCGCCGTGCTCGTAGGCATAGCTGCGATGTGTCAACGCGAGCAGCAGCAGCTCGTCAGGCAGATCGACACCGAGCGCGTCGAGCAGAATTTGACGTGACGGGGTCACCGCTCACCCCGCGAGGTGTTCTCCGGGTCCTCCGGGGTCTCCGGTGCCAACAATCCAGCCAGTTTGGCCCATCGTGAGTCGATCCGGTCGTGGTGATGACCGGGCTCCGTGGCCAGCACAACACCGCATTCTGGGCACAACCCCGGGCAATCCGGCCGGCACACCGGCGAAAACGGGAGGTCCAGTACGACGGCGTCGATGATGGACTGCTCGAGGTCGATGGTGTCGTCGACCACGCGTCCGACCTCGCCGTCCTCGGTGGTTGCCTCCGTGGTGCTGTTTGGATAGGCAAACAGCTCGGTCAACACGACTTCCACGTGCCCACGGACCGTGGTCAGGCAACGGGCGCACTCGCCGACGGTGGGTGCAGCCACGGTCCCAGTCACCAAAACGCCTTCCGACACCGACTCCACCCGCAGATCCAGGTCCAACGGAGCACCCGGCTCGATCGCGATCAGCTCCAATCCGATGCGGGATGGGCTGGGCACGGTTTCGCGCAGGGTGACCATCGCTCCCGGACGTCTCCCGAGCCGCGTGATGTCGACCGCCATCGGCGAGGTTGGATGCCGCCGCGCCGTGTCGCTGTGCTGCCGCGCCATAGTAGAAATCGTACGGCGCCCGTCACGTCGCAGGACGGCACATTCGCCGTTCATGGCGTACCGATAGTGCGGCCCGGGTGCCGGGCCAGCGGGCTAACGGACCGCGTAGTCGTGGGTACCGGCCGCCGTCCGGAGTTGGTGGCGGCCGCGGCCGACGGAACGAAGCGTGCCGTTGAGAAACTCCTCGAACTCGGCCAGCTTGTTGTCGACGTAGATGTCGCACTCGCCGCGCAGCCGGTCGGCCTCGGCGTGCGCGGTGTCGATGAGCCGGGTGGATTCCGCTGTGGCCGCCTGCACCACTTCGTTCTCCGACACCAGCCGCTGCTGTTCCTTGATGCCCTCTTGCACGGCCTTCTCATAGGAGATGTTGCCGTTTTCGATCAACCGGTCGCATTCGGATTTGGCGCGGCTAACGCTGGCCTCGTATTCGCGCTTCGCGGCTGTTGCGATGCGAATCGACTCCTCATGAGCCTCCCCGACCATCCGCTCGCTGTGCTGGCGCGCCTCGCTCACCATGCGATCGGCCTGCGCTTTCGCGTCGGACAGGATCCGGTCAGCCTCCGCGCGCGCATGCTTCATCATCGACTCCGACTCGGTGGTCGCCGAGGACACCATCGATTCGGCATGTGCCTTGGCGTCGTGCAGCATCGAGTCGCGCGCATCGAGCACATCCTGGGCGTCGTCCAGCTCGCCAGGGATCGCATCTTTGATGTCGTCGATCAGCTCGAGCACATCACCGCGGGGCACCACACAGCCCGCCGTCATCGGCACGCCACGGGCTTCTTCGACAATTGCGCTCAATTCGTCCAGCGCTTCAAAGACTCGGTACACGGCCATACCCTCCTGGCATCTTGCAAAATCCCTGTTGTTACCAGTGTGCCTGGTGTTGCGGTTGTGACTGCGGTGGCCAGGCCGGTGTGTCGGGCCTATTTCGCAATTCCGCAGGCACGTGGGCGACTCCTACCCACGTGACCTGCTACAGCGTATCGCCGCGGCGGGACTCTGTGGCACTCGTGGTGTCAAGAGCCAGTGTCCCGTGGCCCATCTGCGGGGCAGGGCCGGCTCGGTGACGGTCGTTCGAACAACAGCGAAACTGCGCCCACGCTGTATGTTTTCCCGGATGCAGGTGGAAACGTGACATTCTATGTCCCATTTTCCCGTGAGTTTTCCGCCGGCGTAAAGCGGATCGCAGTCCGGTATCCTGGACAGCGCGACGGGGATGACCTGCCGCCGCTTGCGACATCCAGTCGCCTTCTTTGGTCACAGCATGGGCGGATTGTTGGCTCTCGAAATAGCGTTAAAATTCCAAGCGGAAGAACATCACGTCGCCGCCCTCTTTCTTCTTTTCAGGTAACGATATATTTGACTTCGTCACCCAAATCACTGGCACGGATCCGGATTTTAATTGCGAACGAAGAATTTGGCATTATTGTGTTACCCGCTCGCCAGAGACGACGGTGTCATGTCCAATCTAAGCATTCATCGGCGATAAGCACTGGATTGCGACTCAAGAAGACATGGCGCCACGGCACGATCGAACGACGGCAGAGTTCGCGATCCGCGTGTTTCCTGTGGACCATTCTACTCAACCACCATTTGTCAGAGCTGGCCAGCGACATAAACACAAAACGCTCGAGTGGTGCGCCGGGGCTTAGCCAGGCCGCCGATCCTGCCGACCAAAACACCGCCGGTCACCGCACATTTGGCCCGGTGCACCCGGTGCCCCGAGTTCGCCGCATGTCGGCATACCGCCGGCTCGGATGGATCTGACAGACGCTGGGACCCGGGCGGGCTGCCGGTCTGCTGGCCCGACCCGGCACACACCAAACCGGCGCAGCCGCGGGGCTGTGAATCTCATCACAACGGGACGCTGGTCCCAAAACTAGACGGCACCCCCGTACCAGAACGAGGACTCAGATCTCACTCGCCGAACACCGGTCACCACCGCATCACAAGTCACATTAACCACATCAGATGGCACGCGTAGTGGTGTTCGACTCGCCTGAATACCTGTCAAAGACATGAGTGAACTCTTTGCGAAGTGTGTGGATTTTGCGAAACTGCCCACGCCCGTCCCAAGAGATGCTTACCTTACATGCGACAAACTAGTTATACGGGGAACGGGGCACATTTAGTGCGATTGGACGCCATGCGGATGTGCTTCGATGGAAGGACTGCGTAGTCGGCACGGCTGCCTGCTCAGCGTAGGCTGGCAGGACTCGGAGCACTGGGAAGCACTGAGAAGTCCAGGGGTGTGCGATCCGGCAGGCGCCTCACAGGGGTGGGCAACACATGGTGAACGTAAAAAGCCGAATGGGAGTGTAGTGCGATGCTGGTGACCGACCTTTCCGTACCCGCTTTGCTAAAGGAGCGGGCGGATCAGCAGGCTGACACCACCGCCTATACCTACATTGACTACGCGTTGGACCCGAAGGGCTTTGCTGAGACCTTGACGTGGTCGCAGGTCCACCGGCGTGCCTGCGTCATCGCCGAAGAGCTCAAACTGTGCGGCTCGCCGGGTGATCGAGTGGCAATTTTGGCGCCGCAAGGACTGGAATACATCATCGCTTTCCTCGGGGCGCTACAGGCCGGATTTATCGCGGTTCCGCTTTCAACGCCACAATATGGAATTCATGACGACCGCGTTTCCGCCGTATTGCGGGATTCCCAGCCGGTCGCCATCCTCACGAGTTCTTCTGTCGTGGGCGACGTGACGAAATACGCGTGCGCACAAGATGGACAGCCCGCCCCGTTCGTCATTGAGGTTGATCTGCTTGACTTGGACTCGCCACGCCAGTTGCCGGCCTCCCGTAGGCTGTCTAACGGGGCGGCCTATCTCCAATACACGTCCGGGTCGACGCGCACGCCGGCCGGTGTCATCGTGTCGCACAAGAACGTCATCGCCAACGTGACGCAATGCCTGAACCCCTATTTCGGCGCGAAGGTGCCGAACATGACCCTGGTGTCGTGGCTCCCCTTGTTTCACGACATGGGCTTAATTCTCGGAATTTGCGCGCCGCTGGTCCTCGAGCGAAGCGCTGTGTTGATAAGCCCGATGTCGTTTTTGCGCCGCCCGGCGTGCTGGATGCAACTGCTTGCCACTACAGAATTGCCCTTTTCTGCGGCACCGAATTTTGCCTTCGAATTGGCCGTGCGCAGAACGTCCGACGACGACATGGCGGGTCTCGACCTCGGTGAGGTGGTCGGAATCGTCAGCGGCAGTGAGCGAATTCATGTGGCGACGGTGCAACGTTTCACCGAGCGTTTCGCTCCTTTCAATCTGAGCCCCGCAGCGGTACGCCCCTCGTACGGGCTCGCGGAAGCAACCCTCTACGTGGCGTCCCCCGAAGCCGGGACCGTCCCCAAAACGGTTCGATTCGACTACGAGCACCTGACCGCCGGACAGGCCAAGCCCTGTGGCACCGAACGGTCGGTCGGCACCGAACTCATCAGCTACGGTTCGCCCGACCCATCGGCCGTGCGAATCGTCGACCCGGAGACCATGGTTGAGAATCCGTCCGGAGAGGTCGGCGAGATTTGGCTGCGTGGCGACCACGTAGCCATGGGATATTGGCGCAAGCCGGAGCAGACCGCGCGCGTTTTCAACGCCAAGTTGGTCGGTCCCGCGCCGGGAATCCCGGAGGGTCCGTGGCTGCGGACCGGAGACCTGGGCGTCATGTCCGACGGCGAACTTTTCATCATGGGCCGCATCAAAGACCTTCTCATCGTGGACGGCCGCAACCACTACCCCGATGACATCGAGGCGACGATCCAGGAGATCACCGGCGGCCGGGTCGCCGCGATAGCTGTGCCGGACGACCTCACCGAGCAGCTGGTGGCGATCATCGAACTGAAACGACGCGGAACTTCGCGGGAAGAGTCCATGCTCAAACTCCGCTCGGTGAAACGTGAAGTCACCAAGGCGATATCGAAGTCACACAGTCTGCGCGTGGCCGACCTCGTTCTGGTGTCACCTGGTTCGATCCCCATCACCACGAGCGGCAAGATCCGGCGTTCAGCCTGCGTCGAACGTTATCGAACGGACGGATTCAAACGGCTGGACGTGAAGGTATGACGGCGAGCATTGGTGGCGAGGCCGACCTTCGCCACTGGCTGGTCGACTACTTGGTGACGAACATCGGCTGTACACCGGACGAGGTCGACCCCGCTCTGTCACTGGCCGACCTCGGCGTGAGCTCCCGTGACGCGGTTGTGCTGTCCGGGGAGTTGACAGAGCTGTTGGGCAAGACCGTATCCCCAATCGACTTCTGGGAGCACCCGACGATCAACGCCCTGGCGGCATACCTCACCGCGCCCGAGCCTGACCCCGAATCGGAATCGGCGCTGAAGCGCACGACTGGAAGTTCGCTCGAGGAGCCGATCGCCGTCATCGGAATGGGCTGTCGCTTCCCAGGGGCGATATCCGGGCCAGAAGAGTTGTGGCAGTTCCTCTGTGACCGCCGTTCCTCGATCGGGCGGGTCCCCGACCAACGGTGGGAACGCTTCGACGACGGCTCGCCCGAAGTGAAAGCGCTGCTGGCCCGCACCACGCGTTGGGGCTCATTCCTGGACGGCATCGACGCCTTCGACGCGGACTTCTTCGAGATCTCCCCGAGCGAGGCGGACAAGATGGACCCGCAGCAGCGCCTGCTGCTGGAGGTGGCCTGGGAGGCGTTGGAGCACGCAGGAATTCCCCCCAACTCGCTACGCCGTTCGCAGACTGGAGTATTCGCCGGGTCATGCCTGAGCGAATACGGCGCTATCGCTTCCACGGATCTCCCGCAGGTAGACGGTTGGAGCAATACCGGGGGCGCGATGAGCATCATCGCGAACCGCTTGTCGTATTTCCTCGACCTGCGCGGCCCCTCGGTAGCGATTGACACCGCATGCTCGTCGTCGTTGGTGGCGATCCACCTGGCCTGCCAGAGCCTGCGGACCCAGGATTCTCACCTGGCAATCGCAGCCGGCGTGAATTTATTGTTGTCTCCGGCGGTATTTCGCGGTTTCGATCAAGTGGGTGCGTTGTCACCGACCGGTCGTTGCCGCGCGTTTGATGCGGCCGCCGACGGGTTTGTGCGTGGTGAGGGCGCCGGGGTAGTGGTGCTCAAGCGGCTGACCGACGCGCAGCGCGACGGTGATCGGGTGCTTGCAGTCATCTGCGGCTCAGCGGTTAACCAGGACGGTCGCTCCAACGGGCTGATGGCCCCCAACCCGGCGGCCCAAATGGCGGTGCTGCGCGCCGCATACAACAACGCCGGCATGCAACCGAATGAGGTCGACTACGTCGAAGCGCACGGGACCGGAACCCTGTTGGGCGATCCGATCGAAGCGCGCGCCCTGGGCACGGTGCTGGGCCGCGGACGTGCCGAGGGTTCTCCCCTGCTCATCGGCGCCATCAAGACCAACCTCGGTCACACCGAAGCGGCTGCCGGGATCGCCGGCTTCATCAAGGCGGTGCTGGCGGTTCAGCGTGCCGAGATCCCGCCCAATCAGCGCTTCGAAAGCCCGAACCCGCACATTCCCTTTGCCGACTTGCGGATGAAAGTCGTTGATACCCAGACTGAATGGCCGGACACGGGGCATCCGAGGCGGGCCGGCGTTTCGTCATTCGGATTCGGCGGAACGAACGCGCACGTCGTGATCGAGCAGGGCCAGGAAGTGTTTGCGGCACCCGAGCGGGGCGTGGATCCGGCGGTGTCGACGCTCGTGGTGGCGGGCAAGACGTCGCAGCGGGTAGCCGCGACCGCCGGGGTGCTGGCCGATTGGATGGAGGGGCCCGGCGCCGAGGTGGCCCTGGCTGATGCAGCCCACACGGTGAACCATCACCGGTCGCGGCAAGCCAAGTTCGGCACCGTCGTCGCCCGTGACCGCGCCCAAGCGATAGCTGGACTGCGGGCACTGGCCACCGGCCAGCACGCGCCCGGAGTGGTGGCCGCCCAGGACGGCTCGCCTGGGCCGGGCACCGTGTTCGTCTACTCCGGACGCGGTTCCCAGTGGCCTGGCATGGGCCGCCAATTGCTGGCCGACGAACCGGCTTTCGCGGCTGCGGTCGCCGAACTGGAACCGGTGTTTGTCGAGCAGGCCGGCTTCTCGCTGCACGATGTGCTCGCCAACGGCAAAGAACTGATCGGTATCGAGCGGATTCAGCTGGGCTTGATCGGCATGCAGCTGGCGCTGACCGCGTTATGGCGTTCCTACGGGGTGCAACCAGACCTGGTCATCGGCCACTCGATGGGTGAGGTCGCCGCCGCCGTCGTTGCCGGAGCGCTCACCCCCGCTGACGGGCTGCGGGTGACGGCCACCCGGTCCCGGCTGATGGCACCGTTGTCCGGACAGGGTGGCATGGCCCTGCTCGAGCTCGACGCGGCCGCGACCGAGGCGTTGATCGCCGACTATCCGCAGGTGACGTTGGGGATTTACAACTCGCCGCGCCAGACCGTGATCGCCGGGCCCACCGAGCAGATCGACGAGTTGATCACCCGCGTCCGCGCGAGGGACCGCTTCGCCAGCCGGGTCAATATCGAAGTGGCCCCGCACAACCCGGCCATGGATGCGTTGCAGCCCCGGATGCGTTCGGAGCTGGCCGATCTGGCCCCATGCACCCCGACCATCCCGATCATCTCTACCACCTATGAAGACCTCCGCACCAACGCCGTCTTCGACGCCGAACACTGGGCCACCAACATGCGCAACCCAGTGCATTTCCAGCAGGCCATCACCCAGGCCGGTGGCGGCGCCGACGGCGCCTACCACACCTTCATCGAAATCAGCGCACATCCGCTGCTAACCCAGGCCATCACCGACACGCTGCACAGCGCCCAGCATGGAACCCGATACACAAGCATCGGAACCCTGCAACGTGACACCGACGACACCATCACCTTCCACACCAACCTCAACAACGCCCACACCACGCACCCACCACACACCCCTCATCCCCCCCAACCCC
>DATMMZ010000052.1:0-13012 GCA_035569455.1 Mycobacterium sp. | reverse complement strand
TGCGGCATCTCGAGGCCCGGGTCACGGCCGACCAGCACCGCGCGGGTGAGCGCGGACTTGCCGTAGCGACGACGCACCCGGTCGACCGCCTCGTCAACGTCTTCCCATGCCCGCGATCCCTCGTTGAATGGCAGCATCAACTGCTGGGCACCGCTACGGTCGATACCCGACACCGCGAAACCGACCAATGTCAAGCCACGCTGCGCGATCAGTGGCGCGGCCGATGCGACCAACCGCCGTGCGGCGGCCAGGATGGGCTGCGTCGACGAGGTGGCCCACGGCAAAGTGCGCGAGCGGGTTGCCCGGCTGAAGTCGTCGAACCGCAGGCGCAGCACCACCGTCCGTCCGGTGCGGCCCGCGGCGCGCATCCGGGCGGTGATTCGGTCGATCAGGTTGACCACTACCGCGTCGATCTCGACGGGTGTCATGCGATTGCCGGCGCGGCCCAGCGCCCGCTGGGCACCCACAGACCGGCGACGCACACCGGTAATCACCCGACGGCGGTCGATGTTGCGGGACAGCGCATACAGTTGGCGGCCCATCGCCGCACCCAGCAGCGAGGCCAGCGTCGACTCGCTGAGCTCCGCCAGATCGGCCACGATCTCGATGCCATGGGCGTGCAGTCTGTCAGCGGTCTTAGCGCCCACGCCCCACAACCGGCGCACCGGTAACGGGTGCAGGAAGGTCAGCTCCTGACCGGGCGGCACCAGCAACAATCCATCGGGCTTGGCTTCCTGGCTGGCGACCTTCGCGAGGAACTTCGTCCGGGCAATCCCAACCGTGATAGGCAGACGGACCTGGTCGCGCACGTCCGCGCGCAACCGTGCCGCGATCTCGACCGGCGTACCCGAGACCCGGCCAAGGCCGCCGACGTCCAGAAACGCCTCGTCCACCGAGAGCGGCTCCACGATCGGGGTGCAGTTCCGAAACACCTCGAACACGTCGTCACTGGCCCGTGAATATGCGCTCATCCGCGGCGGCACCACCACGGCGTGTGGACAAAGGCGCCGCGCCTGCGCCCCACCCATCGCGGTGCGCACGCCGTAGGCCTTGGCCTCATAGCTGGCCGCCAGCACGACCCCGCCGCCGACGATCACCGGGCGGTCGCGCAAGGTGGGGTCGTCGCGCTGTTCGACGGACGCGTAGAACGAATCGAGGTCCGCGTGCAGGATGGACGCCTCACTCCGCACGAACATATGTTCGCATGGCGGTACGACAATCCCTAAGGCTTGAGGCCCTCGCCGTAGATGCTGGCGACCCAGATGTGGGTGAGGGTGTCGACGACCTCGTCCTCGCTGACCGCCGGCTGTTCGGCAGACAGGGTTGCCCTCATGGTGCGCTCGTTCATCTGATTCAGTGACGTCGCGAGGTCTGCCGCCGGGATGGTCTCCGGTGCCGCGCCGCGCGCTCGTTCGGCGCTGATCATGGCTGCGGTCTGGTCGATCCATTTCTGCATGAAGCCCGACCACAAGGCCCGGATCTCAGTGCTGGTGGCCAGCGCCTCCGCCCCGGCCAGGGCCACCGCGCGGTGCGAGCTGAACGCGGTGAAAAACGCATTGATGCCGTTTCGCCATACTCGGCTCGGATCCGCAGGCAGCCGCTGCGCCGCGCCGTCGATCTCCGCGTCGGCGCGGGCGATCATCGGCTCGAGCAGCGAGAGCAGCACCGCCTCCTTGGACTTGAAATAGAAGTAGAACGTCGGCCTCGAAAGGCCGGCGCCTTTGGCCAGGTCATCGACGGAGACGTCGGCGAACGCGCGCTGTTCGAGCAGCCTTTCGGCGGTCGCCAGGATCGCCTGCTCGCGGTCGTCGCCCGACGGGCGCTTGGAACGCCGGCCCCGCGGGGCGCGGGTCGCACTCGGCGAGGTCACCCACGTTACTTTACACGCTGTTGAGAATTTCGACAGACCGTTGACGAATTCGACACAGCGTTGATAGCGTGGCCCCATGACTGAGCACCTCGACGTCGTCATCGTCGGCGCCGGCATCTCAGGTGTGAGCGCGGCCTGGCACCTGCAGGACCGCTGCCCGACCAAGAGCTACGCCATCCTGGAAAAGCGCGCAGCCATGGGCGGCACCTGGGACCTGTTCCGCTACCCCGGCATTCGTTCCGACTCCGACATGTACACACTGGGCTTCCGGTTCCGTCCGTGGACCGAGCACCAGGCCATTGCCGACGGCGGGCCCATCCTTGACTACGTCAAGAGCACCGCGGCCATGTACGGCATCGACAAGCACATTCGGCTCGACACCAAGGTCATCAACGCCGACTGGTCGAGCGCCGAGAACCGCTGGACCGTGCAGATCGAAAACAACGGCAAACTGAGCGCGATCACCTGCTCGTTTCTGTTCCTGTGCAGCGGCTACTACAACTACGAGCAGGGCTACGCGCCGACGTTCGCCGGCACGGAGGACTTCACCGGCCCGATCATCCATCCGCAGCACTGGCCGGAGGACCTCGACTACGCCGACAAGAACATCGTCGTGATCGGCAGCGGCGCGACCGCCGTCACTTTGATTCCGGCGCTTGCGAATTCGGGCGCCAGGCACGTCACGATGCTGCAGCGCTCACCCACCTACATCGTCACTCAGCCGGCCACGGACAAGATGGCCGACAGGCTCAACCGCTGGCTACCCGACAAGTACGCGTACGCCGCTGTTCGGTGGAAGAACGTCCTGCGGCAGTCGGCGGTGTACGGGGCATGTCAGAAGTGGCCGCACCGGATGCGACGCATCTTCCTGCGCTACGTTGAGCGCCAGCTTCCCGAGGGCTATGACGTCGAGAAGCATTTCGGTCCCCACTACAACCCGTGGGAGCAGCGGCTGTGCCTGGTACCGAACGGCGACTTGTTCAGGGCCATCCGCAAGGGGAAGGCCGACGTGGTCACCGACACCGTCGACCGGTTCACCGCGACCGGCATCCGGCTCAACTCGGGACGCGAGTTACCGGCCGACATCATCATCACGGCAACGGGATTGAACCTGCAGCTGTTCGGCGGCGCGACGGTAACCGTCGACGGGCAGCCGGTGGACCTCACCAAGACGATGGCCTACAAGGGCATGATGCTCTCCGGCTTGCCCAACATGGTCTACACGGTTGGTTACACCAACGCATCGTGGACGCTGAAGGCCGACCTGGTCTCGGAATTCGCCTGCCGGCTGCTGAATTACATGGACGACAACGGTTTTGACACCGTGGTGGTCGAGCATCCGGGTTCAGATGTCGACGAACGGCCATTCATGGACTTCACCCCGGGCTACGTGCTGCGCTCACTCGACGAGTTGCCCAAACAGGGTTCCCGCACGCCGTGGCGGCTGAACCAGAACTATCTGCGCGACATCCGGCTGATCCGGCGCGGCAAGATCGACGACGAGGGACTTCGGTTCGCCAAAATGCCTGCCGCAGTGGCGGTTTAGTAGCGGTCTAGGGTCACCTGCAGCTAGACGACGACAATGCCGTCGTCGTCGCTGTAGGCGATTTCGCCTGGCACGAACATCACACCGCCCAGGCTGACCTCGACATCGCGCTCTCCGGCGCCGGTCTTGGTGCTCTTGCGGGGGTTGGTGCCCAGCGCCTTGATGCCGATGTCGATGCCGCGCAACGTGGCTGCGTCACGCACCGCGCCGTGTACAACCAGCCCGGCCCAGCCGTTGGAGCGGGCCAACTCGGCGATGACGTCACCGACCAGCGCGGTGTGCAGGGAGCCGGCGCCGTCGATCACCAGCACCCCGCCCGTACCCGGCTGCGACAGCACAGATTTCAGCAGCGCGTTGTCCTGGAAGCAACGCACGGTACTGATCGGTCCGGCGAATTCCGGGCGGCCGCCGAACTGGCGGAATTGGACGTCGCAGCTGCGTACGTCGGGCCCGATCTCATCGACGAGGTCGGCGGTTGGCCGAAAAGGTACGGTCACATCTGACATGCGAGGCGGCCGTCAGCGGCGACGCAGCTGGCGGATCAGCAAGATGGCCAACAGGCTGAGCGCCAGCGCCACCGCCAGGGGCACCGGCGAGGTACGCGGTGCTGGCACAGACTCGTCGCCGGAGACCGGATTGTTGGCAGCCTCGACAGTTGATTTCGCTTGTGCCGCCACAACTTTGGCAGCATCAAGTTGGCCGTTGGTTTCGATCCGCTGCTGTAGGCCGAGGGGCTGGGCGGCGGCCTTCGGTGGCGCAGGCTCAGGGCCCTTGGCGGGTGCTTTTTTAGCGGGTGCCTTCTTGGCTGGCGCTTTCTTGGCTGGCGCCTTCTTCGCAGGTGCTTTTTTAGCCGGCGCTTTTGCGGTCTTCTTGACGGCCTTGGCGGGAGGCTGCTTGGCCGGAGGTGCCGATGCGTCGTCAGATTCGCTGTCGGGTCGATCCTGCGGGTCTGCCATGCGGCGGCTCCTTTACAGCTTTCTCGCACTTTGTTCTAGCGCACTGGTTACTCGGGTCCCATCATGCCAGGACGTCCTGCGGCGTCTCGGGTACCAGGGCCCGGTCACGGTCTGTGCCGCACTACCCACAATGCTCCAGCGGCGACCAGCGCGACGGTAACCACCACAAACGGCCAGATTGGGATGTTGCCGCCCGCACCGGTGGCGGCGGGTGCGGGTCCGGGCGTACCGGTGCCGGGCACCGTCAGCCGAAACGACCAGGACCCGGACACCACATGGCCATCGGCAGATGTCACCCGAAAGTTCACCGTGTAGGTGCCGGCCGGTCCAAGCGGTCGCATGCCGATGCTGACGACAGCGCCCTGCACCGTGGGCTGTCCGCTGGACCACACATTGCCATCGGGACCGACGACAGCCATCGCCGCGAACGTGGTTTGCAATTGCTCGTTGAAGGTCGCGCTCACCTGATCGGGACCGGCCGTCAGCACCGCGTTGTCGGCGGGCTGGGACGACACGCGCGTGGCATGCGCGGACGCGACCTGGGCATTCACGGTCGAAGCCAACGTCATGGCGGCCAGCAGCAGGCTCAACCACGCGATGTGTACCAGGCGTCTCATGTCCGCCGGCGGACCAACGCAAAACAGATACCCAGGGCGCCAACTATCAGGGCTGCCCCGCCCAACACGCGGGCGGTGTTGTCTGCCGGTGCTTTCGACTGCTCGGATGGAGCGCCGCGGTCCGCCGGCGCGCCGGGCGGTGGATGGTGTTCATGAGGCCCGGCCGGCCCCGCGGCGAGTGTCAGCATGGGCGCTGGACGTTCCGGTTCGCCGCCGCCGGGCAGCGGCGGCTGATCCCACTTCACGGTCGAGCCGTCGGAGTAGGTCTGCGTAGCCGGAAAGCTGACGGTGTCGGCGTCCGGCAGCTGCACCGATATCCGGAACAGTGCGAACTGATCCGCCTGAATCCCGCCGTTGGGCGCAGCCGTCCACGTCACCGAGCGAACGGTCCCGGATGCCGCATCGCGGTCGAGCTTGGCCGTCCACCCAGGCATGGATTCGGTGCTTGCCGACTTCACATCGGGAAGGGTAACGGTCAGCGCGGTGGTGGCGGCTCCGGTGTTGGATTCGTTGGGTACCTGAAAGGTGATGATCGCGGTGCCGCCGCGCACGGCGTTGTCGCTGCTGGCATGGACATGGCCCCACGCCAGCGCGCTGCCCGCGGGGAGATAGAGCGTAACCGCCGCGGCGCCTGCGATCAGGACGCGCGAAATCCACCTACCGTGGGGTGACATGTCAGTCGCCAGTCAGGTCAACCCGAGCCGTGCCATCAGGTCCGCCTCGATGCCGTCGAGCTGCGACGAGATCGCGGAGTGGGCGGCCCGCCGGCGCGCGGCCGGCATATGCTCCGCGGCGGTGACGGCCGCCGAGAGCTCGCTGAGCCGTTCGGTGATCGCGGACACGAACTGCCTGGTTTCGGCGTCCTTGGGCTTCTTTTCTTGCACCGTCCGCAACGATTGCTCCGACCCGGCGATGCGCGCCGACAGTCGCGCGCCGCTACCGGAGAACTGGCCGATCTGAGCCAACGGAATCCCCAGCTGGTCGGCGCGGCGCCGATCGATCAACGCACGGGTGGCCATTGCCGCCCGGTAGATCACCGGCGTCAGGATCGGGGCGAGCAGCCGAGACACCGTCAGCACCCGACGGATCCGCGTCGGCGACAACAACCTGCCCTCCCGCACCGCCTTGAGCTCGGCCTCGGCGACTTTTAGCGCCGACCGGTCGCTGTCCTGCTGCGCTTTGAACTGCGCCTTGAGGGCCTTGTCCGCGGCCCGCTGGGCGCCCTTGATCCGGCGCGCCTCGTTTTTCGCGGTCAGCCGGGCCTCAAGCTTGGCGCGGGCCTTGATCGCGCGGGCTTCTGCGCGACGCGTCGCGCGGCTCTTTCGCTTGCGGAACAGGCCCATACCCGGCCGCCTCCCGGTATCTCGTGACTAACGCTCTCGCGTGTGCGCGATCGGTGAGCCAACCCTAATCGGCAGAGGTCGACCGCAGCCCGCCAGGTCGGGCTGAACATAACGTCAGATTGGTTACCGGGGCGGCACTAGCCACGCGCGGCGGCCAGCGGGCCTAAGCGTCGAGCTTCTCAGCGCGGCGCAGCTCGTCGACTCGTTCCACGAGGTTCTGCTGGGACTGCGAAGACAACCCGATGGTCCGCACCGCGATTTGACGCACACCCTCATCACGCATCGTGGACAGCCACGACAATTCCCTGTCGAGCTTTTCGTAGTACTCGTCGTCGGTGAAGTAGGCCGACTTGATGCGGAAGAAGTTGGCAAGGGCGGCCATCGTCGCTGACGACGGATTCGTCCGGTTGCCTGAGCGTAGCTGTGACAGGTAGGGAGCCGACATCGTGATGCCCTCCGCCTTGAGCGCCGCGATGACCTCCGCGGAGGTGTGCGGCCCGCGCCCGGGTGGATAGACCGTGTCGAACAAGCGGTTCAGGCGGGCGGAAAACGTCGTGCTCATCGATGTGACCTCCACGAGGCTGAAGAGGGAACTGTTTATCTATGGGTATTTGCTGATCATGGTAGCGACAGTTCTGTCCACAACCAAGTGCAAACCCCAGTTATTTTGGTACTGGCGTTCGAAGCGGTAAGCGACACCTCCCCTGCAGAGCCTGCAACCCGCCAGCACAGATGTCTACAAATTGAACGAAATTCACAGCGTATCCGCAGAAATCGTCTAATTAGGGTTGGTGGCGTTTCAGCTTCATCGTGGTTAACAAACGGAGCGAGCAGAGCGTGTCGGCGCGAAATGCCTGATCCCGGGCAACCAGCAGACATCGGGGATTCGTTGAGAGTCACCTTTGCTGTCTGGCTGCTTGCGGCCCGTGCGAAGCCGACCCAGGTTGCACTCGGCAGCCCGCGGAGATACCTCTGGGGGCGGGTGCCAGACAGGCGGGTGAGGGGGTGGGGTGCCGTCGGCACCCTAGACGACGTCCGGTGACCTCCCGACGATTGCGGCCTCAGTCCGGCGCCGGCGCTGAGTTTGCGCCCGATGAATCACAGCCACAATTCCCGCCACCAGCGCGACCGCTGTGGCAACCGTGATGGCCACCGACCGCCACCCCAGCGCGCTGTCGAACAGTATCCACAATCCGAACAGAAGGAATAACAGGCTTGCCAAGACGTGCAAGAGCTGCGCGGGAAGCCGCTGATGCAGCAGTGTGCCGACACCAATCGCCAGGCCATCGGCCAAAATCATGCCGAGGGTGCTGCCGATCCACACACCGGCCCAATCGTGATCGCTGGCCAACGTCAGCGTTGCCAAAGTCGTCTTGTCGCTCATCTCGGCGAGCACGAATGACGACACGACGGTGAGCAGAGCGAACCGGGATTCATTGGTGGTCGAGACGTTGCCTTCGGTGGTGCCCTCGCGCCAGGCCCACACAGCGAAAACGAGGAAGGCGATCGCGGACGCGAAGGCCATCGGGCGTGTCGGGAGCGAGGCACCCAAGAAATGGCCGATCGACACCGAGATTCCGTGCACCACGAACGCGGCGATCGCTACTCCTGGGAGTACCACCCACCATCGGTAGCGCAGCGCGTAGGTCATGGTGATGAGCTGGGATCTGTCGCCGAGTTCGGCGAGGAAGACCACCCCGAGACTCAGTAGCGTGGCGGCGAGCATGAGGGCGACCTTTCGACACGTCGTCGGTGGCCGTCTGGGACCATCCGGTCCACCCAACATCGGTCGAAGGTCTCGCCCACCGATCGCTCGGACCGGTTCGCCAGCCGGGCTGTGCGCCAGTATGTCGACTCGACGATTCGGGGCTACTCCCCTTCGCTAACGGTCCTAGGCTAGCGGGCAAATCCGGTGTGCGCCAGGAAGACGACGAAGTTCGGACGCCCGTATTCCTCGATTCGCCGCCCGAATAATAGGGTTCGAATTCCCTTATGCTGCAAGCAGCATCGCCAGAATCGCGGTGTCGGGATGACTGATCGGATCAACACCGACGCGGCTCACCATCGATGTGATGGTGCCGTCGGCTTCTGCCTCCACCCAAGCCGCCCGGTGCTCGAGCCCCAGATACGGCAATCCCGGCAGCAGTACGCATCCCGACGCCGCCCCAGTGCATTCCGGCAATGATGGCATGGTTTCAGAGGGCGGATGCAGCATCAGTAGGGCGGGGGGCTGATGATCAGCGAAATATCCTGGCTGGATGGCTGATTCACCGAACACCGTGCCCTCGGCCAGCACCAGGCCAACGGTGCCGGGCTCGGGTTCGTCGGGCAACTCCTCGCGGGCGCCGAACACGGTTGTGGTGGAAAGCAATCCCGGCAATGACGCAACCCGCACCGCCACCATCAGCAGCTGGGCCCATTCTTTCGTCGAATCAGGCCAACGCCCAGAGATCACAAACCCTTTCAGGGCACCACGAGAATGGAAGGGAGCAACCCCAATAGGCCGACCTGACCCAGTTTCCATCTCGCCCTCCGCCCTACCCTCCCGAGCCTCCGTCCGAATAACCACGCCGGTAGTCGAATAACTAAGCATGACTGCGGTTTAGGCGCCTGGCAACTCGACACGGCTGGTAGTGCGCACGTTCACAAGGGGTTCTCAATGATGGTCCGGCAAAACGCAAGGGCGCCGCGCAATGTGCGCGGCGCCCAAGCTGGCAGAGCTGGAGTCAGCCGAATATCAACCCTGGGGTTTTAGAGGTTGCCGCCGCATAGCGGGACTGAACATCCGCCCAGTTGACGACGTTCCAGAATGCCTTGACATAGTCCGCCTTGACGTTCTTGTACTGCAGGTAGAAGGCGTGCTCCCACATGTCGACCTGCAGCAGGGGAATGATGCCGAGCGGCACATTGGCCTGCTGGTCGTACAGCTGGAACGTCAGCAGCTTGTCCCCGAGGGAGTCGTAGCCGAGCACAGCCCAGCCCGAGCCCTGCAAGCCGTTGGCGGCCGCGCTGAACTGAGCGCGGAATTTGTCGAACGAACCGAAGGCGTCATCGAGGGCCGCGGCAAGGTCGCCGGTGGGCTTGTCGCCCCCGCTAGGGGACAGGTTCTTCCACCAGATGGAGTGGTTGACGTGTCCGCCCAGATGGAAGGCCAAGTTCTTCTCGTTCAGGAAGATCGCGGAGTGGTCGTCCTTGGCGCGCGCCTCTTCGAGCTTGGCGACGGCGTCGTTCACGCCTTTGACGTAGGCAGCGTGGTGCTTGGTGTGGTGGATCTCGTTGATCTGACCGGAGATGTGGGGTTCCAGCGCTGCGTAGTCCCAGTCCAAATCGGGCAGGGTGTATTCAGCCACGGCATTCCTTCCTTTGATCGTTGGTGATCGTCTAACGCTCATTCGCACGCGTTTCCGCCACGCGACGGCCTAGCGTAGTCAACCCTGCTCTATGACCGCGCGCGCCGCAAGAACGACTGCAATGGGTTGATGCCTCGGATACCCGGTTGGCGTGAATTCAAGACAAAACGATAACCGCCAGGACTGCCAGCAACACCAGAGCGATCAGGCCGGCACGTAGGGCCGCGGCGCTATAGGAGTGGCTCCACGCAGGCAAGTCGGAGTGCAAGTCCGACGGAGAAGGCGAACCCGGACCGAACGAATGCGTTGTCATCGAACGCCCCTCACCTGCACGTTCACCTCACTAGAGTGAGGTGGGTCACTGTCGTGATGGCGATCTTAACCCCTTGCGCACCGCTTGGAAAATTCCGCAACGATCGCGGGCTCTGACGTCGTGCCTGCGTCCACGGATTCTTGGGTGCCCGGGGCGCTCGCTCGGCTGGGGCGGGGGCCGGTTCGACGCCCGTGCAGCGGGCCTGTCGGCGGATGATTAGCGCGACAAGCCATTTCGCTCCAGTCCCCGCCAGGCTGTCGATCGCTGCGGCTCGGCAGGGCGTTGTTATCCACAGTTAGGGCCCGGCTAGCCGACAGAGCCTGTATCAATGGCGCGGAACTGCTGTGGATAAAGCTGTGGAAACTGTGGATACCTGCAAGTAGCTATTGTGTTGCGGGCTTGGTGGAGATGCGCGCGATCCGGCCCCGTGGCCCGCGTCGTCGCCCGGGCTGGGTTGGATGGCCGGGGACTCCTTATTCGCGCCGTTCCGGCGCTCACCGTCGCCCGGGCTACGCTGGTTCGGTGATTCAGGTGTGCTCGCAATGCGGCACGCGGTGGAATGTCCGCGATCGGCGACGCGAATGGTGTCCCCGTTGTCGCGGCGCGCTGATGGCGCCGCTGGCGGACGTGCCACCGGCAGACGCGCGGTGGAGTTCGCACGATGGCCCGCCGGCGGCTACCGTGTCGCGGCCTCCCGCGTGGCAGCGCATGCCGCCGCGGCTGCCGCCGGGCTTCCGTTGGATAGCCGTGCGCCCCGGCGCCGCGCCGCCCGCCCCCCACAGGCGACGGCCCCTCGGGCCCACACCGCGCTACGCCGTGATACCCCGTTGGGGTCTGGCGGACCGCGTCGAGCAGGCTCCCGCGACGGCGCAAGCACCTGCGACGACAGGGCCATCGGCGGCGACGGTGCGCACCACCCTGTTCCTTGGCCTGCTGGTGCTGGCCTTTGCCGCACTGGTGTATGTCGTGCGGTATGTGCTGTTGGTCATCAACCGGAGCACACTGCTGAACTCGGTGGTAGCCGGTGCCGCGGACTGGCTCGGGGTGGTGGCCAGTGTGGCCGCGATCATTGCTTTGATCACGTGTGTTGTCGTGCTGATCCGGTGGCTGATCGCACGGCGGGCCGCCGCGTTCTCGCACTACGCGTTGCCAGAGCACCGCTCCGTCCGAGCGTTGTGGGCTGGTTGCCTGGTGCCGTTCGTCAATCTGCTATGGGCTCCCGTATACGTCATCGAGCTGGCAACCATCGAAAACCAGTACGCCCGGCTACAGCGGCCGATCATGCTGTGGTGGATCACTTGGATTGTCAGCTACGTGGTTTCGATCTTCGCCATCGTTACCAGCTCTGCCACGGACGCCCAGGGCATCGCCAACAACACCGTCATGATGGTGTTTGCGTACCTGTTTGCGGCAGCCGCGGTGGCCACCGTTGCCAGGGTCTTTGAAGGGTTCGAGCGCAAACCCGTGCAACGCCCCGCGCGCCGCTGGGTGGTGTTAAGCCCGGATCACCCAGATCGACCGGCCGCCGCCGCATCTGCTGCCCCGGTTGAGTTGAGCGGGCAGGAACCGGCAGCATAGTGGTTATGACGTGGGCCGACGAAGTGCTCACCGGGCACCCGTTCGTGGTCGCCCACCGCGGCGCTTCGGCGGCTCGGCCGGAACATACGCTGGCCGCCTATGACCTGGCGCTCAAAGAGGGTGCCGACGGCGTTGAATGCGACGTGCGGCTGACCCGCGACGGCCATCTGGTTTGCGTCCATGACCGCCGGCTGGACCGGACCTCGACGGGAGCCGGCTTGGTCAGCACGATGACGCTGGCCCAGCTACGCGAGCTGGAGTACGGCGCGTGGCACGACAGCTGGCGACCGGACGGTACTCACGGTGATACCAGTCTGCTGACGCTGGACACCCTTGTTTCGCTGGTTCTCGACTGGCACCGGCCGGTCAAGATCTTCGTCGAGACCAAGCACCCCGTCCGGTACGGCTCGCTGGTGGAAAGCAAGTTGCTGGCACTCCTGCACCGTTTCGGTATCGCCACGCCCGCCTCGGCCGACCGATCCCGTGCGGTGGTGATGTCGTTTTCGGCCGCCGCGGTCTGGCGGATCCGGCGAGCCGCGCCCTTGTTGCCGACGGTGCTGCTCGGTACGGCCGCCCGCTACCTGACTAGCAGCGCGGCCACCGCCGTCGGGGCCACCGCGGTGGGGCCATCGCTGTCGGCGCTGAAGGAATATCCCCAACTTGTGGACCGCACCGTCGCCCAGGGCCGCGCGGTGTATTGCTGGAATGTCGACGAGTACGAGGACATCGACTTTTGCCGGGATATCGGAGTGGCATGGATTGCCACGCATCACCCAGGTCGCACCAAGGCCTGGTTGCAGAACGCGCGCGCGAACGGAGGCAGCGGCTAGTTCGGTAATAGGCGTCCGCCAGCGGCGTGCGGCGCACCAATGTCGCCGGGTGCCGGGCCCACCTCGCGGGCGACGAAGTTCTCCAGGTCGAAGAGGTTGGCTCCAGCGCGGTCGGCGACCCGCAGCAGGGTGGTCATCAGCGCTACCTCTTCGATCTGCTCTTGCAGGAACCACTGCATGAACTGCTCGCCAAGGTAGTCACCTTCGTCACGGGCCACCGCTGCCAGCCGGCTGACCTGGTCGGTAACTGCCCGCTCCTGGTCGAGCGCCAGCGCCAGCGCGTCGCGTGGCCTGTCGAATTGATTCCGCACACCGTCGACCGCGGGGATTTCGACTCGCACGTCACGATCGAGCAGATGTTGCACCAGCATCATCGCGTGATTCCGCTCCTCGACCGCTTGGCTGTAAAAGTGTTTCGCCAACTGCGGCAGGTCGGCGCCATCGAAATAAACCGCGATCGCCGTGTATTGCTGTGCACTCGTGAATTCGTTGTAAATCTGTTCTTGCAATAATGCGTGAAATTTCGTCTTGGGGCCGCCAAAATCGCTCATGTTCGCAGGTTAACGCAGGTAGAGCCCGGTGTGCAACGAAGGTATTACTTACTCAGGA
>DATMMZ010000051.1:0-5439 GCA_035569455.1 Mycobacterium sp. | reverse complement strand
AACGCCAACTGGATGTTCGATGTCCAGGTCAAGCGCATCCACGAATACAAGCGCCAGCACCTCAACGCGCTGCACATCGTCGCGCTCTACCATCGCCTCAAGCAGAATCCCGGACTGTCGATCCCGCAGCGGGCCTTCATCTTTGGCGGTAAGGCCGCGCCCGGGTACTTCTTGGCCAAGCGGATCATCAAGCTGATCAACTCGATCGCGGAGACGGTCAACGCCGACCCGGATGTCAACAAGTTCATCAAGGTGGCGTTCGTGCCGAACTTCAACGTGCAGAACGCACACATGATCTACCCGGCAGCCAACCTGTCCGAGCAGATCTCCACCGCGGGCAAGGAGGCGTCGGGCACCGGGAACATGAAGTTCATGATCAACGGCGCGCTGACCATCGGCACGCTCGACGGAGCCAACGTCGAGATGCGCGAAGAGGTCGGGCCGGAGAACTTCTTCCTGTTCGGTCTGACGGAGTCGGAGGTCCAAGACCTCAAGGCAAAGGGGTACCGCCCGGCCGACTTCATCGACAGCAGCGACGAGTTGCGCGCGGTGCTGGATCTCATTGCCGGCGGGACGTTCTCGCACGGCGACACCGAGGTGTTCCGGCCGCTGGTGGACAACCTGCGCTACGACGACCCCTTCTTGGTGTGCGCCGACTTCGCGTCGTACGTCGAATGCCAGGACAGGGTGAGCGCGGCATGGCTTGACGGGGAGTCGTGGACGAAGATGTCCATCCTGAATACCGCACGCAGCGGCAAGTTTTCGTCGGACCGCGCCATCGCCGAGTACTGCGACGACATCTGGAAGGTCTGGCCGCTGACCGTGACCATCTGAACCGAAGAGTTACGGGTCGCGGGGTAACCCCAACAATCGCTCAGCGATGATATTCAGCTGCACCTCCGAGGTACCGCCGTAAATGGTGCTGGCGCGGCTGGTCAGGAGATACTTAGCCCATTCGCCAGGCAATTCGCCGACATCGCCGATAGCGCCGTCGACGCCGAACGACGCCAACCCGAACTCGGCGTAGCACTGCGCGGTGCGCATCGAAAGCAGCTTGGATATCGCGGCCGACGGCAGCGCGTCGCCACCGGCGAGCGTAAGCAGCGTCGAGCGCAGGTTGAGCACCTTGGCCGCGTGCCCTTCGGCCATCAATTGGCCGGCGCGGTTTTGCGCAATCTGGTCGAACTCACCGTCGCGCATGAGCTCGACCAGACGATCCAGGCTGGCAAGGTTCGGGTTCTCGACGCTGCCGATAGTCACCCGCTCGGCGGTCAGCGTGTTGCGGCTGACCTCCCAGCCACGGTTGACCTCACCGAGCACCATACCGTCCCGCACGAACACGTCGTCGATGAACACTTCGTTGAAGAATTCGTTACCGGTGAGCTCGCGCAGCGGCCGCACCGTGACACCTTCGCTGGCCATGTCCAGCAGGAAGTAGGTGATGCCGTTGTGTTTTGGCGCGGCCGGGTCGGTGCGAGCCAGTAGCGCACCCCACTGTGCGTACTGCGCGAGGGTGGTCCAGATCTTCTGGCCGGTGATTCGCCAGCCATCGTCGACCTTGACGGCCTTGGTGGACAGGCCGGCCAGGTCCGAACCGGCACCGGGCTCGGAAAACAGCTGGCACCACATCATTTCACTGCGCAGTGTCGGAGGCAGAAAGCGCTGCTTCTGGTCGTCATTGCCGAACGCGACGATGGAAGGGACGAGAAAGCTGGCGATGCCCAGCATGGGGCGCCGGACGCGGCCGGCGCTGAATTCCTGCGCGGTGATGATCTGCTCTACGGGGGTGGCCGAGCGGCCCCACGGCTTGGGCAGATACGGCATGACCCAGCCACCCTCGACGATCGCGTCGGTGCGCTGATCGGACGGAATCGCCTTGAGGGCACTGACTTCGGCTTGGATCTCCTGGCGCAGCTTCTCGGTCTCCGGGTCGAGGTCGATATTGAGCTGGCGCACGCCGGTTGTGGTGGCGGTGTCGACGACGCGCTGCGGATAGTCGGCGGCGCGGCCGAACGCGGCGACCAGCCCGAGCGCCCGACGGTAATAGATGTTGGTGTCGTGCTCCCAGGTGAAGCCGATGCCGCCGTGTACCTGGATGCAATCTTGGGTGCAGCTCTGGGCGGCGGCCGAGGCCAACGTCGCCGCCACGGCGGCGGCGAATTCCGCGGCGGATTCCGGCTTTTCGATCCCCTCGTCGACGGCGCGGGCTGCGTCCCACACCGCGGCGGTTGCGCGCTCGGTGCGCGCGAGCATCTCGGCGCACTTGTGCTTGATCGCCTGGAACTGACCGATGGGCCGGCCGAACTGCTCGCGGATCTTGGCGTAGGCCGACGCCGTATCGGTGGCCCAGCATGCGACGCCGACGGCCTCGGCCGACAGCAGCGTGGACGCGATGGCCTGCGCGGCGTTGATGCTGAGGTTGCTCAACACACGGTTCTCGCCGACCTCGACAGCGTCCGCCCGGACATGGGCGACCGGCCGCAGCGGGTCCACGCTTGCGACCTGCTCGACATCGAGGCGGTCGGCGTCGAGTACCACCCATACGGTGCCGACGTCGGTAGACACCGGCAACACCAGCAGTGTCGCCTGTGCAGCCGCGGGCACCGAACGCGCTTGGCCTGCGACCACCAGAACATCGCCCTGCCGGGTGGCCGACATCGACGACTCCAACGCGTACGCGGCGATCACCGCGCCCGACGCCAGGTCACCGAGCAGCGTTGAGTCCGGATCGTGGGCCGCGATCAGAGCGCTGGCGATCGCCGAAGGGACGAACGGCCCTGGCACGGCACCCAGGCCGAACTCGGCTAAGACCACCGCCAGCTCCAGGATGCCGAACCCTTGTCCGCCAACCGATTCCGCCAGGTGGACACCGTGGAGTCCCTGATCGGCGGTGGCCCGCCAATAAGGTGGCGGCGTGGCGATCGGTGTCTCCAGCGCTTGGTGCAGCACCTCGGATGGCGCTATCCGCGCCACCAGTGACCGCACCGAGGCGGCCAGGTCCTGGTGTTCAGGCGTGATCGCAATGGGCATGGGGGTGAGGTTACGCGGGGGCGTCGCTGTGTAATGTTCATGCCCGGCTTTTCATGTCCGCGGGCAACGCCGTCGGACGAGGTCTGCTGGTGGCCAACTAACGGAGGAAACATGGTCATCGACTTCTGGGTGAATGCGCTCTCGAAGGAGGCCGCGGCCGCGTTCTTGGGCAAGTCGGGTTTCGGATCGGTCGAGGGGTTCTTCGGCGTCGACGTAAAGGAGGGGATGACCCCGCTCGACCTTGTGGCGGAGATGGACCGGGTCGGCGTGGACCGGGGGGTCCTGAGCACCTCGCTGTCGAAGGTGGAAGACGACACGCTGGCGTTTGCCGCCGGGCAACGCCACCGGCTTTATCTGGCCGCATCGGTCGACCATCCGAGCCGGCCCCGGCAGCAGAGCATGGCCGTCCGGCGCCGGGCCGCTGAGGGCACCGTGGATCTCGTCCGGGTGTCGCCCCTCGTCGACCAGTACCCGCTCAACCACGCCCTCTACTACCCGGTTTACGCCACCTGTGAGGAGCTGGGCCTTCCCGTCTCGATCAATATCGGCATCCCCGGACCGAGGGTCCGGTCCCGCTGTCAGGACCCGGTCCTGCTCGAGGACGTCCTCATCGACTTCCCCGATCTGGTCGTCATCGGCGCCCACATGGGCCACCCCTTCGAGGAGCTGCTCATCGAGTACATGCTCAAGTGGCCCAATCTGTACCTGTCGAACTCGGCCTATCTGGCCACCTATATGCATCCTTCGCTGATCAAGTTCATGGGATCCCGCCGCGGCAAGGGTCGGGTCCTGTTCGCCTCGGACCATCCGTTCCTTCCCATGGAACGGGCCCTGCAAGCCGCCCGTTCGCTCGCCCTCGACGAAGGGCCCATGGCCGACTTCCTGGGCGGCACCGCCGAGCGCCTCCTGGAAAAGCGGCGCCATGGCTGACGTCCTGCCCGACCAGCTGCGGCTGATGGCATCGGCCTACCCCGACGAGGTGGCGTACCGGAATCTCGCTGACGAGTCGTCAATCACGTTCGGTAGCTGGGAGCGAGAGTCGAACCGGCTGGCCCATGGTCTGCAGGCCAAGGGCATCCGGAAGGGGGACTTGGTCGCCATCGATCTCGAGGCTGAGCAGATCCTCGACTTCATCGTCACCTACAGCGCGGTCCACAAGATCGGCGCCGTGTCCGTACCCATGAACAACCGGCTGTCTCCTCCCGAGATACGGACCATCCTGGAGCACGCCCAGGTCTCCGCGGTCGTTTGCAGTGGCGCATTCGAGGACGCCGTCGCCCCGTTGTCGGCGTCCCTCACGTCGTCGGCCGTCGTCGCCACCGTCGGCCCGTCGGAGCACGGCCGGTTCGCCGACCTCGAAGACGTGAAGAGCGAGGACGCGTCGGCCATCCAGGTACCCATCGAAGCGACCGATCTGGCTGACGTCATGTACACGTCTGGCACCACGGGCATGCCGAAAGGGGTGGCCGTGCGGCACGGCAACATCGCCATGCTGCCAACCGCGCTTCCGTCATGGAACGGATTGAAGTGGTTCACCGCCACCCCGGTATTCACCTTCGCCGGCCTCGGCTTCATCTACAACCCGATGAAGCTGGGCATGACGGTGTTGTACCTGCCCAGATTCGACGCCGGGCGATGGCTCGACATCGTCGAGCGTGAGCGGCCGGTGATCTCCTTCGTGGTGCCGGCCATGGCCAGGCTCCTGATCCATCACTCCGAGTTCGACTCGGCCGACCTGTCGAGTCTGCAGCGGCTAATCCTGGGGAGTGCCCCGCTTTCCCCGGACACCGTGCAGCGCCTGCAAGCCCGATTGCCCGGAGCCGCCGTTCTGAACAGCTATGGCATGACCGAGGGCGGGCACGCCACCTTCGCGATGGATCCCGAGGGAGCCCGCACGCGACCGAGCGCCGTCGGGAGGCCCACGCCGCCCGTGGAAGTGGAAATCGTCGATGAAGAGGGAAAGCTCCTGCCCGCCGGCGAGACCGGCGAAGTCATCACCCGCAATCCCCGCGGACACCGCGAGTACTACCGCAACCCCGAAGCCACCGCCCGCATGTGGGACGGCGGCTGGTTGCACACCGGCGACCTCGGCCACCTCGACGCCGACGGCTATCTCTACATCGTCGGGCGCAAGAAGGAGATGGTGGTCCGAGGTGGCATGAACATCTACGCGGACGACGTCGAGGCTGTCCTGCAGGCCCACCCGGAGGTGGTCGAGGCCGCGGTGGTCGGCATTCCTCATGACGTGCTGGGTGAGGACATCGCCGCTTATGTCGTCCTGCGACCGGGAGCAACGGTATCGACCGCCGAGCTACAAAGCTTTGCCGGTGAGCGGCTCGCCGACTACAAGGTGCCCCGCAGGGTCCACTACCTTCCGGCGCTGCCGAGGAACGCCGGAGGCAAGGTGCT